>JAYTMG010000623.1:0-8142 GCA_043728745.1 Verrucomicrobiaceae bacterium
TGGCTTTGGGCGCAACGGCTCCGGCGGAGGTTCAGGGCGGAGATTCACATCGGGCACCACTTTTTGCTCCGGCTGGTTGAGAAACATCGGGATCTCATCCGGGCTGGCTTCGCGCACTTTTTTAATCGGCGGCGGGGTGGTTGCCTTGGCGAGCAACAGTCGGCTCGGCGCTGGAGTCGGTGCGGCAGACTCATCCTTTGGACGCACTTTTGCGACCTCGGCAACTTTGGGAATTGGGCGCTGCGTTGTAGTCGGTGCGAGCGCCTCGCGGGGAATCGGCTGCGGCTGGAAAATGGGGCGGATGTCAGCGGGGTTTGTGGGCAACTGAGGGAGGCGGCTGTCGAGATCGGCTTCAGCCGGGGTTTTTTCTTTCCCGAGCGATACTTGCTGATCCTTGAAATTCGTGAACGGCATCTCTTTCCCCATTTGCGCAGGGAGCGGGCCTTCTCCTTTCCCCGGCAGGCGACTGCCCGCGACGCTGTCGGCCCAGCTTTCGAGAAGGGCGCGCTTCGAGAGATTCTTCTTCTGCGCAAGGCCGTCCACATCGACATATTCTTGCTGAATTTCCTCGGGCAAAAGCCGGAATAATTCCGCAAGCTGCATCGCTTCCTGCGGCGTGATGAGCTCGGGCTCGGGCTCGGGCGTGGGCGTTGCCGCTGCAAGCTTCGGGGGCGGCGTGGGTGTGTACAGTGTGACTTCGAGCTGCGAACGCTTTTTCTCCGGCGGCTTAGTCGGTGGGTGGTCTTGTTGCAGACGAAAAATCGCGAGTCCACCGCCAAGAAAAACCACCGCATGAAGCACCACGGCAAGCATCCCGGCGACGAACGTGCGCCGCCCCTCGGGCATCCGCGCGAATTCGTCCAACAGCCCTCGAATCGGGCCGGGCGCTTTGTGGTTCGGTTCTTTCATGCCGGGCGTATGATGCCGCCATTCATTACACCAATCGTGGAAAAACGCGAGACATCCGCGCACCATTCGATTTGGTCCCGCCAGCCGCGGTCCGCCAAGGCTCGTCCATTGCGTGCCGCAAGAAGGCCGTCGAGAGGTGTCGCGAAGCTATTCGCAACCGCCACGCAACTCCGTGCCGCATCGGATAAATCGGCTTCCGGGAACAACCGCGCAAGCATCCCCGCCGCTACGACATCTTCCAGCGCAAGCGTCTCAAATGTCCCCGCACACACGAGCAGCACGCTTTTTTCCAAAGCGATCTCGGCGCGCAATGCGTCGAGATTCAGGATGGCTCCGACGAGCACGCGCTTCGCATCGTCGCAGGCCCGGAGCGCGACGGTGCCGTTGGTCGTAGTAGTGGCGATGCGCCGCCCTTTGAGAGCTGCGTATTCGAGCGGGTTGTTCCCCACGTCGAATCCTTCAATCCTGTCGCCGTTTCGCTCGCCGCCGAGGATGATGTCCGGCATTTTTGCACGGAGTTCGCGCGCCTGCTCGATCGTTTGCACCGGCCAAATCTCCACTGCACCGTTTGCCAGACCGGTAATCATCGACGATGTCGCCCTGAGAATATCGAAGACCACACAGGTCGTCTCGGCCAAGTCTCTTTCCGGAAGAAGTGCGATTTCCGAAGGATTGATTGCAGCGTCAAAAAACATCGCAGTCTGTTTGCTCTACTTCTTCAGAATGAACAAGGCTGCAATGCGCCGCCAACGATTAAGGAGTCGGCTGCGAGGTGAGCCTGCGCGCTTCACGGATGTCCACCACGGTTCCATTCGTCATGATGACAAGTTGCCCGCCATGCATGTCCTGGCGCTCCATAAACCAAGGCATATACGCCCATTTCATGGCAGTGCCAGGGCGGTCATCAAAAAACGTGCTTATGTAATCCATCCGATGCAATGTCGGGTCGGAAACATCAGGGCTTCCAAGCTTCCGCTGCACAGAAGGGCATGTGAGATCCTGCCAGCCAAGCCCATGCTGGCTGACCACGTCGTACCACTGCTGAGCGAACTTCGCATCTTCGCTCATCGTGGGCGTGATGCGCGGCCATCTCCCATCGTTGCTCCCCATAAAGCTCGATGTTGCCACGTAGAGGCTTTTCAGCCGCGCCATACATACGACCCGGCGAGCGTTTTCTTGGTGTTTAAGAAACGCCGGCATGAGCAAAACCGCCAGAATGCCGATGATGACAATCACAGTCATCAGCTCTAAAAGCGTGAAGCCTCGGTTTACCCGAGGCTTCAGCGAAATTAATCTACTAGCAGTCCCAACCACTTAGAAGAGGACGATAGGGAAGAAACCGCCACCACCAACATTGTTGCCGGGGGCAGTCAGGGTCGCACCCGCATCTGCCGTGAGGGACTGCTTCACGCCGTCCACCGTGTAAGTGACAATCTTGTCCGTCACCAACTGTCCCGCTCCTTGGGGGCCAACGAACATGCGACCGGTTTGAGCGGTACCAGCGATCCGTCCGAAATTAGAAGACAAAGGTGAGGCGGTTGCAATGGAAACAGCGGACGATTGCACTGTTGCATTCAAGGAACCGCGAATCGCAGCCTGATAGGACTGCGTGGGGAAAGTCGTCGTGACGTTTCCGTTGGCATCCGTGGTAGTTGATGGAACAGGGTTCCCTTGGTCATCCCGAACAAAATCAATAAAATCGTAAGTCGCTTCAAGAAGACCTGTGATGGTTCCAGCACCTGAGTCGCCCACTGCGGTGATGGTGCCTGCGAAAGATATGCCTTCCGTGAAGATCAGAAACGACCCGGTGCCTGGACCCGACGTGGGCATAGCAACGCTGAAAAGACCGATCGAATTAATCGACCCGATTTTTTCCCCGGTGTTGAAATCAAGGACGTCAGTTCCCTGATTTGCGTCCGTCGGAATCAGCGTGCCGGAGTATGTTCCGACAAGGATGGTGCCGGAGTCCGCCCCAGGAGGACCTCCGCGGAGTGCGAAGGCCTGAGCCTTCAATAAGATGATACAAAGTAGAAACGATAGAATTCTTTTCATGGTTGGAGATTTCCCTGTGACTATCGGCAATCTCGCAGTTTGGTCAACGAGATTTTCTGTTAAAAACAGGCGTGATTGACGCACCGCGCCCCTTCCATCACCGTGCGCGCCTTCGTGAATATTCCGTTCAGCCTTTTTCTCGCGCTCCGCTACCTAAAACCCAAGCGCAGTTTCGTCTCAATTATCACCGTGCTCTCGATTACCGGCGTGGTCATCGGCATCGCTGCGCTAATCGTCGTCATCGCTGTGATGACCGGCTTCGGGCTCGAGCTGAAAAAGAAGATCATCGGTTTTGAGCCTCACGTCCAAGTGTCGCAGCGCGGCGGCCTGCTACAGGACTGGGAGTCGGTCCGCGAGATGGCGCTGAAAAGTCCCGGCGTCGTCGGAGCATCGCCGATAGTTACCGGCCCGGTCATTATAGAGTTCGAGGGTGAGGCACCCCAAGTCCAGACGGCACAAATTTTGGGCGTCCTGCTCCCCGAGCACGAGTCGCTCATGGACATTCGGAATTTCGTCAAACACGGCACATTTGATCTCGAAGGCGACAAGTGCCTGCTCGGCGCAACGCTGGCCAAAGATCTCGGAGTGCGAGTCGGCGATAAAATCACGGTAAACGCCTTGGGCAGCCACTTGCGCGAGGCATTCAATGAGCTGAAGCGAGCCGAGAAAAACGACCCAAACGCGAAAACCATCGGGGAAATTCGGCAATTGATCCGCCCGATGGAACTGACCGTCACCGGCCTCATCGTCACAGGCCGGATGGATTACGACATGTCCTACGTCATCCTGCCAATCGAACTCGCGCAACAGGCTTACGGATTTTCCGGCGATGTCCACGCCGTAGCGCTGCGGACTGCGGACCCATATAAAGTGGAGGCGACAACTGATTCCCTCCGCGAGACTCTTCCTCCTGAACTTGGGGTGAGTTCCTGGATGGACACCAATAAAGACCGACTCGATGCCGTCGCCAACGAGCGAACGATGATGATGTTTGTGATGATGATCATGGTCGTCGTGGCGGCGTTCTCGATCACGAACACACTCATCACCGTCATCGTCCAAAAGAAGCGGGAGATCGGGATTTTAAAAGCGCTCGGGGCATCGCGCGGAGCGGTCATCGCGGTCTTTCTTGGTCAGGGCGCAATCGTTGGAATAGTCGGAAACATCGTCGGTGTCGGCGCGGGGTTCACCGTGCTGGCATTGCGAAACGAAATCCGTGAGTTCCTCGCACGCTTCGCCGGAATCGATATTTTCTCCGCGAAGATTTACCTATTCTCGGAAATCCCCGCGCAAATCACCGCTGGCGATGTCGGAATCATTTGCTCGATTTCGTTCCTCATTTGCCTCGCAGCCGCTGCAATCCCAGCATGGTTCGCAGCGGGTCTCGATCCGGTGAAAGCGCTACGCGAAGAGTAGTCAGTCTATCTTCCGAAAACAAAGAAATGTCCCACGTTCAAATCGGTGGGCGGCGGGTAGGGTGGGCGTCCCGCCCGCCGCGCTGCGCATCTTGCGCAGAGCCCGGTGGAGTGTTTTGGCGTGGCTCTCGCGAACATCGAGTCCGTGGTGCGTTCAGTGATTCAGGCTATTCGTTCGTTTCCGCATACCGGACGTTCAATTTCAGAAGGTGGTATCAGTTTAAATACCGGAAATCCGCAGTCGCAAAAAGCGCGCGCCCAAGGCTCAGCCACGCTGCACGAATATCCGCTTCGTCTTTCATACCCGGCTGGGCAGTCTCGCCGCGACTCCAATTCGCGGGGAATTTTTGCAGAAAATTCCACGCAGCGGATTTCTCATTCGCCGTCGGATTTCGCCCAAGCGTGAGCCAGTAGCAATAGTTCAAGCGCTGATCGAATCCCGCATTCGACGGAAATGCAGCCATCACGCGATCCGCCAGATTTCCAGCGCAGCGCGCGACAAATTCATTATTCAAAACGTAGAGCGCCTGCGCCGGCACATTCGTTTTTTCGCGGTCTCCAGTGACGGCATTCGGATCGCTGAAATCGAACACCGCAAGTGCATCCGGCGGCAAATCGCGCGCGACGGGCAAATAGACGCTCCGGTAATTCACCGCACCGCCGCTGTTGATGAGCTGATCCTCGCTGATGCCGCGAAACCGTGGCCCGCCAATCGGCGCATCGCCGCTCGTCGCAATCATGGACCCCGTCGGCGATTGCAGTTCCAGCTTTCCGCTCGCAGCCAGCATCGCATCGCGAATGCACTCCGCGTCGAGCCGCCGCTTGCTCGCGCGCCACAGCAGCGTGTTCTCCGGATCTGCCGCAAATGTCGCGGGCAGATACTCGGATGAAAGTTGATACGCATGGCTCAGCACGAGGTCGCGCGTCAGCCGCTTCACGCTCCATCCATAGCCGCCCTGCGCCGCTGGCGTCGAAAATTTCACCGCGAGAAAATCGAGCAACGCCTGATTGCCCGGCTTCTTTCCCGTCGTGCCAAAATTGTCCACGCTCTCCACAAGTCCCCGCCCGAAAACCCACAGCCACACACGATTCACGACGACACGCGCCGTCAGCGGATTCGTCGGCGAAACGAGCCAGTCCGCGAGCTGCATCCGCCCGCTCTCGCTCGTCGAAATCGTCGCCGCACCGGCACTCAGCACTGCGGGAAATCCACGCGGAACCGCATCAGTCGGCTTATCCGCGTCGCCCCGTGCATAAAGTTTCGCATCGCGAATACTCGCGAACTCCGGCGGTCGCGGCTGGCGGAACTGCGGGCCACGGCGCAGGAAATCACCGAAGCCCCGTGCAAGCGCCTCGCCTTTTCCTTGCGGAAGTTCCTGCACGCCCATCGCCAGCGCCTTCGCCTCGCCGCTTTCATCAAAGCCTTTCAGCTCCGTCTCGATCTGGCCGATTTGAGTAAGGACGACCAGCGGACGAAGTTGCGCAGCGCCCTGCCGGGCTGGCTCTTCCTTGCCGTTCCGCCGCGCTTCAAACCGCTCTTTCAGCAAATCCGCCTGCTCCTTTTTGAGCGCAGCGAGCCGCGCTTCCTTGTCCTTGCGTTCCGCCGCAGAGAGCTTCTTTCCCGCAGTTTTTGCGCCGCTCGAAACGGGCAACTCCACCAATTCCGATGAGTGCCGATTTTGGATCGCAGTCGCCGTTCCATACTTCGTCTCCGTGCTCAAAAAAATACCCGCCATCGCATAATATTCACGCTGCGAAATCGGGTCGAATTTATGGTCGTGGCAACGCGCACACGAAATCGTCAAACCAAGAAACGCCTGCGACACCACATCCACCTGCTCATCCGCGAGATCCAGGCAAAACTGACGCGAATTCTGTTCGTTCAGCCCCTTCGGCCCGAGCGCCAAAAAGCCCGTCGCCGTAAGCTGCGCAGCCCGCTGCACATCATGTTTGGCGGGCAGCAAATCCCCCGCAATCTGCTCCCGCAAAAACTGATCAAAAGGCTTGTCCTCATTGAACGCCCCGATGACGTAATCGCGATAACGCCACGCGTGCGGAAACGCGATATTCACATCCTTCCCCGACGACTCCGCATACCGCGCGACATCGAGCCAATGGCGTCCCCAGCGCTCGCCGAATTGCGGTGAAGCGAGCAGCTTGTCCACCCACTTTGCCAGCACCGCTTGCTGCATCGCGCGGGCCGCCTGCGGGTTCGCGGACGCTGCTTTCCAATCCGCAAAAAAATCACCGACTTCCTTCGGCGACGGCGGCAGTCCGATGATGTCAAAATAGATCCGCCGCAACAGCGCATCCGGCGATGCGTCGCCGACCGGACGCAAGTTTTTCGCCTCCAGACCCGCCATCAAAAAACGGTCCACATCGCCATACGCCCAGCCCGCACCCTTGGGCTGAGGCACCGCAGTTTTTTGTGGCGGCTGAAACGCCCACCATTGCTTCGCCGCCTCTGCGTCATATTTTTTCACCACTTTCGCCGCGCCGTCGCGTGGGTCCGCCGCGCCCGATGAAACCCACGTCTCGAAGTCCTTGATGATCGCATCCGGCAGCTTCCCGCCTTCTTTTTCAGGCGGCATCGCGAAGTCCTTATTATGATACCGCACCGCTTCGATGAGAATGCTCTCTTTCAAATCGCCCGGCACCACCGCCGCTCCACTATCGCCGCCACGCCGGATGCCCTCGCGGGTATCGAGCACCAGCCCGCCCTTCACTTTCTCCGTCTTTTCGGAATGGCATTTGTAGCACTTGTCCGCGAGCACAGGCCGGATTTTTTTCTCGAAAAAATCGAGCTGCTCCGGCGTCGCCTTCGACTCCTCCGCGCACAGCGGAAATGCAACGGCAAAAGCCGCGAAAAGTATTCTCGTATTCATCATCACAGTAAAACATGCGAAGCGCGCAACAGTTGCGCAATTCGTAAAGCAGACGCTGGTGTTGCGCGCTCGGTTTCAACACGTTCGCGCAAATGAAGTCATCCTTTCCATCGCGCCGCTCAAATGCGTAACGTGACGATTCTTATGGCCAAACCATCTCCTGTCACCAAAGCCTACGACCTCGCCCGCGAACGCTACGCCGCACTCGGCGTCGATACCGAGGCCGCGCTCGCAGCAGTCCGCACACTGAGCATCTCGCTGCATTGCTGGCAGGGCGACGACGTCGGCGGTTTTGAAAATACCGGACAGGCGCTCAGCGGCGGTATCGCAGTGACGGGCAACTATCCCGGCAAAGCCCGCACGCCCGACGAACTCCGCGCCGACCTCGATAAAGCGCTCTCGCTCATCCCCGGAAAACACCGGCTGAATCTCCACGCGTTCTACGGCGAATTCGGCGGCAAACGCGTGGACCGCGACGCCATCGAAATGAACCATTTTTCCAACTGGGTCGCATGGGCGCACGAAAACGGAATGGGCCTCGATTTCAACCCGACATGCTTCGCCCACCCGAAAGCCGCCGACGGTTTCACCCTCTCGCACCGCGACAAGGGCATCCGCAATTTCTGGATCGAACACTGCCGCCGCTCCCGCGAAATCGGCGCAGCGATGGGCAAAGCGCTCGGCTCGACCGCCGTCACAAACGTGTGGGTCCCCGATGGCTACAAAGACACGCCCGCCGACCGCCTCGCCCCGCGCGAACGACTCGCCGATTCTCTCGATGCCGTTTTCAAAAAACCGCTCAAACACAACTACGACGCCGTGGAGCCCAAGCTCTTCGGAATCGGCAGCGAAAGCTACGTCGTCGGCTCGCACGAATTTTA
>JAYTMG010000624.1:0-33445 GCA_043728745.1 Verrucomicrobiaceae bacterium
GCAGCGCGGCTCAATACACCGAGCGCCAGACGCGCTCCAGTTTGTCCGGATGGGTGGCGAGATAACAGAAAGCCGCAATCCCGCACATGTTCAGAATCCCCATCCAGAACGACCAAATGGCCCGTTTCCATCCCCGTGTCCAGCGCCCTGGCCGGCGGCGGATTTCATACATCCCGATCAGTGCGATCGTCGCGCTCACGATCGATAAAATCAGCGAACTTCCGAGCAGGGTAAACCGCACATAATCGCTCCCTGCCATGAAGAGCGGGCGGGATCCGACACTAATCAACCAGGCAATCCCGTAGATGAACGCCGCGACGGCGCATTTTACGTTGAGTCCCCGCCGCCCCGTGCGCCCCAGCGCCACGGCGTTGAGCGCGACCACGGCCACCGGAAGTCCGATGCCGATGAGTAGATAAAATGCGATAAAGAGTGCTTCTCCCACAGTAGTTTAGGCCGCAAAGGCTTCCAGAAAGGCGACCTCGATAGCGAGAGTTTCCTGCACGTTTCGCTCAAAATTGTCGCGGAGCGCGGAGATGACGCCGGCTCGGCGGAGCGCTTCCGGCGTCGAGGTTCGCCCGGCCACCGCTGCCGTTTCAGCCGAGTAAGAAGGATGATCGAGATGATCCGCTGCGTGTTGCTGGCGCAAAATATCGCCCCACCATTCCTCTAGGATCGCGACGAGCGCAGCGCGCTCCTGCCGGTAGCGTGCCTCGGTGAGCGCCTTGTAGTAATCCTCGCGCGAATCGATCCATGCCGCGCTAACATCAGTCGTCTGCTTGAATCGTTTCACTTCATCCTTAAAAGCAGCCTCGTTCCCTTCATTGATCTCCGATTTCGCCTCCGCCAGCAGAGCCTGAAACTCCCGTGCGAGGACAAATGCCTGCTGCAAATCCGGCGCAACTTTTTTCGAGAAATCGCGGAGGCAGTTCATCAGCCGCACTTGCCGCGGGCCGGGTTCGCGCCGCGATGTCGGGCGCAGCGGAACTTCGATGCAGCGGGAGAGGATGGTGTCGAGCAACCGGTCGGGCTGTGTCGATACAAGGAGCAGGTGGGTGTTGGGCGGCGGCTCTTCCAGCGTTTTCAGAAACGCGTTCGATGCCTGCACATTCATCCGATCGGCATCGATGATGATGCCGAGTTTGTTGCCGCCTTTTTCCGCGCGTTTGTAGAGCTGGCTCTCGGCCTCGCGGAGCTGCTCCACGGTGATGGCCCGCGATCTCGACTCCGGCGAAATGATGTGTGCGTCGGGCTGCCGGGCGACTTCCGACGGCTTGCAGCCAAGCAGATGCGCCGCAAGCTGCATCGCGAGTTCGCGCGTGCCGCTGCCTTCGAGCCCCGTGATCAAGTAGGCGTGCGCGAGGCGTCCGTTTGCGCTCGCTTTCGTCAGGAGTGTAAATGCTTCGTCGGCAGTGAAGGCCACAGTGGTTTGGGTTGTTGGCCGTATTGGATGAACGGGCGGGCAGCGGGAATCAAACTCAATCGAGTCTCACCGCAACTCGGGAGGGATCACAATTTCCCATCCGCCAGCCTTTAGTTCGCCGAGCAACCGGCGCAACAGCACTGCGCGATACGGTTTTCCTTGATGAAGGAGAATGATTGCACCGGGCCGGAGACTCCCGAGGATGCGTCGAAGGATGCGCTCCACGTCCGTGTCGATGCCATCAAATCCCCGCGCGCTCCAGCCGATGTTCCGCAAACTCAGCTCGCGCAGAATCGGCGCATTGAACACATTCCGAAAGCCCACCGGCGGCCGGAAAATGCGAACGTCTGCACCGCAAGCATCATGAATCGACCGCGATGCCCCGGCGATTTCTCGCCGCTGCGCCGCTGGAAAGTAGCACCAAAACCACCCGCGAGGATGCGTCTGCGTGTGATTGCCGAGCAGGTGCCCGCGCTCCAGAATCGCCCGGCAGTGCGCGGGATTCGCAGCGACGCGGCTGCCGATGAGAAAGAAAACCGCCTTCGCTCCCGCATCGTCGAGGAGCTCGAGAATCTCCGGCGTATCCGCAGTCGGGCCATCATCGATCGTCAGGCAGACTTCCTTTTTCGACGTGTGGAAAGAGCGCAACGTGCGTCCCCAAATGTTGATTCGCGGAATAAACGTCGAGAGCGCGATCCAGACGTGCATCGCAAACATGCACGCCGCCCCAGCAGCCCAGCCAAAGCGCCAGCCCACCAGCAAAGGCGCGATATGAAGCGCGAGCAGTGTGAGCCATGTGAGACGGACGCTCATAGTCCTGCGAAAATGTGCATCGCCCAGCCATCGCTACCCGCTCCGCGAGTGTCAATATCCCGCGCGAACATGGCACCCTCCATGCTCAAACGATGACGACATGAATCCAACCAACCTCATGAATATTTTCGCACCACTCGCCGGTCTCGTCGCGATGATCGGTCTCTTCCTCGCCAGCCTGCGCGCAGTCATCGCGCTATCTCCCAAAGTAGCGTCCGAAGCTGAGGAATAGCGGGCGTGGGTAAAAGCGGCCCGTAGCACAGCCGTCCCGCCGGTGGGGCCATTGGGCGTCCCGCGTAGTGCGAGATTCGCGCAAACGCCTTGCCCGCGAGCCTCGGGGCGGCTTTAGTGCGCGCCTCATGAAACGACTCGCCGTTCTCGCATTCTCGCTCTTCGCATCCATCTCGCTCTTCGCCGCAGACACATTCCCGGTGAGCGCGCTCACATTCACCCTGCCGGAAGGATGGAAGTCCGTCCCGCCCGCCTCGGCCATGCGCAAGGCGCAACTCGCGGTGCCGGGGAAAGACGGCGGCAAACCGGCGGATGTCACATTTTTCCACTTCGGCTCCGAGAGCCCGGCGGGCGGCGTGCAGGCAAATGTGCAGCGCTGGTTCGGCCAGTTCACGGCAGCGGAAGGTGCGTCCAAGACGGAGCCTCTCGACCTCGGCGGCGTGAAGGTGACATTGGTCTCAACGGAAGGCACGATGAAGGGCGGACAGTTCGGCGGACCTGCGACGGACGAGCCGGAGTTTGCGCTGCTCGGCGCAATCATCGAGCACGCGGAAGGCCCTGTATTTATCAAGATGACCGGCCCGATCGCCGTGGTGAAGGAAGCGCGTGAAAAGTTCACCGCGATGGTCAAAGGCGCGGTGGAGAAAAAGTAGATGTCCACGGCTTTTTACGTCAGCTCATTCATCGAGATTCTGCACTTTGTCAGCGAGGATCTGATCCAGTGCGACGCCGGGACGACGATTTCCGAGTTGTTCAGCGACGAGTTCGACGACCTCGATTTCGAGCTGGCGCTCACGTGTTTCGAAGCGACGCACAAGATGGGCTTCAAGGAGGAGTTCTGGAAAATCGAGATCGAGGACTACGAAGAGAAGTCGATCGAGGAATTCCTCGAAGAGTTCCTCGACCCGAAGGAGCAAAAAGACCCGCTGTTCGTGACGAAGCGCTTCCTCTTTTACGAGAAATCCCTCTGCGAAGCGATGCGGGAGGAATATGAAGGGCCGCCGCCGGAGTTGGATTAGGAAATGACGAATGACGAATGACGAATGACGAATCGCGCCGCAAGCGAGCCAGCAATCCCGCCACGCTTGCGTTTCGTCATTCGTCATTCGTCATTCGTCATTCCCTCCCCTCCCATAATTTATGAACAAAGCGCTCTCCACATTCATCTGGCTCCTCATCGCCCTGCTCGGCGCGGGTGCTTATGCCGCCATCGCCTTTAAGCGCGGCGAGCCGCTGAACTCCGGCTACATCGTCCTCGCGGCGCTGTGCACTTACACGCTGGGCTACCGGTTTTACTCCAAATGGATCGCGGTCAAAGTGCTGATGCTCGACGACCGCCGCGCGACTCCGTGCGAGGTGCATGAAGACGGGCGCGACTTCGTGAAGACGAACAAGTGGATCGTCTTCGGGCATCACTTCGCGGCGATCTCCGGGCCAGGGCCGTTGGTCGGGCCGGTGTTGGCGGCGCAGTTTGGCTATTTGCCGGGGACGCTTTGGATTCTCATCGGCGTGGTGCTGGGCGGCGCGGTGCAGGATTTCATCATCCTCGCGGCGTCGATGCGGCGGGATGGGCGCTCGCTCGGGCAGATGCTTCGCGACGAGATTAGTAAAACGGCGGGCGTTGTCGGGACCATCGCGATTTTATCCATCATGATCATCCTGCTCGCGGTGCTCGCGCTCGTGGTCGTGAATGCGCTCGCGGATTCTCCGTGGGGCGTTTTCACCGTGGCGGCGACGGTGCCGATCGCGATGGCGATGGGCGGCTATTTGCGCTGGGTGCGTGTGGGGAAAGTGATGGAGGCGTCCATTTTCGGCGTGATTCTTTTGATGGCTGCCGTGTGGGGTGGACAGCTCGTGGGCGAGAGCGCGTCGCTGCGTCCGTTCTTCAAATTGGAGGCGCTCACGCTCGCAAAAGCAGTTATCGTCTATGGCTTTGCGGCGAGCGTGCTACCCGTGTGGCTGCTGCTCGCGCCGCGCGATTACCTCAGCACTTTTATGAAGCTCGGGACCATCTTCGCGCTCGCGCTGGGGACGCTCATTTTGCTGCCGGATTTGCAAATGCCCGCGCTCACGCAGTTCGTGGATGGCTCGGGGCCGGTGGTGCCGGGGAAGCTGTTTCCGTTTTGTTTCATCACCATCGCGTGCGGTGCGATCAGCGGTTTTCACACGCTCATCGCCAGCGGCGTGACGCCAAAAATCATCGCCCGCGAACGCCACGCCCGGTCCGTCGGCTACGGCGCGATGTGTCTGGAATCGCTCGTAGCCATCATGGCGCTTATCGCTGCATGCACGCTGGAACCCGGCGTTTACCTCAGCGTAAATATGAAAGGCACCACGGCGGATGTCGTCGCAAAAGCGAGCGCGTTTGGTCCGGAATACGCCGTCACCGCCGAGCAGATGGACACCCTGGCGAAGGACGTAAAAGAAGACACGCTCGTCGGTCGCACAGGCGGCGCAGCGACGCTCGCGCTCGGCATGGCGCAGCTCTTCTCGCGCCTCCCGTTCTTTAGCGGAGCGTGGCTGGGCATCTGGTACCACTTCGCGCTGATGTTCGAAGCGCTGTTCATTTTAACGACGCTCGATGCGGGCACCCGCGTCGGGCGATACATGCTTCAGGATGCGTTTGGCGGCGTGAGCAAATGGTTCGGCGACGTGAAAAACATCGGCGCCGGAGTTCTCGCCAGCGCAATCATGGTCGGGCTCTGGGGCTACTTCCTCATCGGCGCGGTGCGCGATCCGGACGGCGGGATAAAAGCCATCTGGCCCATCTTCGGAATCGCCAATCAACTGCTCTCCACCGTCGCCCTGTGCCTCGCCACGACCATCTTGCTAAAGACGGGCATCCGCCGCGCGCAGCCTGCGCTGGCGCTGGTCACGCTGGTGCCGCTCGTGTGGTTGCTCACCGTCACCGGCACCGCAGCGGTGCAGAAAATCTGGCACGAAAAACCATCGATTGGTTTCCTCGCAAAAGCCGCCGACCTCCTCGCCAAAGACATCCCGAAAGCCGAAGCCGCAGTCGCTGCCGCACCGGACGATGCGCTGAAAATCAAAGCTCTCAAAAGCGCACGCGCACAGCGGATGAACAACTTCATCAACACCGGAGTCACCGCCGCATTTCTCGCGCTCGTGATCATCATCGTCGCCGTCAGCGTGCGGGAGTGGCTGCGTCTGCTCAGCGGATCGCGCAAGCCGGACCTCGCCGAGACCGAGCCCGTCTTCATCCCGCTCGAAGCCGCCGCACCCGGCCACGCGCTGGGCGCGATCGCTTTGAGCGCGCTGCTAATCAAAGAAGTCAGCGGAGAAGCCGCCATCGAACGCGAGCGAATCGCACAAGCCTGCGAGTGCGCAAAAGACCCCGCAAAGGCTCGGCGCAACGTCTTCCTCAGCGCGACCGAGCGGCAGTTCACGTCGCCAAATCGCTGCTGCTAGTTGCGCTCGCGAGACGAGAATCTTTGGCCGTTTTTCACGTTGAAACGCGGCGAACGCACATGTGCAAAGCGCAGCCAGTGCCCGCTCTGGCCAGTGCTCTGGGGGCCGTTGCGCATAAGCTCCACGACCGCCTTCTGCTCGTTCGTGAGCTTCGCACTATGCTCCAACACAGCATCGGTTTCCTTTTTCAGCATCTCCGGATCTTTGATGGGCAAAGGCGGCGGGCCGTGGCGGAACTGCGCGCTCGTCTCGATTGCGAATGGCTTCACGCGATATTGGCTTATCCGCCGCAGGTGTCGCTTGTTCATCTTGTGCAAAAACGAACGACGGGCCGCTTGTAGGGTGTGCGTCCCGCCTGAATCTTGGAAAGCACAACCCACTATTTCGCAGCGCCGAGTTCGCGGGCTGCGCTCACGATTCCGGCGAGCAATTGCGCCCAATCATCGCGCGTCGTTTCCCATCCGCTGCTGAACCGTAGTGCGCGGCTGGCTTCGCTCTCGGATTGACCCATCGCGAGCATGACGTGCGACGGTTTTTCTTTTCCGCTGGCGCATGCCGAACCGGTGGAAACTGCGAAGCCGAGACGATCGAGAACGACGACCCAGCGGCGTCGGCAGTCCGGGCTCTCCGGCATGGTTGCACAGACGGTATTCCACAAAACATTGTCCCGATGCCCGAGTAGTCGAACCGCTGGCAGAGCGGCGAGTAATTCGTTTTCGAACCACACACGATCGTCCGAGCTGCGAGGCTGGCAGGCTTCCAGGGCGGCGATCATGGATAGGATTCCGGGGACATTTTGAGTGCCCGCACGACGGCGATCTTCTTGCGGTCCGCCTGCGAGCAATGGGTGAAAATTGGTCGGGCATTTGAGAAAGCCGACGCCGGGCGGGCCGCCGAATTTGTGCGCGCAACCCGCGACGAACTCGCACGCGCCGAGGCCGGACGCGGTCATTTTTCCCATCCACTGAGCGGCGTCGCAGAAGAACGCGACGCCGTGTTTTTCGCAGAGCGAGTGAACTGCGGGCCACGGCTGAAGAACGCCGGTCTCGTTGTTCGCGGCCATCACGGCTACGAGCGCCGGGCGGCTTTTTTGCAGCGCATCGACGAGATAATCGCGGTCGAGCGTGCCGTCGAGAAGGACGGGCAATTCGCGGCAACGGCCCGGCAGCCATTGTTGCGCGGCTTCCAGCACGCACGGATGTTCGATTGCCGAAAGCCATATTTCGCCTTCCGCTTGGGCGATGTGGTGAAGCACAGCATTGCCCGATTCCGTCGCGCCGCTCGTGAAAACGATCGCATCCGCCGAACAGCCGAGATGCCGCGCGAGCGTTGCGCGGGCGGCGTCGAGCGCGGCGTCGGCACGCTGGCCGGGACGGTGCTGCGATGAGGGATTCGCACCGTGTTTCTCCACGGCGTCGAGCCACGCGCTTTTCGCAGCGGCGCTGAGCGGATGTGTGGCGTTGTGGTCGAAATAGAGCACTGCGGGCTTTGATAGCGCTGCAATATCGTGCGCCGCAAGTCGCGATGCGTTGACACTCGCGGGCTGGCGCGGTTACGCACGGGGCGCATGAGCGATCTCGACAAATCACGCAACCGACTTTTGGAACTCCTAAAGCGCGACTCCGTTTTCCACGGCGACTTCACCCTGGCTTCCGGGGCGAAGAGCAACATCTACGTGGACTGCCGTATCACCACGATGAATCCGGAGGCTGCGGTGCTGCTCGGCGAGGTTCTCTACGCGAAAATTCGTCACGCGCTGGGGTCACATAAACCGGTCGCTGTCGGCGGACTCACGATGGGCGCGGACCCTGTGGCGATGGCCGTGGGCATCGCGTCGTGGAATGTGGACGGCGAGGCAGGGCTGAAGGTTTTTTGCGTGCGCAAACAGGCGAAAGATCACGGCCAAGGAAAGCGCGTGGAGGGGAATTTCAAGAAAGGCGATCACGTCGTCGTGGTGGACGATGTCATCACGAGCGGTAAATCGACGCTGCAAGCAATCGAGGCCATCGAGGCGGAAGGCGGCATCATTGATCTCGTGGCGTGCCTCGTGGACCGCGAGTCCGGTGGACGCGAAAAGTTTGCCGAGAAGGGCTTTCATCTCGTCTCGGTATTTTCCAAAGCGGAGGTCTTCGGCAGTTGAGCGCGCGCTCGACAACCACTGATTTGCGCATGTAACTCCCTGCGAATGACCAAAGCGGACGCAATTTTACCGGGTGCCGTACTCGGCGTGATGGGCAGCGGGCAGCTCGGACGAATGTTCGCCATCGAGGCGCGCAAAATGGGCTACCGCGTCCACACGCTCTCACCGGATTCTGATTCACCCACGGGCCAAATCGCGGACCGCGAAGTGACTGCGAGTTACGACGACGAGGCCGCCGTGCGCGACTTTGCGAAGGGCATTTCTGTGCTGACGTTTGAGTTTGAAAATGTGCCCTCGCGCACCATCGAGTGGGCAGCGGAACACTGCATCGTCCGGCCTGCGGGGCGCATTCTTCACATCTGCCAGCATCGGTTGCGCGAGAAGGAATTTCTCGCCGGGGCCGGGCTTCCAGTCGCGCCGTTTCGCATCGTAAATTCCGCCGACGGGCTCATCGCCGCAGCGGCAGAAATCGGACTTCCGGGCGTGCTAAAAACTGCGGCGTTTGGCTACGACGGCAAAGGCCAACGCAAGCTGATGCCGGGCGAAGTCCTTACCGAAGCGTGGATGCCATTCGAGGGAGCGCCCGCTGTTTTAGAAGGGTTCGTTCGATTTGAACGTGAGATTTCCGTCCTCGTTTGCCGCGGCGTGGATGGCGTGATGGCCACGTGGCCTGTGTGCGAAAATGAACACGCCAACCACATTCTCGACATCACGTATTGTCCCGCGCGCATTTCGGAAAGCGTGGCTTCCGCTGCGCGCGTTCTGGCGGAGCGCGTGGCTCTGGCGCTTGATCTGGTCGGCGTTCTCGCGGTGGAGATGTTCCTTTTGGCCGACGGCTCGATCGTGATTAACGAACTCGCGCCGCGCCCGCATAACAGCGGACATTTTAGCTTCGACGCGAGCGTGACTTCGCAGTTTGCGCAGCAAGTGCGGACGATCTGCGGGCTTCCGCTCGGCAGCACGGATTCGATGATGCCTTCCGCCATGTCGAACCTGCTCGGCGACGTGTGGCTCGACAGCCGCACCGGCACGCCGGACTGGGCGGCAGCTCTCGCGGTCCCCGGCGTGCATCTTCATCTGTATGGAAAAGCGGAGCCCAAAAGGGGCCGGAAAATGGGCCACATCACCGCCACCGCGAGCGATGTCGAGACGGCTGCGAAGAATGCGAGACTGGCACGAGCCGCGCTTGTTGCGTGAGCAACAATCACCACTATGCAGACCACCATTGCATCCGCCCTTTCACCAGCCGCACTCGCCCAGGTTACTGAGCCCGTCGTCAGTCTGCTCAAAGCCGGCCAACCCGTGGCGTTGCCCACGGAGACTGTCTATGGCCTCGCTGCGGATGCGTTGAATGTGAACGCCGTCCTCCGCATTTTTCAGAGCAAGGAACGTCCGCTTTTTGATCCGCTGATCGTGCATATTCCGTCGATCGACTGGCTGAGTCAGCTCACCTCAATCCCGGACGAAGACTGGCCACTTGTGGAGAAACTCATCGGCAAATTCTGGCCGGGGCCCCTCACGATCGTCCTTCCGCGCCAGCCCCAAGTGCCCGATATTGTGACCTCCGGGCTCGAGACAGTTGCCGTGCGAATGAGCGCGCATCCTGTGTTCTCGCACATCGTGAAAGCCTTCGGGAAACCGCTCGCGGCCCCCAGCGCGAATCGCTTCGGGCGCATCAGCCCGACTTGCGCCGCAGACGTGAAAGAGGAGCTCGACGGGCGCATTCAACTCATCGTGGATGGCGGCAGAACCACCCTGGGAATCGAGAGCACCATCGTGCTCGTCCATCAGCAAAAAATCTACATCTTGCGAAGCGGACCGATTTCCATTGATGACCTCGCCAAGTTCGGCGAGGTCGCTCCGATCGCCTCCGGCATGAAGCCACTCGCGCCGGGCCAAATGAAGAGCCACTACGCGCCGCGGACGCCCATGGAGCTGCTGCCGCCCGACTCGCTCCCGTGGTGGAAGGGCGAGGAAAAAGCCGGGCTGCTCGCGTGGTGCAGCGCCGACGATGTCGGTGCGTTTCGCAATGTCGAAGTTCTCAGTCCTACAGGCAGCCTTCAGGAAGCGGCGGCGACTCTTTTTCAAAAACTTCGGCGGCTCGATAACTTCGGCCTAGATCGCATCGTCGCCGAATCCGTCCCCGAAATCGGTATCGGCATCGCCATCATGGACCGCCTGAGAAAAGCTTGCGCGAATGGCTGAGGAGATTTCGGAAACGGCAAAGCAGACCGGGCGGACCGGAAAGGCTACCGCGATTGTCGCTATCGCGGTGATGTGCTCGCGGGTGCTCGGATTAGTCCGGGAGATTGCACTCACGACGCTCTTTGGACCCGCAGTCCTGAAGTTTTTCACCGCCGCGTTTCGTATCCCAAACTTGCTGCGGGACCTCTTCGCGGAAGGCGCGCTTTCCACCGCATTCATCACAGTCTTTTCCCGAAAGATCGCGACGGAAGGCGACGCATCGGCGTGGCGGCTCGCCCATCGGATCGGCACGCTCACGCTGATCGTGATGGGCCTGATTACCCTTCTCGGGATGGCCTTATCACCTTTCCTCGTGAGCATGATCGCGGGCGGTTTTGTGGGCGATGATGCGGTCCTCACTGCGCAACTCACGATGACAATGTTCCCCTTCATCCTCATGGTTTCGCTGGCCGCGCAAATCATGGGCATGTTGAACGCGAAGCATGTGTTCGGGTGGCCTGCGATGGCGTCCGCATTTTTCAATATCGGCAGCATCGCGGGTGGTCTCACCATCGGCTGGTTTCTCGATCATGATTTCGGGCGACGCGCTCTTTTCGGGCTCGCCTACGGCACGCTCATTGGAGGTTTTATGCAGCTTGCCGTTCAGTTCCCCTCGCTGCGCCGCGCTGGCTATCGACCGCGGCTGGATTTTAATTTCAGGGACCCGGCGGTGATGGAGGTTCTCCGAATCATGGCACCGGCCGTCGTCGCTGCGAGTGCGGTGCAGGTGAACGTCATGGTGAACACCAGCTTTGCCTCCTATCTTACCCACCAACCGGGTGCTGTCGTCTGGCTGAGCAACGCGTTCCGCCTCATGCAGCTTCCGCTCGGTGTATTTGGCGTCGCCGTCGCGACTGTGACTTTGCCACTCCTCAGCAGAAATGCGGCGGTCGGAAACCGCGATGAATTCTGCGCCAATCTCGCTCGGGGAATCCGGCTCGTCTTTTTTCTCACCGTCCCGGCGAGCGTCGGGCTATGGCTGCTGGGCGAGCCGATCATGAGCATCATTTTCGAGCATGGAAAGAAAGTCGCCCGGCTAGACATTATCGAAATGGCACACGCGCTCCGCTGGTATGCGCTCGGTCTCGCGGCCTACGCCGGGATGAAAGTGCTCGCGCCCGCATTTTACGCGATCGATCGGTGGCGGGTTCCGATGTACGTGAGCTTCTTCTCCATCGCTCTCAACTACGGCCTCAACTCGCTTTTCGTGAGCCTCGGCTGGGGCCACGAGGGGCTGGCAATGAGCACCGGCTGCGTGGCGCTGACGAATTTCGCGCTTCTTTATTGGTTCATGCGCAAAGCGACAGGGCATCTCCGGACGAACCAATTAATCGGCACACTCGCGAAAGTCTTCCTTGCAACCGACGCACTCGCTCTCGTTTGCCTTGGCTGCGACTGGCTGTTTCTTTCGAGATGGTTGGAGATGAGCTTTTTCATCCGCCTCTTGAGTCTCGGTATGACCATATTTCTGGCTGTCGCAGCTTTTGCCGCCGTCGCCAATCTGCTGAAGCTCCGCGAAATGCGCGACATCATCGACGTCGTGAACCGCAGATTGTCGCGAAGGCGAACCCGCCCATAACAAGTGCACCTGCCGATACCCGCAGCTACTCGGCGGGTTCGCGACGATCGAGGATAACGGGATTCGGTCGGATTCTTAAAATGGCAAACTGATGGGAAAAAGCACCATTGAGCGGCTGATAAAAATCTTTCTTGATGTCATCTCCAGCAATGTCGCTCCGCTGTTCGAGAATGCGATATTCACGTGTCGGTATCATCTGCTTAGCTTGATTTGAACTGTGGAAACTACTGATTTTCACCGGGGAAAACACTGGAAAGGTGTTTATCATCAGTGCGAAATCGTTTTTGTAGAGATCGCACTTGTCAAAATCCCATTGTGGGTGCCAATCCTGCTCCATAGAGCAACCGTAACACCTCGCAAATATAGCGGTTGGAACACATCGGAAATCAAATGCCTTCACCATCGGAACAGCCAACGCAGATATCTGCGGAACGGACCAGCATCATGCTGGTGGACGATCATACGTCCATCCGCCAGATGCTCGCCTTCGTGATTCCGCGGGAGGGTCCTTACGACATCGTCGCCCAAGTGTCATCCGGCTTCGAGGCGCTCCACGTTTGCAAGGCGCTCCGGCCCAAAGTCATGATCCTCGACATCATGCTGCCGGAGTTGAGCGGCATAGAAATCATCCGGCGCATTCACTCGGAGGGCTGCCAGACCCGGACTCTCATTTATTCCGGCACCAACAACGCGGATATCATTGCAGAGGTCATGCAGTGCAAACCCCACGGCTTTGTGCATAAGGAGGACAGCCTCGACACATTGCGCCAAGCGCTCAAAGCGGTCTGCACCGGCGGCAGCTTCTTCACCGCGTGCGCCATGGGCGTGCAGGCCAATCTTGCCTCGGACATGAAGAGCATTTTGAACGACAGTGAAATCGTCGTTTTGCAAATGATCGCGGAGGGCCATCCGCAAAAGGCCATCGCCCAGCGAATGGGCGTCACCGTGCGGACGGTCGAATACTACCGCTCAAGCCTCGCGAACAAACTCGGAATCAACGACATTCCCGGCCTTACAAAATACGCCATCCGTCACGGACTCACATCGCCGTAGTGCTTTGTCGGGAGCGCATTGAGGAATTCGCAGGATGGTTTCACGGTGGTTCGTTGCACGGCTGATAGCGACGCCGAACCGGTTGCGACAAAACAAGGGCTTACCGTTCGCTGACGACTGAACCAGCACTAGCGATTCCACCGGCGGAGACGATCGGCAATGACGACCACAGCGGCGGTGACAACGATGAAAAGCGCAGACACGGCGTTGAGCATTGGATTCAATCCCTTCTTCACATGGTCGTAAATCTCCAGCGGCAGTGTTTTCGATTCGGGGCCGTTCACGAAATAGGTCACCAGTACTTCGTCCATGGATAGCGTGAAAGACATCAATGCGCCGGAAATGATCGCGGGCATCATGTAAGGAACCATGACCTTCACAAAAGCTTGAAACGGCGTGGCTCCAAGGTCCATCGCGGCCTCTTCCAAAGACGGGTCCACATCCGCCAATCGCGCCTGCACCGCGACGAGCACAAACGGGAAACAGAACGTGACGTGCGAGATGACGACCGTAAGAAAACCAAGCCCGAAGCGCGGGGACTCCGGCACGCCGAAAACCGAGTTGAGCGCCGTATTGAGCGGACGATCAACGGCACTGAAAAGGATGAGAAGCGACACGCCCATGATGATCTCAGGAATCGCCATCGGGATGAAAAGGAGCGTCTCCCAGAGCCGCTTGAAGCGATACTTGTACCGGTAGAGCAGCCATGCGCCCGTCGTTCCCAGCGCCACCGCAATCGCCGTCGCCCACGCGGCGACTTTCACGCTGTTTCCGAGCGCCCGGCGGATTTGATCGTTGGCCCACATCTCGCGATACCACTCGAGCGTGAAGCCTTCGAAATTCACGTTCAACCGCGACGTGTTGAACGAATACACGACGAGCAAAATGATCGGGATGTAAAGGAACGCAAAGACCACGACCGTCCACCACCCGCAAAGCAGGTTCACCATTCGCATTCCCGATGGCAGTCGCATACGTGCGTGATGCTTCATCTTCAGCGCCAACGCAATCCCTACGTCGTCAACCGCGCCATATAAAAGCCGTCGCCCCCGTTATCGCCGGTATGTAGCCGCGATTCCGCCTCCAGCTTCCACGCCGGATTTTCCTCCAAAAACGCATCCACCTGCCGCTCGCCTTCGGAGGGCAGGATGCTGCACGTCGCGTAAACCAGCTTCCCGCCGGGTTTCACGAAGCGGCTGTAAGTGCGCAGCAACTCCGCCTGCGAAAGTTGCAGACGCTCCAACTCGTCCCGCGTGAGCTTCCATTTGATGTCCGGATTTCGCCGCACGACGCCGAGACCCGAGCATGGCGCATCGATCAAAACCCGATCCGCTGTCCCGTGAAAGCGCTTCGCCATTTTGGGATCAGAAATCACATGCGTCTCGATCGTATCCGCACCCGCCCTAGCCGCTCTGCGCCTCAGCTCCTCAAGCTTCGGGGCCGAGACATCCAGCGCCACGATGCGGCCTTTATTTCGCATCAACGCTGCGAGATGCAGGGTCTTCCCGCCCGCACCGGCACACGCATCGATCACGCGCATCCCCGGTTGCGCCCCGACGAACGGCGCGACTCGCTGCGAACTGACATCCTGCACTTCGAACCACCCATTCTTAAACGGCAGAGTATCATGAAAATCCCCCCGTCCCGTCACACACAACGCACCCGGAGTCGGCGTCGCCTCGCACGAATGCGGTGAGTCCTTGAACGCCGCGAGGACAGCGCCCGGCTGTGCGCGGAGCGTATTCACGCGCAGAAAAAGCGCCGCCGGTTCGTCCATCGCTGCGCGCACCCGCAGCCAGTCGTCGGGCAATTCCTGCCTGCCGACGCCATTCATCCAGTCCGGCACATTGCAGCCGCGCCGGGGAATCCGTTTCCCTGCGAACAGGGTGCAGATCTTCTGGAATCGCTGCTTCGTGAACGCCATCGGGTTCAGAAAAGTACCATCGTCAAATCCCGCGCTGTTCCACGCATCGCGCCACGATCGCACCAGCGAATGAATCGCCGTCATAAACGCGCCGCGCTCCTTCGGTTCCCAGCGTCTCCGCGCTTTCAAAATCGTCGTCACAGCGCGGTCCAGCGTCTGTTTTTCCACAAACACCGCGCGCAATGCCTCCATGCAGGCAGCCTGCAATTCCGAGCCCTCGGACTCGTTGCGTCTCGCTTGTCTCCGTGTTGGCGCTCCCATCAGCCGCCGAAAAGACTGCCCCTCGGCTGCGGAGTCAAATCGAATGCATCACGCATTGCCGGAATCGAGCCTCAGGACTTGTGCGCTCGCCGCCTCGGGCATCCAATCGAGGTGCGTAGTGGTGATCACTTTTTGAGCGGAAGCCGGCAGCGCGGCGAGGAGCGCGTTGCGTCGGCCGGGGTCGAGCTCGCCGAAAATGTCGTCGAGCAAAAGGAGCGGCGGCATCCCGAAATGCCGCTCCAGCAATCGCGTCGCACCGAGCTTCAGCGCAAGGACAAGAGTGCGCTGCTGTCCCTCGCTCGCGTCGTCCGCGGGGAGCTGGTTGAGAAAAAATCGGACGTCATCGCGATGCGGCCCGACCGTCGTCTGCCGCAGCCGCGCATCCTCCGTGCGTGCAGCCGGGAGCGCCGCTGCAAAGTTACCCTGATCGCCCGGAACGTATTCCAGCCGCAGACTCTCGCGCTGCCCGCTGATTGCAAAGTGCGCGGCATCTGCGTCCGCCTGCAACTCGGCGAGCAAATTGTGCCGCACCGTGCGGACGTAGTCGCCATGCTGAATAAGCGGTCCATCAAACGCCGCAATTTCCCGCCACCGCGGCGACGGCTGTTTCAGCAATTGGTTGCGCGAACGCAGCGCATGTTCAAACGCACGGAGCGATGTGCGGTATCCCGCATCGCGCTGCGCGCCGACAAAATCGAGAAACTTCCGCCGCTTATCCGCCGACCCGCGCACGAGCTCGATGTCCTCATTGCCAAACCACACCACCCGCCCGAGCTGGAGCCATTCTTTTCCATTCGTCTGCTCGACGCCATCGAGCGCCAGTTTCTTCTTCTGCGTGCTGTAGTAAAACTGAAGGTGCCGCTGCGAAAAAAATCCATCCACCACAAAGCCCCGCTTCTCGTGCTGCACGACACGGGCCAGCGACGCGACGCGCGGCGATTGCAGCCGGAGCAAAATGCACGCGGACTCCAGCAGCGAAGTTTTGCCGTGTGCGTTGGGGCCGATGATGAAATTCAGCCCACTCCCAAACTCCCACTCAAACTGCTCGAAACAACGAAAATGCCGGACCTTGATCTTCGTGAGCATCGCTCAATCCGCCACTCGCGGGAGGTCCGGCTCCGGTGCAGGCCGTTTGCTTTTCCGCGCGGCCTCCACCGGGAGCGGCGGGAGTTTTTTGGCGGGCGTCTCGCGATTGCGATCCATCCGCCAGTCGGTCAGGTCCTGCGGTTTCGGCTCTTCTTTTTTCTTACCTTTCACGGATCCTAAAACGGGGAACTGGCTCTTCAGGACGAGCATTTCGACGTCGGTAATACCCGTGGGAATCGTCACGATCCCATCGGTAATCGGGCGGTCGATGACCATATCGACGACCTGATGCACGCCTTGTTTCGTGCCGATGAGCGCGATAATCGCAGATCCCCGATTGTCGCTGCTCAGCGTCTCCAGACGGATGCGCCCGCTGTCGTTCAGCTTAAACGCGCAGCCCCATTTCCCATCCGCGTTCTTCCACAGGAATATGGCTTTGATGTTGCGCTCCGAGAAATCAGGGACGCGATTGATGAACGCCTCGCGGTTCGCGTAGTGGAGCTTTACCGGTGAGGCGAAGCTGCTCGAATCATTCCGGTTGGTCTCGGAATGAAAGCGAACAGTGACCTTCGGTTTACCCGACATGCCGAGTGATGCGGCGGCGAAAAGGACAAGCGCGAAACGAACGGAAAGTTTCATTCCCCGGAGCATGGCGGGCCAAATGCGATTTGCAACCCACCATCGGAGCGCCCACAGTCATGTCATGTATCTGCGTATTCTTTCCATCGCCTTCGTCGCCTTTTCAGCAGGCTGCTCCACACCCGCGCAACAACCCGCGCGGAAGCCGGGCTTTCTCGAGCGCGCGTGGACCAGCACTCAGAAAGGTACGAGCGCCGTTTGGGAGACGACTAAGTCCGGCGCGGACAAAGGCTGGCACTCGACGAAGAACCTCGTCAGCGCTCCGTTTTCAAAATCCAAATCGAAGAACGCCGGTTCAAAATACCGTCAGTTGGAGACATCCATCCAGATCAAGCCCGACGTCATCCACACTTCCAGCACACGATCCATCGAGGCAACGGTGCTCGTGACCAATAAGGCCGCGCAGAGTTTGCAGTTCAATTTTCCCACCACCCAGCACATCGAGGTTCTTGTGAAAACGGAGGACGGCAAAGTCATTCAACGTTGGTCCGACGACCAGCGCATCGAGCGCGAAGCGAGCTTCGTTGTGATCAATCCAAACGAGCGCCTCGAATACTCCACCACCGTTTCCACGCGCAATATGACCGCAGGGAAAACCTACATCATCGAGGCGTCTGTTCCCGGCTACGACGGCATCTTCGCCCGCAAAGTCGTCGTGCCGCAAAGCTAGCCGTGCTGGCGATTCTGCTTCATGCCCACCTGCCGTACGTGCGGCACCCGGAGCATGAACACTTTCTGGAGGAGGACTGGCTCTTCGAGGCAATCTCCGAGACGTATCTTCCACTCGTAGAACTGCTCTTCCGCCTCGCGGAGGAAGGCGTGCCATTCCGTCTGGCGATGACGGTGACGCCGACTCTCGGCCACATGTTGCGCGATCCGCTGCTCATCGCGCGGTATGAGCAACACCTCACTCGGCTTGTCGCGCTCACCGAGAGTGAAGTGCGGCGCATGGCCGGCAATCCAGGCGCGGATGCTGCGCGCTTTCAACTCCTGTGGCTGTTTCGCGTTCGCGAATGTTGGGAACTCATTGAGCGCGACATCGTCGGCGCGCTCCGAAAACTGCAAGACCACGGGCTCGAATTGGTGGCCTGCGCTGCCACTCACGGATTCCTCCCGCTCATGGCGAAATCGGGCTCCGTAGAAGCGCAAGTGCGGCTCGGCGTTGCAGCACATCGCGAAATGTTTGGCCGCGAGCCCGCTGGATTCTGGCTGCCAGAATGTGCCTACACGCCGGGGCTCGACAATGTGCTCGCCGCGCACGGCCTGCGCTGGACCGCGCTCGATGCCCACGGCATCGCACGCGCAAAGCCCACGCCCATTTACGCAGTCTGGGCTCCGGTCTTTATGCCGTCGGGAGTCGCTGCATTCGGACGCGACCGTGAATCTGCGCGACAAGTTTGGAGCGCGACAGACGGCTATCCCGGCGACCCCGCCTACCGGGAATTTTACCGCGATGCTGGCTGGGACGCGCCGCTTGATGCGCTGCATCCTTTTTTACCCGGCGGCACCCGGAAATTCACCGGGCTGAAGATCCACCGCATCACCGGAAGCGACCCAAAGGACTACTACGATCGCGCCGCCGCGATGGTCGCCGTCGAGCAACACGCCGCACATTTTGTGGAAGCGTGCGCCGCACAATTGCGCACGTTGCGCGAGCAAATGGACGTTCCGCCCGTCATCTTTGCACCGTTCGACGCGGAGCTTTTCGGGCATTGGTGGTTCGAGGGGCCGGATTGGCTGGAGGCTGTTTTGCGTCGTTGCGCAGGTTCGCAGGATGTTCCGCTCACCACGCCGGCCCAATACCTCGCAAAATTCGATCGTCATCAAGTCGTCCAACCCGCCGCATCGAGCTGGGGAGACAACGGGCACTGGGGCGTGTGGCTCGATCCGGAAAACGCGTGGATCTATCCCCTGCTCCACGCCGCTGAGCAGCGAATGGCAGAGCTCGCGCGAACTCAGCAGCCATCGGAAATTATCGACCGGGCGCTCCGTCAGCTCGCCCGCGAGCTCCTCCTCGCGCAATCCAGCGACTGGGCATTCCTCATGCGTGCAGGCACCGCGCGCGAATACGCGACCGCTCGCACACGCGCACATCTGCGCCGCTTTGAGACACTCGCAGACGAAATCGCCACAGCGAACGTGGACGAATCAATGCTCGCCGCCACGGAAGCTCGCGACAACCTGATGCCGACTCTCGACTGGCGCATCTTTGCAGAAGGTCGCCATCACTCCGCGCACTCGTTCCAGCAATAGGCGAGCATCCGCGGCAGGTGGAACGGACCTTTGAACATATTGCCTTTTGCTCGCTGCGACACGCTGCCGTCGCGGTGTAAATAGCCGAACCACTCTCCGTGCTCGCGGTCGGGGAAATGGGCAAAACTCCAGTCGTGGACTTGCGCGTGCATCGCGGCGTAGCGCGGTTCGCCGGTCAGTTTCCACGCGAGCAACGTCGCGATGATCGCTTCGCAATGCGGCCACCAGAACTTCATGTCGTGCCAGTATTCCTGCACGGGTTTGCCGAAGACATCCGTAAAATAAAGCAGACCGCCGTGTTCTTTGTCCCAGCCCCGAGCCCACATCCAATCGAGGATCTTCGCGCCGAGCGCGATGAGGCGCGGGTCTTTGCGATAGCGACCTTCGTGCATGATAAACCACGCGCACTCAATCGCGTGGCCGGGGTTCAACGTGCGTCCGTCGATGTGGTCGATCACCGAGCCATCGGGCGCGACGACTTCCATCAGCGCTTCGTGTTCGGGCTTTAGAAAGTCCCGTTCGATCTCCGCGATGCTCGCTGAAATCCACTCGCTGCACGTTTTCCCCGACACCGTGATGTCGCCGAGATTCGCGCGAATTTCCTGCGCCGTGACCATCCCGATCATGTGTGCGCCGATGCCTTTCATCGGACGCGTCGGCTCATACTTCGGCAGCATCGCGCCGGGCTCGAAGCTGTAGCGCAGATACGTCGCAAACGTCTTCACCGCATCCTCCGCAGCGCGCGAATCGCCCGTCGCTTTCGCATACGCCGCAAATGCAATCGCCGCAAACGCCTCGCTGAAAACATAGCGCCGCATCCGCAGCGGACGCCCGTCTCGCGTGACTGTGAACCACATTTTTCCCTCCGGCGAAAAACAGTGCGCGCGCAAAAACTCTACGCAACTCCGCGACGCCTCCAGCCACTCCGGACGCTTCTCGACTGTGTTGTAGAGCGAGCCAAACATCCAGCCCGCGCGGCCTTGGAACCACACGCTTTTGTCCGAATCGAGTAGTGAGCCATCGCGGTCGAGCGCCGTGAGCATTCCGCCGTGCTCGCCGTCGAGGCCGTGTCGCAGCCAAAACGGGATCACGTCATCGAGCAACGTTTCACGGTAGATTGCGCCGTAGCGCGCGAGGTCGATGCTCATTTCACCCAATCAAAAAAGCCCATCGTTTCCAGCTCGCCGCGCAGCTTCGCAGTCTGCTCAGGCGTGAGTGAATTGTTCGGCAATCGCGCCGGGCCGACGTCCACGCCGAGCATCTTCATCGCTGCCTTCGCCGCGCCCATGTAGCCGTAGCTCACGAAAAGCTGGATGAGCCGCACGCCGCGAAATTGCTCCTCGCGAGCTGCATCGAAATCGCCGCGCTCGAACGCCGCGATGAGCCGATTGTAAATGGGCGCAGCGAAATTGAACCCGCTGCCCACCGCGCCTTTCGCGCCGAGCGCCAACGCACCGAGCATGTGTTCGTCGATTCCCCACGGAACATCCCATCGACCGCCATCCGCACGGAGACAAAGTTGATACGCCATCATGTCGGGATTCGTGAACTTCAGCCCCGCCAGCGTGGGCAGCCGATCCTTCGCCGCTGCGAGGAAATCGGGCATCGAGAGCGACACGCCCGTCAGCGCCGGGATGTCGTAAAAATAGAACGGAATCTCCCGCGCATCGCGCACGATTTCCTCGCAGCACTCGACGAGCATCGCGACCGAGCGCGGCTTGAAATACGACGGACACAGCGCCGAAATCGCCGACGCTCCGAGCTTCTGCGCTTGCGCCGCGAGAGAGCGTGCATCGCCGAGACAGTTTGCGCCGACATGCACCACAAGCCGCAAAGATGAACCGCGCACAACGTCCGCCCAACGCGCACAAAGCGCCAGCCGTTCATCGAGTGAAAGCGACGAACTTTCGCCCGTGCTGCCGCCGATGAAGACCGTGCCCACGCCGCTTTTTTGCAAATGCGCCGCCTGCTTTTCAAGAGCATCGAGATTCAAAGAACCGTCCGCGTGAAACGGCGTGTGAGTAGCGGCCACAAGGCCAGTGAGTGGTGTGTGTGTCATAATCTACGAAAGGCTGCGCCAGACGCCGACATCTTCGTATCGCTCGTCCGCCGACATGTTGAGAAATGCAGCGAGGTCTTCGCTCGCAGTCACGGTGAGCAAGTCAATCGGCGCGACGTGCTCGCCGTTTGTCAGCACATTTTCGCCGTGCGCATCGAACGCCGCGACGCCATCGGATGCGCGGAAAAACGATGCCGAATCCCGCCTGCCGGCGATCACATTTTCCACGGCGGAAAATCCGAGCAGCGCCATCCAACGGATGATTTCATCGGGAGTCGCCGAGCGCCCGTGAACCACTGGCTGACTGGTGACGATTGCTTCGCGCTCACCGGTGATGACGCCTTCGAGCCGGATATCATCGGCAAAAACTTCGTTCACCAAAGCCAGTCGCTCCAAGTATTCGAGCGGAGTCGCATCGCGGACGAAAGGCACGCCGAGATACTTTTGCGTGCGCTTTCCCATGCGGAACGAAGTGCCGATGGTGAGCCCGAAACGACGGGTGAGTTTCACGTAACGCTGGGTCGATTGATCCAGAAAAACGTCGTGCTCTGCACCTCCGCCGAAGACGCGAGCTAGATAGCTTTTGCCATCGAGGATGAGTCCGCTACCGGCTGCCCAATTGATGAGGGCGTCGCGTTCGCGGGCGAGATTTTCTCGGAGCGCTCCTGGACTTCCCGGCGGATGCGTTCCATCTGTAGTTTTGCATCCTCGGAGGACATGAAGGGCTGATTCAAGCGCCATTGGCGGAGTTTTTCTAAAGTGGCCTTTTGTTCGGGCGTCATGGTTGAAACGTAGTGGAAATCAGCCCACCGCGCGAGGAGAAATTTCGCGCATCAGCCGAGCTGTCGGTGAGTTTTTTGTGTATCATAACGGCTTCGGTTTAATCATCAGCACGAGCACAACCGACAAGATCGCCGCGCTCGCAAACACGCTAAAGATTCCCGCGAGCGGCACATTCTGATCGCGCAAAATCCCGAAGCCCCAATCCGCGAGTCCGCCGCAACTGATGCTCACGAGGTTCATGATTCCGTAGCCGGTTGCGCGGAGTTCCGGGCGCGTGATCTGACAGAGAATCGGCATGTTATTCGTGTCGAAAAATCCCCAGCCCAGTCCGAAGAGCATGAGGAACGCAATCGCCACCCACAGCATCCCCGTCTGCGGTGCAAACCCGACGCCGAACATCGCAGGCACGATCATCGCCATTCCGATAGCGCTCACGTAAATGCGTCCGCGCTCCGTGCGTTTCATCCAGCGGTCCGCGAGCCAGCCGCCGATGATTGCGCCGACGATCGCCGCGGCCTGCCAGTAGAGCGTCGCCGAGACACCGGCCTTGCCTTGCCCGATGTTAAATTCCGACTTCAAAATCGCGGGCATCCAATCGCGCACCACCCAGCCCGCGAGCGCTGGGAGCGTGAAATAGAGTACGAGTAAAATGAACGAAAGATTCGTGAGCAACGCCTTTGCTGCGGCTGCTGGAGAAGTGGTGTTTACGACGGCATCCGCGCTTTTTGGCGCATCGCGCAGAATGAGCACGAGCGGAATCGCGTAGAGGATTCCGACGATTCCGCACGCATCGAAAGCCCAACGCCATCCAAGCGACGGCGAGTCGGCGACGTAGCCGCTGAAGCCGCCGACAATTACGCCGCAATAGATGCCCATTTGATGAATCCCGACCGCCCGTGATCGTGTCGTGCCGGTGTGGAAATCCGCAATCAACGCCAATGCCGCCGGGATGTAAAAAGCCTCGCTGATGCCCATGAGAGTCCGCGCCGTAAGCAGTTCCGAATACGACGTGACATGCCCCGTCCACCAAGTCACCGCCGACCACGCAAACAAACTCCCGCCAATAATATACCGTCTCCCAAAACGGTCCGCGAGATAGCCGCCGATAGGACTCAGGAGCGCGTACACCCATTTGAATTGCCCGAGCATCCGTCCCCAATTCGCATCGGAGCCGATATCAGTGATGTCGCCCATCACCGAATATTTCATCGCCGCGAGCATCTGCCGGTCGAGGTAGTTCAGCAGTGCCACTGGCGCGAGCAGCGCGACGACGAGCCACGCGGTGCGGGAGGCGGATGAGGAAGTGGCAGAATTCATTCTCGGATTTACGGCTTACTTGTTGTCGATGATCCGGATCTTCTGCCTGTTCGGAGTCTTCGGAAGGGGAACCACTTCCACGCCCCACACTTCCGGCGATCGCACACCGGGCCGAACCTCGCCGCTCGGAATCACCACCAGTCCGCTCCACTTCACAGCGGGCACTGTCGCACGCGGCGCTTTCACAGCGTCCAGAGATTCCCACGGGTGGACTCTGATGCGCCGATCCACCGGAAATGAAAGCGCTTCGCCGACAAAACCGGGGTGATTTTCAACCGGCTTAAATCCCGCACGCGAGCCATCATCGCCGCCAAGAATCCATGCCCGCTCGCCCACTATCGGCGCGGGCGATGGAGCCGCCGCCACCGCTTTCGGCATCATCGGCAGCGCGGACCATCCTTTCCCGAGCTCATATTTCCAAGCATCCCGCAGGTATTCGCGCACCACTTTTCCGTCCGGCCCCGGCACCAGCGCGACTCCTCCAAAAACGTAGAATTCTCCCTCGCTCGCAGCGGCTGTCGCGAGGATGCGCGCTTTGCCGGGAAGCGGCTCGATTTCGCGCCACGCGTTGTTTTTTAAACTGAGCACGAATGCGCGATTCGTCGCTGCCTGTTCGCCGGGGGCCTCTGCGCCTCCAGCGATATAGACGTCATCGCCCACCAAAGCGCCCGCCATGTTTGCGAGCGGGATTGGCAGCGGTGCGAGCGGTCTGCTCTGCGCGACATTGAGCAAAAATACATCCGCATAATGCCGCTCGGAATCGCTACCCCCGACGCACACCACGCCGTCGGGCGCACTCACGCTTACGCCGTATCCGAGCGGGCGCGGGAGCTTGCTGCCTTCGCGCCATGTGCCGTCGGGTTTGTCGAGCACCCACACGCGGTCGTGCCACACTTTCTTGCCACCTTCCCACGGCATCTTGTCGGGGAAATTTGCGCCACCCGCGACGACGAGCGAAATCCCGCTCACGCCCGCAAACGGCCCGGCGAAGCCCAGCGGATCGGGCAGCGACGGAAGTTGTTTCCACACGAGCCCGTCGCCTGCGCAGGCGATGGCGGTCATGCAAAGAATTACTGTGAAGCGAATCATTGGACGACACTGACCAGGATTGTCCTCACAGGAGCGTTTACTCCGCACGGTGTCCTTGCCACAGCCATACGAGCGTGTCGGCGAGGGTGTGTTGGAAGACTTTGCCGTCGCAGTGGCCGGTGCCTTTTGAGAAGACGTAGCGCTGGTGATACCCTTTCGCTTTCAGCGCGGCGGCGGTGCGTTCTCCGGCCATCACCCAATTGTGGTAGGTGCTCTCGGGGTCTTTCGCGCGGTTGTCGTTTTCGGAGACATGGGTGAAAATGCGCAGCGGTTTCTTTTCGCTCTTTTCGATGAGCTTCATGCTGGAATGGTATTCCCACGCGCCGAGAGGGAACTTCGCTTCCTCGGGCGCGTCGTCGTCTTGCTGGTCCACAAACGTGCCGGAGTAAGCCACGATGCGGCGGAAAAGGTCCGGGCGAAACCAGCCCATGCTCATCGCCGCAGCGCCGCCGGAGCTGCAACCGAGCGCGGCGCGGCCCCACGGATTTTTGGTGAATGCGAGCTTTGGATATGCGGCTTTGATTTCCGCATTGGCGAGGACGGCGGGGAGCACTTCGTCGTTGATGAAACGCGCGAGTCGGTCGGACATCGTGTCGTATTCAAGACCGCGCTGGCTGTTCTTTCCATCATTGCCGCCGTTCTCCACGGCGATGGCGATGAACGCGGGCAACTTGCGTTTTGCGTCTTTGGAAATCGTGAGATTGTCGAGCGCGTTGCGGACGAGGTTCAGCGGGCCAGCGCCATCGTGGATGATCATCAGCGGTGCGGCGGTGCCGTCTTTATAAACGGCGGGGATATAGACGAAGATTTTGCGCTCGGTGCGGACGGCTTTTTTCGCGGGCTCCAGCGTCGCGTCATCGCCGCGGAAGATTTTGCTGTCGGCGAGTTTCATCGTGAATTCGAACTGCTTGCCTTTCGGGTTGCCGAGGTCGGTGAGGTCCGTGGCTTTTGGGTACTCGGGGCCGACGATGAAACTGCCGTCGCCATCGTTGCCGGGGTTTTCGGCGAGTGGTTCGACGGGGCGCGCGACCTGCGCGTTGAGGTTCGCAGTGAGAAGAATAATTCCGGCGGAGATGAAGTGGACGATTTTCATTCGCACCGCATACCGAGTGCCGGTGCGGGATGCAATCGGCATGTAGCTCGACATTCCAATGTCGAGTGCAGTCCGACCAAGCGTATTTCGATCTTGCGGCTGAGAACGTCGAGACTCGACTTTGGAGAGTCGAGCTACGTCGGATCGCAGCTATCCGACGAATTTGCCGGTGTTCAAAATTCCGTTGGGGTCATGGCGTGGGGCGTGCAGGACTTTGATGCCTCTTTCGCGGCGACGGAAATGACGACCTCCGCGACGCTCCGCACGGTCGATGAACGTGACGATGCGCGCGTCCTACGCGCGTATGCACAGGTGAGAGCGAGCGAGCGCGTCAGAGTTACTTTCGAGACAGAAACTAATCCGCAGCAGCGGACACGCGATGCGCGCCTGACCATCGTCGCGGACACAGAAAAGGACGCGCGCGCCTCACTCACCGTCGCCCTCGTGCTCCTCGCCGTCGCCATCTACGCAACGCTGAGCTGAGCGGGAAAGTCGCGCGGAGGTGTGGTGCGGACGCGTTGACCGCAAACGAAGCCGCCGGCGCTTCGCTTCGTGCTGCGGGCAGCTTGAACTTTGAGTGTGGTCGTTGTGCACAGTTCGTTATGCACACGTTCTCAGCTTGCGGTCGGCCATTTACGATTGGCTATCAAAACTGCCAGTTCACTCCGGCCTGCACGCGATATTCCGGCACGGTCTGGATGCCGCTGTTTTCGCGCTGAATCGGGAAATCGACGCCGATGTTTGCGCTTAGTTTTTCGTCCCATGTCACTGCGAGTCGCGGGCCAACGAAGACTGTGTTGATGCTCGTATCGTCGAGCCGCTCGCCGCGAAAATCGTCTTCGCCTTTTGTCTCGCCGGAGAAGCGAACGCCGAGCGCGGCAGTCCACTTCGCCTGTTCAAATAGCACCACTCCCACGCCCGCGTGCCACGATACGTCGTCGGCGTAGTCATAGTCGTGACGCCCATTTCCGCGCAGCGTGAACTGCAACCCGGCATCGAAAAACGCGCGCTTCCATTTGCCGTGAAAATCTGTGCCGATCACGCCGTCGATGCTGCCTGTGCCGAGCGCAAGGTCGTGACCGTGGACGCCGCTAGGGGTTTCCTCTTCGTGCTCGTGTTCGACTGTCTGCACGGAAGCAGGGCGGATAATTACCTTCTGGGTCTCGGCTCGGAGAATCGGAACGAAATTCCCTGCTCTGACGCGGACCTTCCCGGTTGGCACCTGTCGAGTCACATTCCGCGAGATCTCGGGAACAATCACGGTTTCTACATGCTTTTCTTCCTCCTCGTGATGATGTCCTTCTTCCTTCAGCCGCGAGCTATCCCCGGTCGGCAATTTGATTCCCGCATTCACCCGCGCCGTGAATCGAAAATCTCCACGCTCGATGTGAACCGCAGTCCACGAGCCGATGAGCGACACGTCGCCAAAGCCCGATTCATTTCCCGACTCAATCGCACCAATTTCCGCGCGGCGGAATGTGCGGGCGATGTATGGAATATTCAACTGCACGCCAAACGTGTCGGTAAAATCGTAACCCGCGTAAATCTGCGTGATGCTGCTGTGCATGTATTGCCCGGCGGGATTTGCGATGCCGCGCCCGGAATCTTGGAGCCGACTGTAGTCGGTGTATTGCTCGGAAAATCCACCATGCCAGCCTGCTTTCGGGGTGAGGCGAATCAACGGTAATTCACATGCGCAGAGGTCGCGGGCTTGGGCGATGCTGGAGGCGAAAAGGAACGTTGCGGCGAGGAGTGGTTGTTTCATTTGAAAATGACGAATGACAAAACTTACGATTCAATGCAGCAGTCAATTTCCCTTGGCGTACTCCGAGGGACGCCGAATCCGGCCAGCTCCGTGGCCGGTCGGTCGGAGTCGCTCAAAGCGGCGATGCTCGCCGGTATCTGGTTAGCCTCGCATTTAGCCAAGGCGCGTAAAGGAGCGGGGCTTTTATAGCCCCGTCTGTCCCGACATGTCGGGACAGCAAAGTCCACCGAACGCTCGGCGCGGTCTCTTTCGGGCAACGTCTCGCCGACTAAAGTCGTTTACTACTTTCGCAAGCGCTGTGGTTGCGCCTATCCGACGAATTTGCCGGGGTTCAAAATGCCGTTGGGGTCGTAGGCGTTTTTGAGGGCGGCGTGGATGTCGCGGCCTGTCTCGTTTACGGCGAGTGGCCACCAGCGTTTTTTGGCTAGGCCGATGCCGTGTTCGCCGGTGATGACGCCGCCCGCTTTTAAGACCCATTTGAAAAGTTCGTCGAGGGCGCGGTCCACGGCGGCTTTGATTTTCGGCTGCTCGTGGTAGTTCGCGGCCATGATGTTGACGTGGATATTTCCATCGCCCGCATGTCCGAAACACGCGACGGGGAAGCCGTGTTTTTTTGCGAGGCGTTCGCCAAACTCTGCAAGCTCTACGAGTTTGCCGCGCGGGACGACGATGTCTTCGTTGAGCTTTGTGAGGCCGGTGGCTTTGAGCGATGCGCTGTAGGCGCGGCGCAGGCCCCAGAGCTTTTCGCACGGTTTGTCGCCGTGTGCGGTGAGGACGGAAATCGCGCCCATTTCGATGATGCGTTTTTTGAGATCGGCGGTTTCGCTGCGGACGGATTTCTCGTGTCCGTCCAGCTCCACAAGAACGAGGGATTTCGCGCCGGGAGCGATCTCGCGTCCGAGATACTCGCGCGCGCTTTTCAGCGTGAAAGGATCGGCGATTTCCAACGCGCTCGGAAGATAGCCCGCGGCGAAAATGCGCTGCACGGCGTCGGCGGCTTCGCGAAATGTGCGGAAGCTGGCGGCGATTGTGGCGCGGGTCGGCGGGTGCGGCAGGATGCGCAGCGTGGCTTTTGTGACGACGCCGAGGAGCCCTTCGCTGCCGACGAAATTGCCGATGAGATCGAAGCCTTGCTTGTTTTTGTGGGTGCGTCCGCCGCAGTCGAGCACGCGACCGTCGGCGAGGACGACTTCGAGGCCGAGGACATAGTTGCGGGTGACGCCGTATTTTAAACAGCGCGGTCCGCCCGCGTTCGTGGCGATGTTGCCGCCGATGCTGCAATCGCGCAGCGATGCGGGGTCGGGCGGGTAGAACCAGCCGAGCTTGCGCACGGCGTCTGCGAGGTCGCCGGTGATGACTCCGGGCTCGACGACGGCGACTCCATCGGCGGTGTTGATTTCCACGATGCGGTTCATTTTTGCGACGCTGAGGACGATGCCGCCGTGCGACGGGACACAGCCGCCGACGTAGCCGTAGCCAGCGCCGCGCGTGGTGACGGGGATGCCGTGGGCGTTTGCAAATTGCAGCGTCTTTTCGACATGCGCGCGCTTTTTCGCGAGCACGACGACATCGGGCTGGCGCGAGGCAAACCAGCGGTCTTTGGCGTGTGCGGCGAGGGTGGCGGGGTCTGCTGCGACGATGCCGGGGCCGAGCAATTTGCGCAGCGATGGTTCGAGCTGCATGGCTAGTTGCCGAAGAGTTTTTTCACCGAGCCGCCAAATCGCTTGAGGGCGTTTGGGCGGGGTGTCGGCTCGGGCGTGGGTCGTTGCACGATTTTCGGGACGGGCGGCGCGGGAGTGGGCTTTGCGACGAGGAATGGTTTCAGCGGGTTGGCTGCGGCGGGCTTCGCCACGGGCGGCTTCGCGGCGTCCGGCTTCGCGGCGTCCGGCTTTGTCACCACAGGTTTCTCGGGGATCGGCTCGACGGGCTTGTTGTCGAATCCATCGTGCCTTTCCAAAACGCCTTTTTGCGCCGTGATGATGAGCACGCCGAGTGGATTGCCCTTTTCGTTGAGCACGGTGGCCCGCCATGCTGGCGCGTCGTTTTCGCCGTATTTGCCGAGCTCGTAGTTTATCGAGCCGAAGCGCGCGCCATTGGCGACCGGGAAGCGCGCGGCGAGTGAGGCGACGGCATCGCTGTCGAACTTCACGGCGTCGGCGCCGATGACGTCTGTGGCCTTCAGCCCATCGGCAAATTGCGAGAGTGTCCGACTCGCGGCGAGCTCACCGTCGGCGACGACATATTCCCGGAGGCCGAACTGCGCAGCGGGATCATACACGAGGAGATACCAGCGCTCCGGCCAGGGTGAGCCTTCACGCGCTTCGATTCGGGCGAGGCGCTTCGCAGCGTCCTTTGGCAGGAGCTTGATTGCGGCGATTGCCGATTTGCCCTGCGCGAGGGCACAGGCTGTGAAAGCGAACGAGGCGACGAGAATGGCGCGGAGCATTGCGACTACGCTAGCGGGCGGTTCCTACGATTTCCAGCGCGCAATCTCGTGCTGTTATTTCACCGTGCCGCGGAACCACTCTGCGAATTTCGGGATGCCTTCGGCGATCTTGGTGTGCGGGCTGTAGCCAAGGAGCGTGCGCGCTTTGGAGATGTCGGCGTAGGTCACCGGCACGTCGCCGGGTTGGTCTGGCATTTTTTGAATGACGGCCTTTTTCCCCAGCGATGCCTCGATGGTGGCGATGAGATCGGTGAGCGTGGTGGTCTGGCTTTCGCCGAGATTGAAGACGTCGCAGAGCTGCCCTTCGTAGCCGAGGCACGCTTCCATTCCCTGCATGATGTCATCGACATACGTGTAGTCGCGCCGCGTCGTGCCGTCGCCGAATTGCTGGATGGATCGGCCTTCCCAAATCGCCCGCGAGAATGAGTGGATCGCGAGATCAGGGCGCTGGCGCGGGCCATAGACGGTGAAGAAGCGGAGGTTAATGGTCCGCAGTCCGAAGAGGTGGCTGTAGTTCGAGCAGATTTGTTCGGCAGCAAGTTTCGTCGCGGCGTAAGGCGAGATCGTCTGCGTGAGGGCGAGGTCTTCGCGGAAAGGGAGGGTCTTGAGCACGCCATAGACGCTGCTGCTGCTGGCGCAAATAAAGCGCGGGACATTGGCTTGTTTGGCGGCTTCGAGGAGGTTCAGCGTGCCGAGGATATTCGTCTCCACGTAAAGGCGCGGATCGCTGATGGATGGCCGCACGCCAGCCCGCGCGGCGAGATGCACGATGGTGTCGTAGCGCCCGTCTTTGACGAGCCGCAGCATGGCGTCGGCGTCGCGAATATCGAGCGCGTGGACTGGGGCGTCCTTCGCAAACGCGGCGACGTTGGCGCGCTTGATCGCGGGATCGTAAAAATCGTTGAACTCGTCCACCACATCCACGCTGTGCCCGAGTCGCAAGCAGCGCTCGACAAAGTGCGACCCAATGAACCCGGCACCACCTGTGATGAGAATCTTCATGGCTGCATCGTATTTTCGACATGCGCCCATCGCAAGATAGAACGCTCCTGCGCAGCGCTTTGAAATGCTGCCGCGCCTGCGGGAAAAGCTTGGCAAACACTTCCGGCGCGCTGAACGATGGGCGGACATGATCGTCGTTTACCGAAATTCCATCCGCCAGCTTCCATGACAAGGCGCGCGCTCGTCGTTTGGATTCTTCGTCTCGCCATCACCGCGCTCCTGCTTGCGTGGGTATTTTCGCGGGCGGAGATTCGCGACGGGTTGGCGGCAGCGGAGTTCCATCAGCCGTGGTGGCTGCTCGGGGCTTTCGTGTGCGGAGGGGCGACTGCGATTCTCAGCGCAGTGCGGTGGCAGGCGTGTCTCCGCGCGTGCGATTGCGTGTTGCCGTTTGGCACAGTGCTTCGCGTCTCGCTCGCGGGAAATGCGGCGGGGTTGCTGTCAGTCGGCTCGCTCGGCGAAGACGCAGTGCGGGTCGCGCTGGGTTCGAAACAGCTCCCGAATCGCAAGGCGGCGCTCATCACATCCATCGCGCTCGATCACGTCGCGCCGCTGCCCGCGCTGGCGATTCTGGGTGCCGTGATACTTGCCGGGATGGATTTTTCGCCGGCGGCGGTTCGCACGGCGGGCGTCGTGGCAGCCGTGACATTCATGGTGTTCTTCTGCACTGGGTTGGCGCTGCGATTGTTCAATCGGGGGCTGCATGACCGTCTGTTGGGCTACGTGACGAGGCGGCTTTTCTCCCGCGGAGCCGCAGTCAGCATCCTGATTTCCGTGCCTTTGCTCATGTGCTACCACGGCGTTTTTTGGTGCGCCGCACGAGCGCTCCCTATTCCTGCGGACCCGGTCGGGCTTTTCGGCGCATTCGTTGTCGCCGATACCGTCGCAGCGCTTCCCGTGAGTATCGCAGGACTCGGGTTGCGGGAAAAATCGATCGAACTTTTGCTGCACAGTTGGTACGGAATCGCGCCCGCTTTGGCCGTGAAAGCCTCGCTCTCGGGCCTCGCAATTCTCGCGATTTGGGCTGTGGTGGGCGTGGTCTGTCTGCCATTGCGAAGGCTCAAAAAGGGCGAGGCGAAAACGGACGCCGCCGCTCCAAGTCCCGGCGAGCTTTCCGCGCGATATCCGGAGCGCTTTGCACGGTATTACGCGCATTCAAAATTCGCGACCGATCCGCTGTATGGTGCGGTGTATGATTCGCTCGCCGGCACCAGCGTTCCACTTCTCGACATCGGCTGCGGAATGGGGCTCTGCTCTTTTTACCTCCGGGAACGCGGCTGCAACTTCCCAATGCGCGGCCTCGATTACGATGCGCCAAAAGTGGCCCTCGCTCAACGAGTCGCCGCAGCACACGCGCCCGATTTAGTCTTCGAAACCAGCGACGCCCGCACCGGCCTCCCGGAACATTCCGGCAGCGTGACGATTCTGGACATCCTCCAATATATGGACGCCGACGGGCAGGCCGCCCTCCTGCGGGAAGCCGCCGCCAGGGTTTCCGCTGGCGGAAAACTTGTCATCCGCACCGGCATGGAAGCCCCAGGCTGGCGGTTCAAACTGACCAAGCTGACGGACCTATTTGCCGCCTGTTGTTTTTGGATGAAAGCCCGGCCCATCTGCTACCCACGTCCAGAAACCCTAACCGCCACCCTCGAAAGCTGCGGCCTCCGCGGAACGATCCTGCCGATGTGGGGAAGGACGCCGTTTAATAACTGGCTCGCGGTGTTTGAGCGGGCGGATGGGGGAATGACGAAATGACGAATGACGAATGACGAAGTCGCAGGCGTGGGGCGGAATCAACTCGCTTGCGTTTCGTCATTCGTCATTCGTCATTGGTCATTCGCCCGTCATTTCACAAAGCGCAGCCCATTAGTTTGCATCGGTTGACCATAGTGCCGCCCCGGAAACCCATACTTGACATCCGTCTCTGAAAATCATTAACTTCCTATTAACAACTCCGGCAAAACAACCGAAGTGGACTTTCAAAATTCATTGAAAGGCCACTTTTTTTGTTCTCTGGAACTAGCACCGAAATAATACACAGGCATGAACGCAGAATTCATCGCAATGCTCGAACACTTCGAGAAGGACAAAGGGATCAAACGCGAGATCCTCATTGATGCTGTACAAACGGCCCTCCTTTCCGCCGCCAAAAAATCTGTTGAGGCGGGGCGCAACCTCGAACTCACAATGGACCCCAAGACGGGCGTCGTAGTGGCTCGTGCGCAACTCATCGTGGTGGATCGCGTGCAGGACAAGCACGACCAGATTCAACTCACAAAGGCTCAGGCGATTAAGGCGGATGTTGTCGTCGGCGATGAGGTGTGGATCGATGTGACCCCCAAAGACCTCGGCCGTATCGGTGCGCAGACCGCTCGCCAGGCGATCATGCAGCGTATCCGCCAGGCGGAGAAGCAAATGATTTATGATGAGTTCCGTGACCGTGCCGGGGAGATTGTCTCTGGTATCGTTCGTGGATTTGAGCGGCAGGATGTGAAAGTGGACCTTGGTAAATTCGAGGCCATTCTGCCAAATCGCGAGCGCGTGCAGTCCGAGGACTACGCGATCGGCGATCGCATCCGCGCTTACGTCGTCGCAGTCGATAATAGTGCACGCGGACCGGAGATTATCCTTTCTCGCTCGCATCCGAATTTTGTGCGCCGTCTTTTCGAGACGGAAGTCGCTGAAATCGCCGACAAGACGGTTGAAATCAAGGCAATCGCCCGCGAGGCCGGTTTCCGCACGAAAGTGGCGGTCTATTCGGCGAATGAGAAAGTGGACCCGGTCGGCGCATGCGTCGGCATGAAGGGCGCCCGCGTAAA
>JAYTMG010000625.1:0-2391 GCA_043728745.1 Verrucomicrobiaceae bacterium
TCGTAAAACGCGGGATCGTCCGGGATGTGCATCTTCCGGTATTTGCCGAGGAGCGAGCCGTCGGCGTCGATGATGGCGGCGGTGTTGTGGTAGAGCCCCTGCGCGCGGCGCTCGAAGAGTGATGCGACGATGACGACCTTGTGGTCGCGGGCCACGCGGGCGAGCGCTTCGGTGCTTTGGCCGGGGATGGACTCCGCCCAGCCGAAGTATTTGTGGTCTTCGATCTGGCAGAAGTATTGCCCGCGAAAAAGCTCTTGCAGACAGATAATCTGCGCGCCTGCTTTTGCGGCGGCGATGCTGCGTTCGACGGCCTTTTCGAGGTTCGCATCGAGGTCGGCGCTGACGGCGGTTTGGACGAGTCCGAGTGTGACTTTGCTCATGTGTGGTCTGTTTTAAAAAATGCGGCGCTACGGGTAGCAGCGGTTGCCGAGGTGGCGAGAAGAATAGTCCGTCTAACGCATCTGTGTTGGCGATTAGTGAATTGTGATTTGTGATTTGTGATTTGTCGCAAGCGTGAAGGCGTCCACCTACGCCAGCGACAAATCACAGCCGCTCACCGCACCGGATCGCGTGGGAATTTCGCATACGGAAGCCGCGCTCCTTTATAAGCAAAATGGTCCGCGCGAATTTTCTCGGGTGCCGGGAAGAGCGCCGCGCCCGCTGCGCCGATGATGTCGTCTTGGTCCACTCCATCGCCCGAGACGCCGATCGCGCCGATGAGCGCCTTTCCGCGATAGAGCGGGAAGCCACCTGGAAAGATGGTCAGGCCATTTGGAAGGTTCGGGTTGCCAGGGAAGGTGTGGGTCTTCGGGTTGACGCGAAGGCTGACGGCTTCTTGAAACCCGAAGTATGGGCCGAAGGGCCGCCCATCAAGTCCGGGCGGGAAATTCCGCTGCGATAAAAAGCCGACGGTGCGGGAGCTTTGCGCGAGCTGGGTGTTGCTGAAAAAGACTGCGGTGCGTGCTTTTTGCGCGCTGACATCCCACGAGAAAATGGGAGCTTCGCCGACGCGGAAAATCCCGAGTATCGGCGGCGGCAGACCGGCCTTATGCGGGTTGCCGACGACGGTGACCCATACCTTTGCAGAAGTGCCAATCGGGAGCCGGATGGCCGCGCGAGTGCGGCTGGCGCGGATGGCAGCGGCGGCGGCGATCGCACGGACCTCGGATGCCCGGAGACGCTCGGTTCCGTTGATCCTTCCGGGTGTCGGGTCATCGCGAAATGGGAAGCGAATTTCTCCCCGCACGCCGCCAAGACTGACGACTGGATACGGGTATGGTTTTGGCGACGCTTGGATGGGGTAGCCGATGACCGGCGAACCAAATTGCGGCGGCCCGGAGTCGCGTTCTTCCGGGAAATTCTCCGGCCCCGGCGTGACGTAAGGAAGCCGGACGCCGCCCGCGAGGACGTTGGTGGCGAGGATGTCTTCGGGGGCGCGGAATCCGGTCTGACCCGCGAGCGCGACGAGTTCATCGCGGTCTCCGCCGAATCGAAATCCCGGCGTGGCGTTTTTCTGGACCTCCTGCGCCAGGATCGCGGCGGCTGCGCTGAGGTTCGTCGGCGAACCATCGCCGGTGACGCCGATGCCGCCGACAAGCTCGCCGTTTTTATAAAGCGGAACGCCGCCGGGACTGTCTTGCAACGAAGTGAAAACGACTCCCGGCGCGCGAACGCCCGGTGACATCGTCGCTCCCACCATTACCCCTCCGTCGAAGCCCGCAGGAATCTGCTTCACGCGATTCACGTCGGAGTAAAATAGATTGGAAAAACCGACCCCGACGAGTGGCCCCGGCGGTGTATTGCGCACGCCGGGCGGAAAGTGCTGCTGGATGATCCAGCCTGCGGTGCGCGTGGTGAAAGCATTCTGATTACTGCTCAAAAACCCCGCAGTCGCCGCACGTCCGGCGGCCGCCGCGAACACACCGGCTGGCGGGAAACCACCGCCTCCCACATCCCAGCCGCCCACCACAAAGCCTTCGCGGTCGGTCACCGCAATCACGCTTTTCGGCGAAATCTCACGGGCGCGCTGCACGGCTTGCGCGATGATGCGCTCGACGTCCTGCTTCGACAGTTGCTCGGCACAATGAGCCGTCGCGGCAGTCGCAAGTGCGAGGACTGTGGCGGATAGGCGATTCATAAATATCGTTTAAGCACGGATGCCGCCTCCCACGCAATTACGCATTCACAGGTCTTCTCCCTCCTACGCCAACAGCTTCTCATAGATGCCTCCAAAGCCGCCGCTGCTGAAAACAATGAGGATGTCCCCGGCTTGGGATACGGCGTCGAGTCGGGCGATGATGGCATCGGCCCCGGTTTCCGCCGTGGAGGGGTGTCCGTTTTCTGAAAGTTCTTTCGCAAGACGAACCGGGTCCATCGCATCGCCCTGCTTGA
>JAYTMG010000626.1:0-7379 GCA_043728745.1 Verrucomicrobiaceae bacterium
CCAGTACGCGAGGGATCGTACCAGTGACAATCGCGTGTCAAACAAGTGCCGAATTAGTGTCATACGCGGGAGCGACTCGCGTGCCGAACATCTTTGGTAGAATACCCGCCCTACCCGCTGCACGACCATCGAGCACCTCGCCGCGATGCTCGATGCGCTGGCCGATCAAACCACCGGCTAACCTTCCTTTTCCGGCTCGTCGTCGGGACTCGGGGGCTTGGGCTCGGGCGGGGCTTCGCTGAGGAGCATCGCTTCTTCTGCGGCGGTGATGTCGCCGATCGAGCGGGCGGGGAAACGTCCGCGGCGGAGGTCGGTTTTCGATGGGTTTAGCGGGCGCGGGTTCACAAGCGGTTCGCGGCGGTGGCGACGACATTCTCGTCGATCATCCCGGCCTTATTGTCGGCACCCTCGATGAGGCTGAGCATTGCGATTTTGTTTAGCATTCGCGGGATTCCTCCGGATGCGGTGTGCATCGCGGCGAGCGCGTCGGCGGTGAATAAATCGGCGAGGCGACCTGCGCTCATGAGCCGGTATTTTACATACTGCGCGGTCTCATCGGCGGTCAGTGGGCCGAGTTCGCTGCGAAAGTAGATGCGATTTCTGAGCGCCTCGAACGTCGCGTGCTCAAGCCGCTGGCCGAGCCGCGATTCGCCGAAGAGGATGCAGGTGGTGAGCTTCTGCTCGGGGATCTCGATGTTCGTGATCGTGCGAATGATGTGAAGGCAGTCCGCAGAAAGCAGATGCGATTCGTCGAAAATCAGCACGAGTCGGCATCCCTGTTGGTGAAGCTCAATGATGTAATTGCTGAGCGTTTTCAGCAGATCCTGCACGCGCGCAATGCCGACGGGCAGTGCGATCCCGAGCTCTGCGAGGATTTCGCGGAGGATGCCGGTTTTACTGAGTCCGGGGGTGGCGAGGATAAGCGCGACGCAATGTTTCGGCTCGTGGAAATGGGTGAGCAATAGTTGGGAGACGAGTGTTTTCCCGGTGCCGCTCGGGCCGGTGACGAGGCCGAGCGAGGTGTTCAGGTCCACCGCCATCTTCATGTTGCGAACGGCATTTGCGTGGCTGTCCGTGCGAAAGAAAAAAGCAGGATGCACACAATCGGCGAACGGATTTTCCCGCAGACCGTAGGCCTCGATGAAGTCGCCCGGCCCGACGAACGGAAGGACCGCGATCGGAGCGCCGACGAGGATATCAAAAGGATCGAATGGTGCGCCTTCGGGTTGTGTTGGGTGTGGCTGGTTTTGCATGGCTTTGGTCTGTTTTGAAAAAGTGGCGGTTTGTTACGCGGCGGCTGTTTCTCCGACCTGCGGACTTTGGGCGGTGAGAGCGGTGGCGAACCGCGAGATGCAGCGCGCGTTCGGGTGCGCGGGGCTGGATATTTGCAGCGGGCAGCGGCTTTGGTTTGCGTGTTCGACGGCGAGGTCGCGCTTCAGCCAGCCGAGGTTTACGGGCGTGTAGTTCAGGAAGCGCGTGGCGCAAGTGATGATGCGTTCTGCTGCGCGTCGGGCGTCGCTTTCGCTGTCGCTCTGGTTGATTACGACATGGAGTTGCGCGGCGATTCGGCTCTCGCGCGCGAGTTTGATAACTCCATAAGCATCGAGGGTCGCCGCGAGATTCGGTGTGGCGACTACGATGATATCATGGGCAAGGCCGAGGAATTGCATGACGGACGAAGAGATGCCCGCGCCGGTGTCGATCATCAGCACGTCGTACTCGGCGGCGATCTTAACCAAGTCGCGCCCGAGCGACTCGATCTGCGAATGCCGCAAGTCCGCCAGCCATCCGACCCCAGATGCTCCGCAAATGGCATCGACGCCGCCGGGGCCGGGCATGACTGCATCGCGGAGTGTGGAGTGCCCGCTGAGCACATCGGCGATAGTGGCCCGCGGATTCACGCCCGCGAAAATGTGCATATTTGCCATGCCGAGGTCCGCATCAAAAAGCAGTACGCGCAATCCGCTTTGCGCAAATGCGACGGCGAGATTCACAGACAACGTCGTTTTTCCCACACCGCCTTTGCCGCTCGTCATCGCGATCACGCGCGTCGAGCACTGGTTGCGCTGAATCTCCAGCCGGACCGCTGCGATGGACGCGCCTTCGCGGAACAGACGCCGGTACGCGATCTGGATGAGCTCTTCGCGCCGCGAGTCTTGGGCAAAGCCGCCGGAGAAAGTCTCGCGAAACGTCTGCTCGATGAACTGCCTCTGCGATGGCTCGATGCCACCGGGGTGGATGCTTGGTTTTCCAAATGCGGGTGTCATATCCTGTAAAATGCCCTGTTTGATCATCGCGAAGAACGGGCGAGGCCTTCGGTGAACCGCAATGTGTTGGGTTGACATAAAACGACACCCACAGCATATGGACAAGTAGCCTCGACCCGTCAACAGCAAAGGCCCCCGTTTTTTGGGTCATCCGGCTCATTTTCACGATGTCCACCAACCGCTTTTACTGCATTCACTGCGGGGCGTCACTCACGACCGGCAGCCGCTCAGAGCATTTCACCAAATGCTCCCAGTGCCAGCACGTCGTGCCCGTGCCCTCGGAGGCGAGCGTGGCAGATGGGCCTGCCGAGAGTTCTTTCCCGAAGGGGATTCTCGAACTGGAGATGAAATTCCTCTGCACATCGTGCGGCGTAAAGCTCGGGATCGACGCGCGCTGGGAAGGCCGCTCAATCACTTGTCCGAAGTGCAAGTGCTCCACCGAGATCCCGCAGTGGTCGCAACGCCGCGAATCCATACCTGCGCCCAAGGTGGTTCTCACCGCGGACGAAGTCGCGTTTCTGAGCGCTGAAGACGACAACCTGCAAACCGCATGAAACCGGGCGCCGAGACCACCACCCTCGCATGTCCGAAATGCGGAGCCGCCATCCACTCGCCCGCTTCCGCGCGCAAGCGGCGCCTCCAATGCCCGAGCTGCCGCGAGATTGTCGTGATCGAGAAGCCCGCGACGGAGACCGCAAAAGTCATCAGCGCTCCCGCTTCGCAAATGCTGGACGAAGTGGGGTTGCTCAAAGCGCGCGTCGAGGCGCTCGAGCAGGCCATGGCCGTGATGCAGACAAGAGTTATGGATGCCTCCAGAGGGACAAAGATCCATTGGGTCTCCGGCGGATCGGTCCCCGATTTTTCCGACCTCCAGGCCGCAGCGCTGCGCGACAATCTTATCGCACTTCCAGCGCAGGACATCATCATCGAAACTTTGCGAAGCGACACTTATGCGCGCAAACAAGCGGAGTGGTTCAAGGCAGTCTTCACCGAGGCCCACTGGTCCGTGCATGGCCCGGAGGATGCGCCGCTAACACACATCACCCGGCCCGGTGTGTCGTTGGCCACTGGGCTTCCCGTCTCCGCGAAAGCCGCCGCCACTTATCTCGCCGTCCGCGCAGCCGGCTTCGACATCGAGACGATATTCGATTCCGAGCTCAGCGAAGACGAACCGCGCCTCGTGGTTGCAACTCGCAGTTTACCGCCGGAGTTCGGCCAACGCCGATGACGCGACGGCCTACAGCGAATTGAGAAACTTCGCGAGGTCCGCGACCTTCGGGCTCTTCGCCGTGCGGACGTAGTAGCCGCTCGTGCCCACGCCACATTGCAGACTCTCGGCGAGCGTGAGACCGGCGAGACGACCAAGGCAAAAGCCCGCATTAAAATGATCGCCCGCTCCCGTGGTAATCTTCGGCACCGCGCAAAACGGCCCCTCGACATGCGCCGAGCCCGACGCATCCGACCCGGCGGCAAACTGCACCGGATGCACGACTACCGTATCCACTTTAAGCTTCGCGCGGATTTGCGCCGCGGCGTGCGTCACCGTGCCGTAGGTTTCCTCCACCGGACCGAGCCCGAGCACTTCGCTCACCTGCCGCGCCTCGCCGAGATTCAGCCCGAGGATGACGCGCGCGTGCTTCTCGAATCCGCTCACCAATTTCAATGCTCCGGCGAGATCTTCGCGCGAACGCTTTGCCGGGTCCGTGAGGTCGAAAAAGATCCACGGCTTTGGCCCCTTGAGCTTCGGCATCACCGTGGTGAGCAGCTTTTTGAAAATCTCCGAGAGATGCATCAGCATCGTCCAGTTCACCATCGCGACGAGCTTCGACGACGAGAAAAGCTTCACGAGTTCCGCCTCGGAGATGTGCTTGAGCAGCTCCTTCCAATTCACATTTTTCAGCCCGACGTGGTTGCCGCACATCAGCTTCCCGTCGTCGAATTCATACGCATCCGTGTAGCCCGGTTCGGCGATGGAAATGACTTTCGCGCGTGCGGCGAAGTCGGTGAAAACAGGGTGCAAATTCGGATTGCCGAGGTTGCCGATATAAGTCGTGGAAAAATCGAACGCCGTCAGCGCATTGGCCATGATTGGACCGTTGCCGCCCAGCTTCACCATTTTCACCGCGAGCTCAAAATTCGCGCTGACGCCCGAAGCAGCCGTGATGCGTTTCGCCCAATCGACCATCGTCGTGTAACGCTCAAACTTCGTCGGCGATTGCCGTGTTTTCACTACCTCGATAATTGTGTCCACAAACCCATCGAAGCCGACAACGACTTTCTGCTTTGCAATGGACTTGGCGGCGGACTTGAGAGCGGCGGCAGTGGTTTTCGACAGGTTTTGTGACATCTGCGCGCTGTATATCGCCCTGCGGGGAAATGGTCCAGTGACGATCCGTAGAAGTTGCTCTCGACAGTTTGGCGCGATTTGGCGAAGTTGATTCCGCACTCAACGCTGGGGTGGCGAAATTGGCAGACGCGCCAGATTTAGGATCTGGTTCCGCAAGGAGTATGGGTTCAAGTCCCTTCCCCAGCACTTCCCCTGCGGGCTATCCAGATACGAAACGCCGGGCTATTCTCATCCTGCTTCGGGACGTTTTCCTTGCGCTCGCCTGTTCCACTTTTTAACCACACGCTCCAGCCGCCCGAGCAAGAAAAAGCGCTCGACCGCGAGTGGCATTCCGCTAAACGAAATCCATGCGCCCGCCATTCACTCACTCCAACCACGCCGACCACGAGAACGCGCATCTCGACGAGTCACCCGCGATACGACTGGCAAGAGTTTCCAGTCGTATAAAATTTTCTGAAGGCATCCGCGCGAAGCCGCGGTGCCATCAGGCGTTGAACCAATCCGGTTCTTCAATAGGGTTGTGTGAGACCGAGGAACCTTTTATCACCGCTATTCAGGGACGCTTTTTCTCTTACTGTAAAAAGCTTTTTAATCCTCCGAACTTTTTGACGAATGATAATTACTTTCTCTGATAATTCCATCAACTTCACGGCATCTTTTCTACATCAATGCTCCCACTCACTCAAGTCCCTTCTTCCCTTCGCGGAAAAACCACGACTCTCGATAGCACTGCCTCGCGCAGCGATTGGTTCAATGGGAAGTTAGGCGTTTCTGCGTCCCTCCCGTGAGCGAAAGCCAATGAAGCCCACTCTGCTAGTCATCGCCTCAACCGCACTGGCGCTGTTTGCGCTGGCCGAGGTTCTGTTGGCGATGCCTGTCGTGTGGTGGCTTTATCTCTCGCTCGTCCCGCTTTTCGCCGTCGGGCTTCTTCGTCGGAAGTCGGGAGCCGCGCAGCGTTCGCGGCTCGCCGTTTTTGTCGCTGTTTTAGCCGCCATCGCGGCGCTCTATTTCGTGCCGTGGTCCACCCGCAAACCATTGCTCCACGACCTCTACAGCATCCGGCCTGGAATGACCGAGGCGGATGTTCGGCGCATTATGGGGCGCTACATGGAGGGCACGGGCTGGCCCGCAGCTTACGGCGGGACGCCCGCCCGCACCGGAACACTCACTGACATCGGCACAGGTGCCACACACGCCACTGGAACCACGCCCAACGGAGAGATGACCATTGAGAGTTCGCTCGTCTATCGCCACTCCACCGACGGAGCTTTCAACTCCGACTGGGGCATCGTCGCCCTCAAGGACGGCAAGGTCACTGGAGTTTCCTTTAGCCCAGACTGAATCCCAAAATGACCGCAACGCCTAAAACTTTTCTGAAGGCATCCGTGCGAGGCCACGGTGCCATCAGGCGTTGTCGCGTAAAAGGGCTTACAGCCTTCACCCGAACCACTGGTCCGGTTTTTTAAAAGGGCGGTGTGAGACCGGGTTGCCCATGCGGGTTTTCCACACGGCGATCTCCCTCTCTGTAAGACGAAATTCGCAATCCGGGCGGTTTCTCGTCTATTTTGTCCGCGCTCGGAAAAATGCCAGCCAACAACCACCACAACGTTTACGTGATTTTGCTCGATGATGCCGTGGCGAAGCATCCGTCTGTGCTGCGGCTGAATCCGAATCGCGACCCGTCGAAACCTTGCGTCTATGTGGGCATGACGGGCCTGCCCGTGGAGCATCGGTTCGAAAATCACAAGCATGGATACAAGTCCGCTTGGACCGTGGAGAAATACGGCATTCGGCTCATGCCCGAACTTTTCGCGCATCTGAACCCGATGCCATTCGATGCGGCGGCGCAGATGGAGAAGGATCTCGCCGAGGATCTTCGGGCGCAGGGCTACACGGTGACGGGAGGGACTTAGTGGACGGCTCCTTGTGGCTCGATGGTGAATCGGAAATGACGGAATGACGAATGACGAATGACGAATGACGAATGACGAAACGCAAGCGTGTCTATTTCGCCGCACGCTTGCGTTTCGTCATTCGTCATTCGTCATTCGTCATTCGCCCATCATTCCTCATTTGAAAAATCCCTCATTCCACGACGGGCAGACCACCTGTAGATTCCATTTGCTCCGACCACCGCGTGGGCCGATAGTTTGAGCTCTATGACGATTGATCCTTCTATCACGATGCAGGAACTGACGGCCCGGTATCCGAGCGCGCAGCGGGCGCTCTTTCGCCGGTATCATGTCGGCGGATGTTCGAGTTGCGGGTTCCGGCCCGATGAGACTCTCGCCGAAGTGTGCGCGCGGAATGAAAATTTGCCGGTCGAAGAAGTCGCGAAAACGATCCTCGAAGCACACGAAGCGGAGGGCGACATCGAAGTCACCGTGCAGCAGGCCGCCGAGCTCGTAAAAGCCGGGAAGGCCCATCTGGTGGACGTTCGCAGTCGCGAAGAGTGGGACGCTGTGCATATCGAGGGGAGCACATTTCTCACGCAGGAAGTCATGCACGAAATCGGGAGCTGGCCGCGCGAGCAGCTTGTCATTTTTGTCTGCCACCACGGCGTGCGCAGCCTCGACGCCGCGGCGTATTTTGCCGGGCACGGGCTCGAGAATGCGAAGAGCATGAAGGGCGGAATCGACGTCTGGAGCTGCGAAATCGACCCTGCACTGCCACGCTACGACGTCGCCTAAAAGCTATGAACGAAGACCTGCATCAAAAAATCCAAGAGACCATCGCCCAGCCAAAAAACCTCGGCGAAATGGAAA
>JAYTMG010000627.1:0-1981 GCA_043728745.1 Verrucomicrobiaceae bacterium
CACGATGCGCGCCCGCGCGTGCGGCGAACACACCGGCCACACTTCGAGCATGTCGCGCCGCGCTGCCGCGTCATCCGTGTAAATCGCCTCGCCCGTGACGTGCTTGTGCGCGCTCTCGTGGGGCGGTGACTTCGCCGGAGCGCCGGGCATTGCTCGGCCCGGGGCGAGTCCTGAGACTTCGTGCCGAGCGATGCTCGGCGCTCCGGCGCGGTTCGAGAGATTCTCCGCGCTTTCGCTGACAAACTTCTTCAGCAAGCTCACGATCAATTCGCTCCGATACGCCGCCGACCCGCGCACGTCCGAAATCGGCGTGAACTCCATTCGCAGAATTGGCAGCACGCTCTGCACGGTTGCTTCACTCCAAACTTTTCCTGCCAGTGCCGCCTCGGTCCTCGTCGCCCGCGCGGGCATGGCTGCCACGCCGCCGAAGGCCAGTCGTGCGGATTGGATTCGCTTGGTTGAATCCAACTCCACCGCGAAGCACGCCGCCACGGTGCTGATGTCCATCTCGCGGCGCTTGGAAACTTTGAACCAGCGGCGGAGTCGCTGGCCATTCGTCACGGCAGCACGGGGAATGAGGATAGTCTTGAGGATTTCCCCGGCCTGCAGCGCCGTCTTGCGGTAGCTGACAAAGAACTCCGAGATCGGCAGAACACGTTCGCCGCTCACGGAGGCAAGAACCACCTTCGCATCCAGCGCCAGCAACACCGGCGCGCTGTCGCCAATCGGCGAGGCGGTGACAATGTTCCCGCCCATCGTCGCCCGGTTGCGAATCTGCCGGGAGCCGAAGACGCGCAGCATGTCCCTGAGCGCGGGAAACTCTGCGCCTAGCATGTCCTCAATCGTCGTGAGCGTCGCGGCGGCTCCCACCCGCCATTCGTCCTTCGTGGATTCGACATTCAGCAGCTCTAGAATCGCCTCGACGGAAATCAGCGCTGGGAACTTTTTGAAACGCTTCGTGATGTCCAGTCCGAGTTCCGTCGCGCCTGCGATGAGTTGCGCGGTTGGATGCGCGGCCAAGAGATGAAAAAGTTCCGCCAAGGATATAGGGCGGAAAAACTTCTCCGAGTGCGATTCGTATTCCACTGCTCCAAGTTGTGATCCAACTATGGAAAGGCTCTGGGAAAAAGCGTCGGCTGTTTTCGCGGCATATGCCTCCAGCGCCGCCTCACGAATAGGCCGGTAGCCCGTGCAGCGACACAGATTGCCGCAGAGCTGATCATCCAGTTGCTCCGCCGTCGTGAGGTCATCGCGATAGTAGCCCTCGAAGAGCGACATGATGAAGCCCGGGGTGCAGTAGCCGCATTGCGAGCCGTGGCCTTCGACCATCTTCTGCTGCACGGGGTGCAGCTTCGCGCCGCAGGTCACGCCCTCAACGGAAATCACTTCGCGCCCCGCGAGCAGGCAGATGGGAATGAGGCAACTGTTGATGGCTCGGAAAGTTTTCTTCCCGCGCGCATCGCTCTCGATGATGGCGACGGAGCACGCGCCGCAATCGCCTTCCGCGCAGCCTTCCTTGGTGCCGGTGCGTCCGGTGGCGCGGAGGAATTCGAGGAGCGTGGTGTTCGGAGAGAGATTTTCCACCCGGACGTTCTGTCCGTTGAGCGAGAAGTCGAAGGAGGCTGACATACTGGCCGCAGGTGCGGCCACGGCGAAACTAGCCAGCGCAATCCGGCACGGCAAGGTTTTGGCCGGAGGCATCGTGTGAAAAGAATTTGTCCCCGCATGAATTCGGGGCGGAGCATGAATTAGAAAAATGGCATTCATGCTCCGTCCTGAATTCAGGCGGCGTAGTGGGGCGGCCGTCCCGGCTGCCACTTGTCCACTGGCCGTCCCGGCTGGTTTGTTTCGACAGCCGGGACGGCCATCGGACTGAGGCAGGCGGGACGCCTGCCCCACTACAGCTTAGACACACCGTCCGCCGCAAAATCTCGTTGTCCCGCGCGGGCCTTCTCTGCAATCTCTCGCGCTTCATGCGGCA
>JAYTMG010000628.1:0-3041 GCA_043728745.1 Verrucomicrobiaceae bacterium
CGACCTCCGCATCCGTGATATTCACCAACTGGCCATCCACCGGGATGTGCGCGTACTCGATCCGATGGCAGACTCCACCGACAAACGCCGCGCGCACGCGCCAGCCTTGATACTCATAAGCCTTCTCCACGCTCCCCGGCAGCAAAGGTTTGTCGTTCGGCCCCGTAAGGTCTTCGCGCGGCTGACCGTAGCGAAGTTGCGACTGCCCCTCCGTCTCACCGAGGCGAGCGTGGGCGGTGACGGTGCAAAGAAATGCGGCAAGGAGAGCGAGTGGTTTCATAGAAAGTTCCGCGCATCAGACGGCGTGCAAAAAATAGAAGTTACGAACTGAAGAAACTTTCGAGTCGGAAATCGAACGCCCGATTCCGCACGCGTCGAAATCACCGCCGTCGGCTCATTCGGACGCAGTGAAACGATCAATGGTCCACTGCGACTCCGACGATACGATTTGAAGCACGTAAGTCCATGCGCGATCGGCATATTCGCTGCGCAATGAAAAGGTGTGTTTAGTTTTCATGGTTTTCGACTCTGGTTGATGAGTGTTCATTGGAATGCGGCGAACTATTTGTGGGGGATCTGGAACGCATCCACTTCCCGAAAGTTCTGGTGAACGCTTATTCGGCCTCCGATTTGAAAATGCGCTGGGCGAAGTTGAAGAGCGCCTTTTTCCAATGCTGGAAATCGTGGGCGTGGTCGTCCACGTGCCAGATGTGTGGCACATTTTTCTCCTTCAAGAATGTATGCGCGCCCTGACTGATTCTGATGAGGCCGTCTTTGTTGCCGCACGAAATCCACAGGAGTTTCAACTGCTTCGTGGCGGCTGCGGCGTCCGGTACAAGCTCTCCGAGGGGCTTGGTATTCGGCGCGGAGGAGAATCCGCCGACCCATGCGAAGGTATCGAGATTGCCGAGGCCGAAGTTCAATGACTGTCCGCCGCCCATTGACAGGCCCGCGAGCGCACGGTTTTCGCGTTCGGGCTTCACGGAGTATTTCGACTGGATGAACGGGATGAGGTCGCCGAGCAGGTCTTTGTCGAATTTGCCAAACGCCGGAGCGGTGCCCATTGCATTCGGGCCGGGGCGGTCGTCGGTCTGTGCGCGGCCATTGGGCATGACGATGATCATGGGCTCCGCTTTTTTGTCGGCGATGAGGTTGTCCAAAATGATCTCGGGATGTCCGCCGCGCGCCCATTCGTTTTCGTCGCCGCCGATGCCGTGGAGGAGATAGAGCACGGGATACTTGGTGTCCGCCGAATAGCCCGGCGGCGTATAGACTTGGGCTTTGCGTTTGTTGCCTACGGATTTGGAATCATACTCGACCATCTCCAGCTTGCCGTGAGGAATGCCGTCGCGCTTTTGGTCGAAGCCTGCGGGCTCATCGGGCACGGCACGCTTGTCGTCCGGGCCGAGCGTGATGGGGCCGCCAAATCCACGGCGTCCGGCGCGCGCACCGACTGCCTCGGGATTAGTCTGAAAGATTCGCGGAGCAAATTCCCGCAGGCTGCGCCGCCATGTCTGCCATTCGTGCGCGGTGTCGGGCGATTCGTAGAAGACGCTGTTGACGCCCGCCTTTTGGAGCGCCTCCACGTTGGCCTTTCCCGCCGCGCCGTTCTCGCGGCTGCCGTAGCTGATGAAGACGAGCTTGTTCTTTTGCTTGAAGGCTTCCATGTCGGAAATCTCCGACGGCGCGATGCTGCCGCCGCTGAAAATCCCGATGTGGGAAAATTTGTCGGGATTCGCCAAAGCGATGGACCGCGTCTGCATCCCGCCCATGGAAAGACCGGCCATCGCGCGATGCGGCTGGTCGGCGAGCGTGCGATAGCTGGCGTCAACAAACGGGATGAGGTCTTCGAGCAGCACCTTCGCAAATGGGGTGAAATCAAACGAGCGTCCGCCCGGCCCTGGGACGCTGCGGGACACCGCGCTGCCCGGAGAATCACCACGAGGCGGGCCGCCACCGCCGGGGACGTAGCTGTTCGCCATCACGATGATGAAGGGGCTGGCTTTGCCCTCGGCGATAAGGTTGTCCATGATCAATCCCGTGAAGCCCTGCCGACCCCAGCCCGTCTCGTCCTCGCCGCCGCCGTGTTGCAGATACAGCACCGGAAAACGCTTCGACGGATCTTTGTCGTAACCCGGCGGCGTGTACACGTAGCAGCGGAGAACCGCGTCGGCATTCTTCGACGGGTAAAGCACCTCGCGAAGTTCGCCGTGCGGCACATTTTTGAGTGCGTAGAAATCTTTGTCCTTCGCCGGCACTTCGACGCCGCTGGTCCACTTGCCGGTGCCGTAAAAATACATGCTGTTCGGGTCGGGGACTTCCGCGCCGTCAATCTTGATGGAGTAATAATGGAAGCCTTCATCCAAGGGCCGCGAGTAGCCGATCCACGCGCCATCCTCGCCCTTCGTAAATGCGCTGCTGTCGCGGAACGTCACGCCCACGCCCTGCGCCTGTGGCGCAACGATGCGGAACTTGATGCGCCCTTCCGAATTCACCTGCGGATATTCCTTTCCGCGCTGGTTGGTCGGTGCCGGTTTCCAATCATCCTTCGGCGGGCTGTCCTGGGCCGGGGAAAGCTGGCAGAGTATTGTCGCGGCGAAGGTGAGCAGTGCGAGTCTGGTGTTCATCGTAGGTGTTGTAGGTTGATCGCGTGAATATGTGGGGCTCCGCGACTCCTGCGACCAGCCGTAAGTAATTCCACGAAAAAACGCCCGCAGCTTTTCAACTGCGGGCGGGTTTCTGATTACGCGATTTGACAGTCCAACGCGCCGGACCGCCGAACTCGACGAAAGCCTTTATCTGCCAGGGCGCATCTGGCCCTTTCGACGATTACTCTGCCGCGCGAGCGCTGGCGGCGTCTGCTTCTTCCTCCTGTTTCTTCAGTGCAAGCTCCTCCTCGGGAGTGGAAACGCGATCCGGGTGATGCTGATGGACAGCATTCTCGAGCTTCTCGTGGTCTTTCTTTACATGCTTTTCGTGCTTTTGCTCGTCGAGCTTGTGTTGGTTTTTCGGTGAATTGTCGCCCATAGGTAGAGTGTTCG
>JAYTMG010000629.1:0-18151 GCA_043728745.1 Verrucomicrobiaceae bacterium
GTTCGGATGGGGCGAGATGGTGAACGATTTGGAGCGGCCGGTTTTCCAGAAATATCTACAGCTCGCTGAGATGAAACGTTGGCTGCTCGGGCAATCGGAGGTCGCGGGAGCGATCATGTCGGGCAGCGGAAGCACGATGCTGGCAGTGCTGCGTGAGCGCGTCGGCGGTGGGTCGCTGATTGAGAAGGCGAGAGAACAATTTGGACCGAACCTTTGGGCGGCAGCGGTGGAGACCTTATGAAAACGCTCGGTATCTTTCTAGCCTCGCTCGGCACCGCAGTAGCGGCGGATGTGGACTTTAGCAGGGATGTGCAGCCGATTTTGTCGGACGCGTGTTACCACTGTCACGGCCCGGATGCGAAGGAGCGGAAGGCGAAGCTTCGTCTGGATACGAAAGATGGAATTTTTCGAGTGGAAGATGGCATCGCTGTGATGAAGCCCGGCGATGTGAAAGCGAGTGCGCTGGTGGAGCGGATTTTATCGACGGACGAAGACGAGGTGATGCCGCCGCCGAAATCAGTCCGGCATTTGAAACCCTCGGAAATCAACACACTGAAACTGTGGGTGGAGCAGGGTGCCAAATGGAGCGGACATTGGGCATACGAGCCGATGCGGCCGAGCACGGAAGGAACGATCGACGGCTGGATCGACGCCGCACTTTCCAAGCGTGACGTGCAGCCTGCAAAGCGCGCCATTCGCGAGAGAGTTTTGCGACGGGTGACGTTCGATTTGACTGGCCTGCCGCCTTCGATTTCAGAGATTGATGCGTTTCTGGCGGATTCCTCGCCGCAGGCTTTTGAGAAGGTCGTGGATCGCTTGCTGGCGTCGCCGCGTTTTGGCGAGCGGGTCGCGACGGAGTGGCTGGATCTCGCGCGCTTTGCAGATACGCACGGATACCAAATGGACCGCGAGCGTCCGATGTGGGCCTACCGCGATTGGGTGGTGAAGTCGTTCAACGCGAACCAGCGGTTCGATGAGTTTGTGACATGGCAGCTTGCGGGCGACTTGCTTCCCGGTGCGACGCAGGAGCAGCAGCTCGCTACGGCGTTCAACCGCTTGCATTGCCAGAATGAGGAGGGCGGAATCGTCGAGGAGGAGTATCGGGTCGCTTACGTTGTGGACCGCGTGAACACGTTCGGTACGGCGTTTTTGGGTGCGACCATGGAATGTACTCGCTGCCACGACCACAAATACGACGCGCTTACGCAGCGTGATTTTTACTCGCTGTTCGCATTTTTTCAGAACGTGGATGAGGCGGGGCAGACGCCGTATTTTACGGACTCCACGCCGACGCCGACCGTCCTGCTTTCGACTGCGGAGCAGGATCAAAAACTCACCGCGATGCGTGCAAAAATCAGCGCTGCCGAGAAGCAGCTCGCTGAGGCCCGCGTGGCGGCGGTAGCGGACTTCGTGGTGTGGTCGGACAAACTTCCCGAAGGCCCGAATGAGCTGAAACCTTCGGGTGCGATCGCGGAGTTTGCGTTTGAAGACCTCGCCCAGAAACCAATGGTCGCGACTGAAAACCCCGTGCTGGTGGACGGCCCGCGAGGCAAAGCGCTGGCGCTCGATGGCGAGAACGGTGTTCGCTTTCCTGGCCTCGGGCACTTCACTCGCAGTGATTCATTCACGTTTTCGCTGTGGGTGAAAATGCCCGAAGTCGCGGAGCGCGCGGTGGTTTTTCACCACAGTAAAGCGCCCGTCGATGCCGGGAGCCGCGGCTACGAATTGCTGCTGGAGCGCGGACGGGTCGCTTTTGGGATGCACCATCAATGGCCGGGTAACTCTGCGAAAGTCGTCGCGCAGATACCGCTGGCTGCGGGCCGGTGGACGCACGTTGCCGTGACTTACGACGGGTCCAGTCGGGCTGCGGGAATGCGCATTTTCGTTGATGGTGTTTTTGCTCCAGCCGATGTGGTTCGCGATGGGCTTTGGAAAGACATCACTTACGGCGGTGGCGAGCCCGAACTGGCAATCGGGTATCGCTTCCGGGACGCCGGGTTCAAGGGCGGGCAAGTCGATGATTTTCACATCTATGGCCGAATGCTCGCACCGATCGAAATCGCGTCGCTCGCCGGACTCGACGATTTTACGAAATCCGTGCAGTCGATTCCCGAACTGACGCCAGCGCAGCGACAGTCGCTCACCGAATACTACATCGCGACGGTGCATCACCCGTCGGTCGAGGCGCGCGAGGCGCTGAAATCTGCGCGTGATGAAGAGCGGAAATTCGTCAACGGCATTCCCGAAGCCATGTCGATGCGCGAGATGGCCGCGCCAAGAAAATCGTACATTCTCAACCGTGGCGCATACGACCAACACGGTGCCGAAGTGACCGCCGACACGCCCACGGTGCTCCCGCCGTTCCCCAAAAATGCACCGCGCAATCGCCTTGGACTCGCTCAATGGCTGCTCGATCCAGAGCATCCGCTGATGGCGCGCGTGACGGTGAATCGTTTCTGGGCAATGATGCTGGGACGCGGCCTTGTTGAATCCGTGGATAATTTCGGCACGCAAGGAGCGCCGCCTACGCACGCGGAATTGCTCGACTGGCTGGCTCGCGACTTCATTCGCAGCAGTTGGGATACGAAGCGGCTCTTCAAACAAATCGCAATGTCCGCCGTGTATCAGCGTGAGTCAGCGCAACCCGCTGCGCAGGACCCGGACAATCTGCTGCTTTCACGGGGTCCAGCGCGGAGGCTCACTGCCGAGATGCTGCGGGACGGCGCGCTTTTCGCAGCCGGTTTACTCGCGGAGAAAGTGGGCGGGCCCAGCGTTCGGCCTTACCAACCGCCGGGACTTTGGGAGGAAATCGCGATGGGGAAGCCCAGCTACAATCAGAGCAAGGGAGATGATCTTTTTCGCCGGTCGCTCTACACTTTTTGGAAGCGGACAGTCCCGCCGCCGACCATGATGACGTTCGATGCCGCCGATCGCAGCTACTGCTCGGTCAAGCGCCAGAGCACTGCGACTCCATTGCAGGCGTTGGCGCTTCTCAATGATGTACAGTTTGTCGAGGCCGCGCGGTTCATCGGCCAGCGCGCGCTTCTCGAAGGCGGGGATTCGATAGAGAGTCGCATCGACTATGCCTTCCGCCTTGTCACCAGTCGTGCCGCCAGACCCCACGAGCTTGCTGTTTTGAAAACACTGCACGCCGAGCAGTTGGCCATTTTCTCTGCTGATATTGATGCTGCAAAGAAGCTGATTGAGGTAGGCGAGAAGCGCTCGGTTGCGGATATTTCTCCGTCGGAACTTGCCGTTTTCACGGTGCTTGCGAAAGCATTGATCAATAGTGATGAGTCGATGATGCGGCGGTAAATTGAACGTGAAAGGACGATGGCCGCTCGCTGCGGGGCAGCGATTGAGTCGCAGTGCCGGGATTTTGCGGGCAGGGCACGCGTTTTCCCATTTTGCGGGGATTTCCACATTACAAATTTGCCACATGGAGCCTATTTGTGATACGGGACGATTTCACAAAGAGCGAACTTTCAATCTGTTGAATACAGTCCCCAGTCCGGATTTAATCGCCTGTTTTTGAGTAACCAAATTTTGTTCAAATCGCACTTGCGAGATTAGTACAATTACGCGATATGAAAATCCTAATGATCACAAACGACCGAATCAACCTATACAAAGAAGCAATGACCCTCGAAGAAAAGCGGTCCCTACTCCAGGGGCAGATCGATGGCATCCTCTCCCGGCTATCTGAGATCAAATCCGAGCTGTTCGACAATGACGGCTTCGCCCGCACCGCCAGCACTGGCGGGACAGTGGAGCGCACATCAACGGGTCGCTCACAACGCGGCGCTCTGAAAACGCAGATTCTCCGCGCACTCACGGCTGCCGGTAGCTCCGGAGTGAAAGTGAAGGATCTCGCCGCCACGCTCGGCGTGAAGCCAGCCAACATCCACTCTTGGTTCCAGACCTCGGGTAAACGCGTCTCCGCGATCAAGAAAATCGGTGAAGCGCGTTACCGCCTGGAAGGTTCTGTAACGCAGGCCGACCTCGACGGCCCGGCTCCGAAAGTAAAGATCCGCGGAGTTAAAAAAGGCGGTGGACGCAAGCGCAGCACACGCCCGCTGAGCGGACGCGGTGAACTCGCAGCCCGCATCGTTCAGGCTCTCACGGATGCCGGTCCTGAAGGTATCACAGTGCGCGACCTAGCGACTAAGCTTGAGGTGAAGAAATACAAGAATCTCTTCATCTGGTTCTCTACGACTGGAAAGAAGAACAAGGCGATCAAGAAAGTCGGCAAGGCACGTTACGCAATCTCCGCATAAGCAGAGAGCGTCTTGCGTAATTCCCCCATAAACAAAAGTCGAACCGCCCGCAGGCATGAGCCTGCGGGCGGTTTTTTGTTCCTGCGGCGGTTGACCATGTTGCGGCCCGATGACGCGATTTCCGCGGTGATTTCTAAAATGTGACAAGTTTTCGTCTTTTTCCCTCGCATCATGGGGAAAGCTTCCGCTACCCATTGCTCCGTAATGATTCGACGCGAATATCTTATCGTCGGGGCGGGTGCCGCTGGAATGGCTGCTTGTGAAGCCATCCGCATGCTCGATAAAAAGGGCAGCATCATGGTGGTCAGCGCCGAGCCGCATATCGGCGTGCGCCGCCCTGAACTCCTCCCTGCAATGCTTGGTGCTAAAGTTCCTCCTACCGAGAAACTTACCACCCACGACGCCGCTTGGTTTGTAAAAAACAAGATCGACGTTCGTCTGAACACAATGATCACCCAGTTCTCGTTGGAGCAGCGTGCTGCTGTTCTGGCTACAGGGCAGGCGGTAACTTTTGGAAAGGCATTGCTCGCGACAGGCAGCCGTGCTCGCAGGCCCGAGGTCGCCGGCAACAAGCTGGGGAATATTTTCTTTCTGCGTTATGCGAGAGACTTGATCGGGTTTCGGGAGGTTCTGGATTTGGAGAAGAATTGCGTCGTCATTGGTGGAGGATTTGTGGCTGCGGAGACCACTGCGCTTTTGCGGAAACTCAAAGTGAATGTCACGCTGATGTCCCGCTCGGCCAATATCTGGAGTCGTTATCTCGACCCTGAAACTGCGGCATGGCTCACGAAGTATTTCGAGGCAAACGGCGTGAAGCTGATGCTCAACCAGCATTTGAATGGGTTTGAGGGCCGGACGTATCTTCAGCGAATTCAAACGAAGAGCGGCGACAGGATTGACACGAACTTGGCCATTTGCGCAATGGGTGCAGAGCCTAATTTGCAACTCGTGGCGGCATCCCCGTTATGGTCCCAAAACGGTTGCCCGGTCACGGAGCGTCTTGAGAGCGATGAGATGGGCATTTTCGCTGCGGGAGACATTGCACTTTATCCAAACGGACACATGGGCGGAATGCGCCGCGAGGAGCATTGGGAAGCGGCGCTCGCGATGGGCAAGGCGGCAGGTCACAATATGGCTGCGAAGAAGATGGTGAACTTCACCTACATCCCTTGGCACCAGAGCAAAGTTTTCGATCTTCAGTTTGATTTTGTGGGAGATTTCACTCGTCCGCCGACCCGTGTGGAAATGGAAGGAGATCGTGACAAGAAACACAAATTTGCACTGAAGTGTTATCAACTGAATCGGCTCACCGGTTACGTCTTCTGCAACGAAGACCCGAAAAAGGTGCAAAAGGCCCGGGCGGAGTTTCCGAAGGTGAAGTAAGGCCCGTCACCGACTTTAAAGCCGGCACATGCGCGACGGGGAGCGATTGAGTTTTGACACTCTTGATTGCCGTCCATACGGTGGCGGTTGATTTTTCCTGAATGGCTTCTATTTCTCCAATCACCCGGCAATCGATGGGTAAGACATTCCTCGGTGCCGCACTTTCGCTGGGCATCGTGGGTGTCGCGCAATTTGGTGCAGTCGGGGTATCTTTTTATCGCTCGATGCAGGCCGCGAATAACGGTCGGGTGGTGCCGACGCACATCAATATCGAGCAATTAATCGCCGAGAGTCCGCCGCCGCGCGATGAGGTGCTTTCTATTCAAAATCCCCTCGACGAGCCCGCCTCACCTGAGTCTCCGGCGAAGCCGCAACCGGTGCCTGTTCCGGGAAGTCAGTCTGGAACTCCGGCCCCGAACGAGCCTCCACCGGTGGAGCCTGCGCCCCCGCCGCAAGCGCCGCCGAAACCCACGCCGGTGCCGCTGACTGCTTTCACGCCGAAGGTGGATCCGCGAATGACGGAGCTCGTGGAGCAGGGAAAACTTCTTCGCAATACGGGCGATACTGCGGGTGCTTTGGTGAAGCTGCGAGAGGCCGGGGCGATGGCACCGGATAACCCGCTCCCGATCGCGGAGATGGCTTACACATACGAGAAAATGTCTTTGCCTGATAAGGCCGCAGTGGAATGGCGGAGGATCCTTCAGATGGGAGAAAGGGCGGGCTTTTATTACTCGGCAGCCAAGTCGAAGTTGGATATCGCAGTTTCGGCCGCACGCGGAGCTTCCGGCGCTCCGGGGACTGCCAGTGCAGGTGGTGGCGATCTTCAAAATGGGAAGGCTATGATGCTGGGGCGGGTCACCGTTTCGGACGAAACCGGCGTTCCCGGAAAGCGATTTACGCTCTCGGTTCCGATCCTCGCCAAGGAGGGCGCAGTGACCAATCCACGGCAGGAAGTGGTGACGCAGGTTCGTTTTTACGATCAGATCAACGGCAAGGAAGTCGTCCCGACCAATGCGAATGTGGCCTATCGTTTTGCGGCGCCTCCTGCGGACTGGACGGAGGGCGGAACGGAGACGCTGGAGGTGGACTATAACCAGCCGCTTGTCGGGCGGGATGATCCCTCCGGCGAGAATCGGCGTTACTATGGCTACGCTGTGCGCGTTTTCTTTAAAGGGCAACTTCAGGCATACACGGCAGAGCCAGCGAGCCTGATCCAAAAATTTCCAGAACCAGAAAAACTCCGAAATAACGACTGATGAGAATCATCCTAGTGGACGACGAATCGAGCGTCCTTCCTGAATTACTTGCCGTTTTAAAATCCATCCCGGGCCATGAGGTTCGGGTGGCAACGAATTCGCAAAAGGCCCACGAACACGCTTCGGCGATGGGGGGCTTGGATTTGTTGATCACCGATGTTGTGATGGAGCCGACCGATGGGTTCACGCTGCGCGCAGAATTTCAGGGGTTGTATCCGAGTATGCAGGTGCTGTTCATCAGCCAGTATGATTTGAGTGACTACGCCGAGCACCTCGGCGGCGCGCAGGCACTACCGAAGCCCGTGGACGCCGATGCGCTGCGGGGAGTCGTGGACAAAATGGCCGCTGACCTTGCCGCCAGCCTCGTGCAGACCGTGCGCGTTCCCGTGGCCGCAGTAGTGCGGCAGCCAACTGCGGTGCCGCAGGCGCAACCGGTGGCTTCGGGTGTTCGGCAGCCCACCGCCGTGGCGCAAGCGCAACCTGTAGCCTCTGGAGTGAGGCAGCCCACAGCGGTGCCGCAAGCACAGCCAGTAGCAGTTCCGCAATCGACCGGGTCCGGAATCCGGCAGCCCGTGCAAGCCATCCCTGTTTCCGGTGTCCGCGTTGCACCTGTGCAGGCTGCGCCAAACCCTATCGCTTCGGCGGTTGCGCCGTCTCCGGTGGCTGTGGCGAGAGCAGTCGATCCACTTGTGGGCACTGTTCTGGGGGATTACCGCGTGGAGCGCGTCTTGGGGTCTGGCGTTTGGGGGAAGGTTTATATCGCCACTCAGACGAGCGTGAACCGGCTCGTCGGAATGAAGATCCTCGAGCAAGCGCGCTCGCAGCACGAAGATGCACGCTCCCAGTTCCTTGCGGATGCTCGTGCGAAAGCAGCCGTCTCGCATCCATTCATCGTCTCGGTATTCGAAGCCGACGAGCGCGAAGGCGTGGTATTCTACACCCATGAATTTCTGGAGGGATTGACTCTTTCCGAGATGATTGATCAAGGGCTCGGACTGGATGAAAAAACGGCGCTTCACGCGATGAAAGTCGGGGCCGAGGGGCTCAATTATTTGTGGACCCACAACCTCGCCCACGGGCAATTCGATGCTACTGCAATCCGAATCGGGAACGACGGAATCGCCCGTCTCGCGAACCTCGCGACAGCCGGTACTGACAGCGAAGTTTCGGTCGCGAATGAGCTGGCCGTTCTCTCGGATACGATAAGCCGTTTGCTGCCTGTCGGTGCGAGGTCGCAGGGACTTTCGATGCTTCTAAAGCGAATGAGCGGCGGTCCGAATCCCGTGACCGGATGGCCTGCGGTTCTTCAAGCGGTAAAAGCGCTGGAGCCGAAAATCGTCCCCGTGGAAGCGGCCAAAATGAAGGCGGCGGATGCTGTAGCGATGAAAGCCGTAGAGTCCGCACGGAAAGCCCAAAAGCGCGCCGTTGTGGTGAATATTGCGACGTTGAGCGTGCTGGTGCTGCTGATCGGATGGATGGTCTGGAAGTATGTCGTTTCCAACGAACGCAAGCTCGACACGCAGGTGCAGATTCCCGCAGGAGCTTATCTCATCGGCGAGTCCGGCGAGTCCATCCAGCTTCCCGCATTTGAGATCGACAAATTCGAAGTGTCAGTCGGGCGCTACGCCAAGTTTATCGAATGGTGCGAGGCTTCTTCGGAGAACGAACATAAGTATGATCACCCGAAAGGTCCGCGGCATATTTCCCACGTGAATCCGGATGTGCTGACATTTATCAAAAACGCAAAAGTCCGCGAGGGCCGAGTTTTCCGAAACAAGGAGAAGGATGAGAAAGGAGCGCCGGTGGATTTAAACAGTCCGATGGTCGGCATCACTTGGTGGGACGCTTACGCCTTCGCAAAATGGGAAGGCAAAGAAGTTCGCGGTGGAGAAGATCGCGACCTCCCACTCGAAGAAGAATGGGAGGCCGCAGCTCGTGGCAGCAAAGGCTTTAAGTTTCCGTGGGGCGACGCATTTGACCCAAAGAAGACCAATTCCGGGGCTGACTACTCCGCTTTGAAACCGGATGCAGAAGGCGCGACGGACGGCTTTAACTACTGGGCACCGGTTGACAAACTTGCCTCCGATGTCAGTCCTCTGAAGGTCGAAGGCATGGGGGCCAATGTCGCCGAATGGGTCTATCGCAAAGAGGGAGCCAACGAAGTGAAGCTGGCCAAAGGCGGTTCGTTTGCCACCGGCCCGACCGCGATGTTTGAGCGCGTCGCAACGGTGCCAGCGGAAGACTGCTGGTTTGTTTACCCTGCGAAGGACAAGGCGATGAGGGAAAATCGGCCTGGAGTGGTGGATCAGTTTTTCGTCGGTGACCCGATTAAACCGGCGCTCCGGGCACTCTACGTCGGCTTCCGCACGGTGAAGCGGAAGTAGGCATTCGCCCCGCATTTCTGCGTGAATCGGACTGAAATTCGTTCATTCGGGGATTGGCGGAGCGGACGGGAAGGGAAATATTTCCGACTCTTTTTGCACCCTCGCTTGACGCACGCATTCCCTCGCTCTTATCTCCGCCCCTGACTCGCACTGCTTTGATTAATTCTACGCCTGATAAGCCAAAACACGAGTGCGGCGTCTTCGCCGTGCATGGACATCCGAATGCCGCGTTGATGACCTATTATGGTCTCTTCGCGCTCCAACACCGCGGCCAGGAGAGCGCGGGCATCGTCACATCCAACGGGACGCACGCGCAGTTCAAGCGCCATGTCTCAATGGGCCTGGTATCGCAGGCGTTCAAGGATGTGGACTTTGAGAAAATGGCGGGCACCCGCGCCATCGGCCATGTGCGCTATTCCACGACGGGCAGCTCGCACATTACCAACGCGCAACCGCTGATGGTGAACTGCGTGCGCGGCCAGATTGCCATCGGGCACAACGGCAATCTCGTGAACGCTGCGCATCTCCGGCAGGAGTTGGAGCAGAAAGGCTCGATTTTTCAGACCACGGTGGACAGCGAGATTATCCTGCACCTTTTGGCCCAGCCGAGCGAAGGCAGCAATGTGCTCGCCGCTCTTCGCCGCATCCACGGTGCTTTCTCGCTGGTGATGATGACGGAGGAGGAAATCATCGGCGTGCGAGATCCTCATGGATTCCGCCCGCTTTCACTCGGGCGCTTGGAGAATGGCGGCTACGTTCTAACGAGCGAGACGTGCGCGATGGACCTCGTTGGCGCGACTTTCGAACGGGACATCGAGCCCGGCGAAGTCATCATCATCAACGAACACGGCGTCCGCTCGGAGTTTCCGTTCAACGACACACGGGAGGCGTTCTGCGTTTTTGAATACGTCTATTTCGCCCGCCCAGACTCACTCCTGAACGGCGTGAACGTGGCGCGCGTGCGCACGGAAATGGGACGTCAACTCGCGCGGGAAACCGGCGTGGAAGCGGACATCGTCGTGCCGGTTCCAGACAGCGGAATCTATGCAGCGCTGGGCTTTGCCGAGGAAATGGGCATCCGCTACGAGCAGGCGTTTGTGCGCAATCACTACATCGGACGCACATTTTTGCAGCCCTCTCAGCTCATTCGAGATTTCAATGTGCGAGTGAAGCTGAACCTCATCCGCGAAGTGGTGGAAGGAAAGCGCGTCGTCGTCGTGGACGACAGTATCGTTCGCGGCACCACGGCGCTCGCACGCGTGAAGCATCTGCGCGAAGCCGGTGCGAAGGAAGTCCACGTCCGCGTCAGTTGCCCGCCGCACAAGCACGCGTGCCATTACGGCATCGACTTCCCCGATCCCAAAAAGCTCATCGCCAATCAATTCACCAACGCAGAAATCGCCGGCTATCTCGGTGCCGACAGCGTCGGGTATCTCAGTCTCGACGGAATGGTGAAAGCCACCGGACGCGCGACGAACAAGTATTGCTTGGCGTGTTTTAACAACGATTACCCCGTGGCGATCCCCGAAGGCGCGCGCAAGGAAGTCATGACGGGAAGCCGGCACAGCCTTGCTCCCGAGCCCGACCCGCAGGCCGAGCTCTTCGGAAAACTCAAATAACCAACTCTCAAAATGGCAGAAGCAAAAAAGAAAAAGGCATACGCCGCCGCAGGCGTGGATGTGGATCTCGGCAACCGCGTGAAGAGCGGAATCCAGGCACTCGTAAAAGGAACGCACGGCCCCGAAGTGCTCGGCAAGATCGGTGGCTTCGGCGGGCTGTTTCGCCCGAATTTCAAAGGGATGAAAGACCCCGTGCTCGTCTCTTCCGTGGACGGCGTCGGCACGAAATTGAAGATCGCATTTGCCACCGGCAAGCACGACACCGTCGGGCAGTGTCTCGTGAATCACTGCATCAACGACATCGCCGTCATCGGTGCAAAGCCGCTCTTCTTCCTCGACTACATCGGCGCGGCAAAGCTGGAGCCCGCAGTATTCGAGCAATTGCTCAAAGGATTTGCCAAAGCGTGCAAAGCCGCGAAATGCGCCATCGTCGGCGGTGAAACGGCACAGATGCCCGGCATGTATGCCCCCGGCGAATACGACCTCGTCGGCACCATCATCGGCGTCGTGGACAAAGCAAAGAGCATCGACGGCTCGAAGATCAAAGTTGGCGACGTCGTCATCGGCCTCGCTTCAAACGGACTGCACACGAACGGCTACACCCTCGCCCGCAAGGTTCTGTTTGATGACATGAAGCTCAAGCTCACCGCAAAACTCGAAGGAGTCACAGGCACGCTTGGCGACGAACTGATGCGCGTCCACAAGAACTACCAACCCACGCTCGCAAAGCTCCCGCACGGCCTTGTGAAAGGGCTCGCACACATCACCGGCGGCGGTCTCGTGGACAACTTCCCACGCGTCCTCCCGAAGACGGTGGATGCCTTGATCGACACCGCAGCGTGGAAAGTCCCCGCGATTTTCCAACACATCGAAAAGGGCGGAGGAGTGGATCACGCCGAGATGTATCAAGTGTTCAACATGGGCATCGGCATGTGCGTCGTCGTCGCGGAAAAAGACGTGAAAGCTGTGACCAAAGTCATCGGCGGAAAAGTCATCGGCCGCATCGAGCGCGGCGCAGGAATCGTCCGCCTGAAATAACGCAGAGCGGGGGATGTGTGTCCCGCTAGGGATTAGCGCGGGGCGATCGGGAATGACGAATGACGAATGACGAAGTCGCAAGCGTGGCGGTGTGCCCTTTCGCTTGCGTTTCGTCATTCGTCATTCGTCATTCGTCATTCGTCATTCGTCATTCCAGACGGCGTCGCTACACGTTGAAGCGGAACTCCACCACGTCGCCGTCTTTCATCACGTATTCCTTGCCTTCGATGCGCAGCTTGCCGGTCTCGCGGCCTTTGCCCATCGAGCCCAGCGCGACGAGGTCGTCGTAGTGGATGACTTCCGCGGCGATGAATCCGCGTTCGAAATCCGTATGAATCACGCCTGCTGCTGCCGGGGCTTTGTCGCCGGCGCGGATGGTCCATGCGCGGGTTTCCTGCTCGCCGGTGGTGAGGTAGGTGCGCAGGCCGAGGAGATGATAGACGCCGCGGATGAGTTCATTCACGCCGCTGCTTTTCACTCCGAGGCCGGCGAGATATTCCGATGCTTCCGTCTCGCTGAGGTCCACGAGTTCGCTCTCGATTTGCGCGCTGATGACCACCGTCTCGGTGCCGAAATGCTGCGACGCATACGCGCGCACCGCATCCACGAATGGCTTGGCGGTGCAGTCCTGCCCGTTCGCGAGCGCCGAGAGGTCGGCCTCGGATACGTTGCACGCGAAAATCGTCGGCTTACCCGAGAGCAGGAAGAACTCCTTCATCAGCTTCTTCTCGTCATCGGAAAGCTCGATCGTGCTCGCCGGTTTTCCTTCGTTCAAAAACGGGATTAGTTTTTCGCAAAGCGCCTGCTCTGCTTTCGCCGTTTTGTCGCCGGAGCGCGCTCCTTTGCTCACGCGGTCGCGGCGTTTTTCACACGCGGCCATGTCGGCGAGAATCAGCTCGGTATTGATCACTTCGATGTCGCGCACCGGGTCGATGCTTCCGGCGACATGGGTGATGTCCTCATCCTCAAAGCAACGCACCACCTGCACAATCGCGTTCACCTCGCGGATGTGGCTGAGGAACTTATTGCCGAGACCTTCGCCGGAGCTCGCGCCTTTTACCAATCCCGCGATGTCCACAAACTCGATTGCCGCCGGCACGAGCTTCTTGCTCCCGCTCAGCTTGCTCAGCACGGCGAGGCGCGAGTCGGGCACGATGACCATGCCGACGTTCGGGTCAATGGTGCAAAACGGGTAGTTCGCCGCCTGCGCTTTGCGAGTCCGCGTCACCGCGTTAAAGAGAGTCGATTTACCTACGTTTGGAAGTCCTACGATACCTGCTGCGAGCATGATTTTGTGTGTGTTAAAAAGTGTTGAGCTGTCCGAGGGGCGCGCAATTCAGCGGAGCGGAGCCGTCGCGGCAATGGTAAATGTCGAAACATCCAAAACCACCGTCGCCAAAATCCATCGCCTCCCGCGAAACTGCCTCTCGACACCCACGCGGCCATCGCACATGTTCCGCGGCTTTTTTATGAAGCTCGACACCACAACCATCCGCTCCATCGCTGCCAAAGTCGGGACACCATTTTGGCTCTACGACGCCAGCGTCATCCGCCAGCGCATCGCAGATATTAAATTCATGACCAGCGCGCCAAATGTGCAGGCCCGCTTCGCCATGAAGGCGTGCCCCGCCACCAAGGTGCTCCGCGAAATGGCGGCGGCTGGAATATGGATCGACGCCGTTTCCGGCAACGAAGCCCTTCGCGCGCTTCACTCCGGACACGCACCGGGCAACAATCCGCCCGTGGTCTGCTTCACCGCCGACGTATTTCGCGACAATGCGCTCGAAGTCGTTTTGCAAAACGGACTACTCCCCAACATCGGCTCGCCCGGCATGATCCGGCAGCTCCAGGCCGCCGGCTACAGCGGCCCCGTCAGCCTGCGTATCAACCCCGGCTTTGGCCACGGCCACGTGAACACCTGCGACACCGGCGGGCCTTCGTCGAAGCACGGCATCTGGTTCCAGCAACTCAGCGCCGTGCGCGCAGCCGCCGAGAGCGCGGGCCTCCGCATCGTCATGCTCCACGCACACATCGGCAGCGGCCCTCAGCATCAGGAGCTCCACGACAACCTCACGCGCCTCGCCGTCGAATACGCAGAATTAGTCCCGCACTTCCCCGACCTCGAAGCCGTCAGCCTCGGCGGCGGCATCCCGCACAACTACCGCGACCCGCACGCACAGATTCCCCTCGGGCCGCTCCGCGAGCTTTTCACCTCCTGCCAGCAGCGCATCAGCGACGCCGCAAAGCGCACCCTTCGCCTCGAGATCGAACCAGGCCGCTACTACGTCGCGCCCGGTTGCAGACTCATCACCGAAGTCCACGATGTTAAAGAGACCACCACCAACGAAAAGGGAGCGGGCGCAACCTTCGCCATGGTCGATGCCGGCTTCGTCGATCTCGTCCGCCCCGCCATGTATGGCAGCTACCACCACATCGAAATCCTCGACAGCACCGCCGCCCCCGAGCCCATCGTCCTCGCCGGCCCGCTCTGCGAAAGCGGCGACGTCTTCACCCGTGGCGGAGCCGACGAAGAACTCCAGCCCCGGATGCTCCCGCGCCCCAAAGTCGGCGACCTCGTCGCCCTCCACGACGCCGGCGCATACGGCTACGCCATGAGCAGCAACTACAACTCCATCGGCCGCGCCCCGCAAGTTTGGGTCGAGCCCGACGGCACCACCGAGCTCATCAGCCGCCGCGAAACCATCGACGACATCCTCAAAGCAGAGACCAACGAGCCTTTGTAGAAAATCGCTCGGCATCCTCAGTAGCGCGCCGCTATACTCCCGTGCATGAAAACAATCACGCGAGTGCTCTTCGCCGCCGCAGCCATGCTCTTCGGGGCCTGCTACCCGGAATCCAAAAACCCCATCGCACCGTCCATGATGAATGTGGACGACCCCACGCTCGAAGGAACCTGGTGCGTGCGCGACAAGGACCAGACCGTCTTCTACCACATGCACCACTCCGACAAAGACCTTCGCGGAACCATGCACATCATCGGCGTCGAAGTCCCGAAAAGCGGCAGCAAAATGACACAAGCACCGATGGAGCTCATCACCGCCCGCATCGCCAGAATGAGCGTCCTCTCCTTCCGCAACACCGGCCCGAAAGAAAACAAAACCTACGGCTTCATGCGCTACGAATTCGACTGGCGCGGACGCCTCAAACTCTGGATGGCAGACGACAACGTATTCGCCGACGCAGTCCTCACCGGCAAACTCCGCGGCAAGGCCAAAAAGGGCCAGTTCGGCACCGACGTCACACTCACCGACACCAGCGAGCGCATCGCCGCCTTCATCGCCACGCAAGCCGGCAAGAGCGCATTTAGCGGAGACCCGCTCATCATGGAAAAAGTGCGATAACTACACCGGACGGCGGGTGTGACCGCGCGAAGCGCCGTGGAGTGCTGGAACTTGTTCCAGCCGTTGGCTGCGGGACTTGTCACGCAAAGAGCCGTGGCAACGGCGACTTCCCGCGGATAGCCGAGGCTCCGCGCGACAACCGAGCGAAGCGAGATCGCCAGCCGCAGGCTGCCCGAAGGGTGGCGAAGCCAGCAACCCGCTTGAGTGACGGCTGGAACAAGTTCCAGCACTCCACGGCGCTTCGCGCTACATCACCGAGAGTTCACACCCCCGTGTTCCCCTCCGAGCCCTGCGAAACAGATTGGGCGTTGCTCGGCTTTGCGTGACGGCGTGCAATCGCTCGGCAGCGTCTTCTTGCAAGATATTGCGCACTTTTAAACGGGGACGGTTTTGCCGGCTAAAGTCGGGCTGCTTTTGCCGCCCGTGGCTGCGGGCTGATTTGAAAAACCCAGCCGCTACGACCGCTTGCGAAAGTAGTCCGCGACTTTAGTCGGCGTTGCTCGGCATTGCGTGACCGCGTGCAATTGGTCGGTAGCGTCCTTTTGCAAGATACTGCGCAGCACGGCTGAGAATGGTTCTGCCGACTAAAGTCGTGGACTACTTTCGCCATTCGTGGGTGGTGGCTTGATTGGCTTTGGCTCGGGTGGGGGTGTATCGGTGTTCACCGGTTGCCGGTCAATATCCCGCGCCTCGGACGTGGTGTCCGGTTGGTTTGGCTTGGGGATGGGTGGGATCTTGATCATCAAAACTTTTGTGTTCGGGAGGGTCGCCCTTAGTGCCTCGATGCTCTCTTTTGTGAGGCCGGTACACCCTGAAAGTAAGAGCTCGCTGAGCGCCGGGAGGTTCTTGAGCCCATCCACATTTGTGAGCGCCGTGCAGTCTGCGAGATGGACCGTTTGCAGTTCCTTGTGATTCTTTAGGCCATCTACGTTTGTCAGCGCGGTGCAATTGTAAAGCATCAGGTATTCCAGTGCGGAGAGGTTCTTGAGGGCGTCCAGGTTCGTTAGTGTCGTGGCTCCGGAAAGTGTGATCGAGGTTACCGCCAACAGATTGTTGAGTCCGTCCACATTCGTCAGGGTCGCGGCGTCGTGGATTTCGATCCATTCCAGTGTCGTCAAGTTTTGAAGCGCGTCCAAGTTGGTAAGGCTTGAGGCGAGTTCGATACGGAGGGATTTTAGCCGGGTGAGGCCTTTGAGTGCGGAGAAGTCGCGCAGGGTTTGGCCATTCCCTATGGAAAGGGTCTTTGGGTTCAGTTGCTGGATCATGGCTCTGTGCTTTTCCAACTCTTCGCCCGGGCTGATGATCACAACTGACACTCCCTCTAGCCAGGTCTGCTTCTTAAATGCGGCCTTCCAGTCCGCCCGAATCTCAGCATACGGGTCGGTGTAAGTAACCTCCCACCCGAGCGCCTCCGCCTGCTTGAGCGCGGAGCGGAAGGTGTATGCGCGCCACTGGGCGTAGGCGAAGGTGGCGACGATGAGGAGGACGAGCTACTTATAGAAGTGCCATTTGCGGCGGGGCTTGGGCTCGGGTGGGTCGGTGGTCATCGGTTATCGGTCAGTATCCCGCGCGCCGGTCGTGGTGTTCGGCTGGCTCGGCTTGGGGGTGATTCGGAACCCGTTGATGATAACGTATCTTTGCGGGAGGGTCGCCCTGAGTGCCTCGATGCTCTCTTTTGTGAGACCGGTGCAGCCCTCAAGAATGATCTCTTGAAGTGCCGGGAGGTTTTTGAGCCCTTCCACGTTCGTGAGCCCCGTGCAGCCTCGGAGAGAGACCGTTTGCAGTGTCTTGTGATTCTTTAGCCCATCCACGTTTGTAAGCCCGGTGGAATGGTCAACGCACACGAGTTCCAGTGCGGAGAGGTTTTTGAGCGCATCCACATTCGTTAGCTTCTTGGCCTCGGTAAGGAAGAGCGTTTTTACGGCCAACAGATTCTTGAGTCCGTCCACGTTTGTCAGGGCTACAGCGCGGTGGATCTCGATCCGTTCCAGCGCCGTGAGGTTTTGAAGAGCGTCCAATTCGGTGAGGCTGTGGGCGGGGCCAACCTCGAGGAATGTTAGCCTGGTGAGGCCTTTAAGCGTGGAGAGGTTGCGCAGAGCCTGGGCGGAGTGGATATGTAGCCACTTTGGATTCAGTCGCTGAAGGACGCCGTGGTGCTGCTCCAACTGTTTTCCCGTCGGGACGACCATGCTCCTCACCCCATCCAGCCACGTCCGTTTCTTAAATGCGGCCTTCCAGTCCGCCCGAATCTGAGCATACGGGTCGGTGTAAGTAACGTCCCACCCGAGCGCCTTTGCCTCCTTGAGCGCGGAGCGGAAAAGGTATGCGTTCCACGCGGCGTAGGCGGAGGTGGCGACGATGAGGAGGACGAGCCACTTATAGAAGTGCCATTTGCGGCGGGGCTTGGGCTCGGGTGGGTGGGTGGTCATGGGTGGAGACGTGGCTCGCGGCTCAGGTGGCTTTTTGGCAGGCGGCTAGGACGGCGTCTGCGGCTCGGGCGGCGGCGCCTCGTTCGCCGAGGCTGGCGATGACTTTTGCGTAGGCGCGTTGTTGCATTTCGCGGGTGCCTTGGTGCTCGGCGAGCTGGAGGAGTTCGTTGGCAATGCGGTGGGGCTCGGCTTGGTCCTGGATGAATTCGGGTGCGATGATTGTGTTGGCGAGGACGTTGGGGAGGCCGATGTAGGGGATTTTGATGACGCGCTTTCCGATGGCGTAGGTGAGCCATGCGGTTTTGTAGAGGATGACCATGGGGAGGCCGAAGTAGGTCGCCTCGAGGGTGGCGGTGCCGCTGCATATCATGCCGGAGCCTGCGCGTTGCATGAGGTCGTGCGC
>JAYTMG010000630.1:0-3386 GCA_043728745.1 Verrucomicrobiaceae bacterium
CACATAAGTCCCTGGTGTGAGCAGAGCGAGCGCGGCGCCGGCGCTGTCTGACAATTTCCCTGCCTCAATGGCTTTCTTAATATCCTCGGTCATAGTCCATCAGTTGGTAGGATATGGAGAGGCTCGGGCCAAGAGGAATCGCGCAAGAGTTGCCACGAACGGCAATATCAGCCGCCCAATCTCCTGCCCTTTCGCCTCGTCCACCCTCGCCTATAGAGCGTTTGCTCCCGCGAGCCTCGCCGGTGAAAATGAGGACGCTGAAATGCGTCGGCTCAGTATTTCGGGAAGTTCGTGTCGATGCGTTCCGCCCATGCTTCGAATCCGCGTTCCACGTTCCACGCCCGCGAAAAGCCCGCTTCGTGCAGCATTTTCACTGCATGGGCCGAACGTGCGCCGTTTTTGCAAATGAGGATCGTATCCTCGGCGGAGTCGAGTTCGCTCATGCGCGCCGGGAGCTGGGCGATCGGGATGAGCGTCGCTCCAGCGAGGCCGCAAATATCGCGCTCGTACGGCTCGCGCACGTCGATGAAACGGAACTTTGCTCCGCCATCGAGCCGCGCTTTTAAATCCTCCACGGTGATGTGCGGGACGTTGGCTTCCTCCTGCTGCTTCGCCCTCGCCTGCGGCAAGCCGCAAAATTGGTCGTAGTCGATGAGGTCGGTGACGGTCGGATTCGGTCCGCACAGCGGGCACTTCGGATCTTTGCGCAGCTTGAACTCGCGGAACTTCATCGCCAGCGCGTCGAAATTCACGAGGCGTCCGATGAGCGGATCGCCGATGCCGCAGATGAGCTTCACCGCCTCGACCGCTTGCATGACGCCGATGATTCCCGGCAGCACGCCGAGCACGCCGCCCTCCGCGCAAGTCGGCACCTCGCCCGGCGGCGGTGGCTCGGGGAACATGCAGCGGTAGCAAGGCCCGCCGAGCCGTGGCGCGAACACGGTACACTGTCCGTCGAAACGGAAAATGCTGCCATAGACGTTCACTTTCCCCGTCAAAAAACACAGATCGTTCGTCAGGTAGCGCGTCTGGAAATTGTCCGTGCCGTCGATGATGATGTCATACGGCTCCGCGATCTTGCGGGCGTTCTCGGACGTGAAAAGCGTCTCGTATAAATCCACCTGCACATTCGGATTGATGTCGCGGATGCGCTCGCGGGCCGATTTGCATTTGCTGCGCCCCACGTCCTTCGTGCCGTGGACGACTTGACGCTGGAGATTCGAGAAGTCCACCACATCGCTGTCCACGATGCCGATCCGCCCGATGCCCGCAGCCGCGAGATACAGCAAAATAGGCGATCCCAGCCCGCCCGCCCCGATGCACAGGATGCTGGCCGCGCGCAGCTTTTTCTGCCCGTCGAGCGTGACTTCCGGCATGATGAGATGGCGTGAATAACGGGCGATCTCGTCATTGCTAAACTCGACATTCGAGTAGCGCGATGGGTCCAGAATACTTGGATATGGCATGGTTCGTTTTACGGTAAAAATGGGGCGGGACTGTAGCGCGGCGCGCGTCTTCGGCAATTGCTTTAATGCGGGATCAACGCCCCGTGGCACGAACGCCCTCGTTCGTGTGCGTGTCCCGGACGCCCCGTCCGGCAAAGCAAAACGGCGCAGCCGCATTCGGGTTTCAACGCGGCTCTCCAGTTAGCGGCTTCGCCGTTTGGTCATGCCGGACGGGGCGTCCGGGGCACGATCACGAACGAGGGCGTTCGTGCCACAACGCCATCACGCCAGCACTTTTTGCAAATGCCCCGCGAGTCCGGCACCGAGGGCTTTTATCCGCGCCTCCTGTTTCGCGTCTCGGAATGAGCCATCTTCGGCGAACGCTTCGTATGCCTTCGGGATGGCTATTTGGTCGGGAAGCATGGTGATGCCGATGTTCCCGAGGATGGACCGCAAATGAACGAGCCCGCGGATGCCGCCGAGCCCGCCGGGCGATGCGCTGAGGATCGTGGCGGTTTTGCCCGTGAAAGCAGCGAGCGCCGGCTCGTCTTCCGTGGTCGTGCGCGAGACCCAGTCGATCGCGTTTTTGAGCGCGGCGGTGATGCTGCTATTATACTCCGGCGACGCGATGATGAGACCATCGTGCGCGAGGAAAAGCGCTTTCAATCTCTTCGCGGACTCGGGCATTCCGGATTCAGCTTCGAGGTCCTCATCGAAGACCGGCATCGGATAATCGCGCAGGGAAATGAGGGTGACTTCCGCCCCAGCCTCGCGGGCTCCTGCGGCGGCGATGGCAGCGAGTTTTTGGTTGTAGGATTCGCGGCGGAGACTTCCTCCGAATGCGAGAATGCGTGGTGTTTTCATGGTTGATTATCGGTCGTTGTAGCAGCCGAGAAGACGGCCAAATGCTTTGCGTTCCGTCCACAGCACGAACGCGGCGAGGACGGTGACGATGACCACCGGCGGATCAAAAAGACCGGCGCTTTTCGTGAGGAAGATTTGATACGCAAGGATGTTCACAATGATCGGACCAAGGATGAGCAGGCCGGCATTTCGCGGCCGCGGAATGATGACGAGAAGGCCACCGAGCATCTCCAGCACTTTGATAAACGCAAGGTAGCCCGTCGGATAAAGCGCGCCCATGAACAGCGCGGGCGGCGAGCCCGCAGGCGGTCCCCCCGGAGGCATCGGGATGAAGTTCAGGAAGAAGTTCGATCCGAAGACGAGGAACAAAAGGCCGAGAAGCCCGGCTGCGATATTGGGTATGTGTTTCATATTGGAATGGCTGGATTATTTGAGATCGAAAAGGAGTGCTTCCGCTGGCTCGGTCGCGCTGATGTTCAGCGTGCCGGCCTCTTCCGTGCTCGCAGCATCGCCCGTCGCGACGGCGGAGTCACCCACCTTTACCGCGCCGCGCATCACTTGCAGCCACGCGCCACGACCCGCGGCGAGTTCGTGCGTGATGCTTTCGCCCGGCTGGAGCCGCACGCGCCACACCGCCGCGTCTTGATGGATGACGGCGGAGTTGTCGCGTCCATCCGGCGAGATGATGAGCACTTTCGCCGACGACTCCTGCTCGGGCTGCGGGTGCCATTCCGTGTAGCTCGGCGTGAGATTGCGCTCGCGCGGAAGAATCCAGATTTGCAGCAAATGCACCGTCTCCGTGGGGCTCGGGTTGAACTCGCTGTGCGTCACGCCGCTCCCCGCGCTCATGAGCTGCACTTGGCCGGGCCGCAGGATGCTGCCGTTGCCCATGCTGTCTTTGTGCTGGAGTCCACCTTGCAGCACGTAGCTGAAAATTTCCATATCGCGATGCGGATGCGTGCCGAAGCCCATGCCCGATGCGACGTAGTCTTCATTGATGACGCGAAGCGTGCGAAAGCCCATGTGCTCCGCATCGTAATAGTCAGCAAAACTAAAAGTATGCTGCGATTTCAGCCA
>JAYTMG010000631.1:0-38458 GCA_043728745.1 Verrucomicrobiaceae bacterium
AGTTCGAGCTTTCGGTCCAGTCGTCCGGCGAGGTCGTAGTGGAGGTTGATGGAGACGACTAATTGCCCGCTGGCGGTGTGCCGGTCGGTGACGCGGGAGAGTTCTCCGGCGTCGGTCCAAATGTTCGTGCGCACGGTGCCGTTGGGCCGGGTGATGGTGGTGAGGCGGTTGGCGGGGTCGTAGGCAAAAGTGGTAGTGCGGCCTTGCCAGTCGAGCACGCTGGTGAGGCGGTTGCGGCTGTCGTAGCCGTAGGTGACGACTTTGCCGGGCTCGTAGGTGAGGGTTTCGAGGTTGCCGTTGTCGTCGTAGCCGTAGCCGAGGGTGTGGCCGCGTCCGTCGTTGTAGGTTTCGACGCGGTTGAAGTCGTCAAACGTGCGGGTGATGGTGACGCCGTTTTCGGTGACGGTGAGAGGGTTGCCATTGCCGTCAGGGTCATAGACGGTGGTGCCGATGGGGTCGGTGCGCGACATGACGTAATCGGTCCCAGCGTAGCCCAGCGTGGTCGTCTGATTGCTTGGCTCGCGCAGGGAGTTGAGCCGCCCGAGGGCGTCGTAAACCTCGCTGGTATCCCTGCCCGATGGCCGTGTGGTGAGCTGGGGCCGGTCACGGACATCGGCGGTGAAGTTCCACGCATGGCCGCGCCGGTTGGTGAAGCGGGTGCGGTTGCCGTTATTGTCGTAAAGAAAACTGCTGTCTCTCAGCAGGGCGTCGGTCGTGGTGTCGGGCAGGCCACGCGGGAAGTAAGTCGTGGAATGCGCGTGGTTCAGCGCATCGGTGGTCTTTTCCGGCAGGCCATCGTCGGTGTATTCAAGAAAGGTGGGGCGGAGTAGTGGGTCGGTAATATGGTACACTTGCCCGGCAGCATCAAGGTATTGCGTGGTGGTGTGGCCCATCGGGTTTTCAATGGTTTTGAGCCAATCGCGTTCATCGTAGCCGTTGGTGATGACGGCGGTGGTCGGCGTGGTGGTGACGACGGGGAGCGTGGTCGTGGTGTGCTTGGCCGCTGCGTTGTAGTCGAAATAGGTAAGATAGCCTTTCCCGTCTTCTTCGGAATACGGCAGGCGCTTGCTGTTGTAGGTGGTTTCGGTGGTGGTGAGGTCGGGCCGGGTGATGATGCGCGGCTGGCGGCGATTGTTGTAGGTGATGCCGGTGATTTTACCGCGACGGTCGGTGATGCTCGTCACGTCGCCGCGTGTGTTGCGAATGGTGACGGTTGTTTCCGTGCTGCCTCGGTGGGTGGTGGTTTCGAGTTCGTCGTGGCCATTGTAAAGAAAGCTCACCGTGCCGAGCGGATCGATGGTCGAAGATGTGAGGGTGCCGGTCGTGGGGCTGAAAACAAAGTCCATGATGGTGCCGCGATCATAGACGTGGGTGAGCTGGAACTTGGAGTTGTAAACGTGTTGGTTCGTCTGGTAGCCGCGTGGGTTCGTGTAGGTGTTGAGGGTGTGGTTCGGGTTGTAGATCCACGATTCGGTGATGCCGCCGGGGTGCGTGGCGGAGGTCACGCGGTGGTAGCGGTCGATCACTCGCGAACTCGTGCGCCCTTCCGGGCTGGTGGTGGAAGTGGGGCGGTCTTGGCCGTCGTACACCGTCGCCGTGGTGCGCCCGAGCGCGTCAAACTCTGCGATGGTGCGCTTCTTTCGGTCGAAGATGTAGCCGGTCAGCCCTCCGAATGGGTCGATCTCAATCGTGCGGTGTGGCGAGTAAACGTACTGCCAAATGCGCGTGGTATCGCCCATCGAATGTTGCTCGAAGCAGCGGCCTGCGCCGTTGTACCTGTTGAAGGCGATAAGCGCGTTGTCGTGGTTGCGAATCTCGGTGATTCGGTGGTCGCTATCGTAGGTAAATCGGTCCGCGATACTCTCGGCATCGGTGAAAACCGTGAGGTCGTTTGCGCCGTCTTGCGTGTAGATGACGCTGCGGCCTGTGCTGTCGGCGACGCTGGTGAGTTTGCCGGAAACGTAGGTGAATGTGAGCGTGCGCCCGTAAGTATCCGCCACCGTGGAGACGCGGTCGTTCACGTAGGAAACGATGAGTTTTTTGCCCCACAAATCTTCGATTTCCGCCAGCCGTCCGGTCGTATCAAATTGATACGCATTCCCGTGCCGCTCCTGCATCCGCCAGCCTGCTGTGGGCTTGGTGAGCGACATCGTCGAGCCGCCGGGTGGCAACCAAGTGCCGTCGGGGGCTTTGGTGAACTGCATGACGCGAGTGCCGACGTTGAAGCTCGCGGCATTGTCCCGAAGTTGGTCCGTCATCCAATTTGCACACAGCGCGGAGAGCACCCACGACTGCGCAGTTTCCGGAGCGATGGTCGCCAAATCCATCGAAGCGTGCGCCCACACGAGAAACGCAGCCGTATCCATCGGCGTGCCCCCGACGCCAAACGCAGGCTCATACGCAGTGCGCAGCGTTGCGCGAGCGTGGTACGAATGCGTCCAGCCGTAGCCAAGGCCGGTGGGGTTTTCAAAGCGGCGCTTGCCGTGGTATTGGCGTGAAAGCGAGAGCCCGCGCGGGGCGGATGAGCCGAGGTCGAGGTCGGTCGCATCGTAGTAATAATCACCGCTTGCGAGGTCGATGGGCTCGGCGCTCATCGGCGGCGTCAGCGAGTAGGGATTCGTGTCCATAAAAAACGGATTACCCCAACCGAAGCCGACGATGCCGGGAACGGAAATTGGCCCGGGAGTCGAATTAAACCCGCCGAAATAGCCTCCAGAGATTTTGGCGTAAATTGCGTTGTTCCCACCTGTCGTCGAACGCGCAAGGTACCCAGCCCCTCGCCATTGGTTGAGGGTAATGCTGCCGTTCTTGGGGAGAAGCACGGAGCCGCTTGCATTGATCGCGGCCTGAATATCGGTGAGGTCAGCGGCAGAGTAGCCGGTAAGCTGCGGCTGCACTTGCGCCCAGTTTGCGGAGTTGGCCCGGTAAATCCCGGCGGGAAGCCCGAGTTTAAAGAGCTTCATCGTCGAAGTCGCCGATCCACCTTGCGTCTGCTCCAGCACTCCATGCTCCATCGCGCTCCGGATCGAAGTCGAAATATCGAAATCACGGCTCCGTTTTGCCGCATCTCCATCCATCGCCTCGGTGCCACTAAACTGCGTTTCAACATCCACGTAGTATCCGCCCTCTTGCCCCACGCGCCCGATGCGGTGATGGGAAAGAACATCCAGTCCGTGCATCCCGCCAAAAGCACGCTCCGCAAGTTCCGTCTGGTAGAGCCATGTGAGGCCCAAAACATTGAGGGTCTCCGTCACGACTTCGCGCGAAGTGTCGGCGAGGCCCGAGCGTCGGTAGGCGTCGAGCTTTTCCTGCCGCATGCGAAGCAGTTCGCCGGAGGGATTGAAGCCGTAAATAATCGCGTAGGAGTAAGTGGAACCCCGTGTGTATTCGCGTACCGTCTGCTGATCGTTGAGCGTCGCGCTGATGCTGTTGCTGTGCGGATGATTGACGGTGATGCGGAGCTTTACCAAACCGGCCCCCGAGTTCGTCCCCTCGTCTGCGAGCAGCGTGTCATCGAGCCACAACTTCGCAACGCCGCCCACAAATGTGAGCGAAACTCTGCGCCCTTGAAGGGCCGAGAATGGCTGAAGCGATGTGTCCTTGAGCACGCCCGCAGCCGACAGTAGCTCAAACTTTACCGTCGTGAGCAGCGAGGCTGGAAGGCTTGTGTAAGTATCGACCACAAACGGCAATTGCGTCTGCACCACGCCGGGAAACAGCACTTGCCCACCACCCGCGAGAATGCACGGCTCTGTCTTCCAGCCGCCTGTGAGCGAGAGCGCATCAGTGGCGTGGTTGTTCGCCTGGATCGACGCGAGCAGCGCAGTCGCCCGCCCGGTGAGGTAGTTGTCCAGCCCAGTCTGCGAGCCGAATGCTTTGTCGGGATCGGTGCCAGCGGTGATCCCCGAAGCTGTAATAAGTGCTGCCCGTGAGTATCCGGAAACCGTGCCCACATTCAACGTCGGCAAAACCCGCGTGCGCCACTTGTAGGCGGGGTCAAGACTCCGCCAAGTTCCATTCACAAGCGCCTCCGGCCAGACGCGCTGGAAGGCGTGTATTGAACCATTTTGGTAATATTCAGGAAACCCACGTCGCTTCGTGTATGTGGGCGAGTGCGCCTCCGTGACACCGAGCCAATTTCCCATCCCGTACCCGCTCGCGTCTGTCCAGTTCATCGCCACCACTCCGCTCCGATACCTAGCCGGATAGTTCGCGGCCCGCAGCAGCGCCACCGTCAGCGCCGCGAGGTCCGCGTCATTTCCCTTCCGCTCCAGCAGCGTCAGGTGCGCCCCTTTTTTGCACCCGTAATAGTGCTCGTAGTCCATCTCGTTCGCCACAAAGAGAAAGATTTGTTCCCAATCATTGAGCAGCCCTCTCGCAAGGTCCGCGATGGCTGGCGTGATCTCGTCTGGCGCGTTCGTGAGATTCAAACCAGACGCCACAACACCCGGCGCAGGCTCCGCAAACGTCGGCAATGGATACACCAAATTCGCCATCGTCACCGCCGAAGTCCCACCCATCTGCGGCGTGAACGGGAGCGACACCACCGGTCCTTCATAGCCGGAAGAAAGCCAGCCCTCCTGCGCGGAAAGAGGACATGCTGACAGTAAGAATGCGCACAGAAGAATAAAAACGCGGGAGTTGTTCATGGTGATTATTATTTAGAAGTAAGATTTCCCTCTTCATCAACGGCGAGTCCTTCCATGAGCGCACTGACGACATCGGTCAGCCGGTCCTCATCGTCATACGTGAAGGCGTGAGTGAAAGCTCCTTGTGCGAACTCATTCACCGTAGGGTTGGTGCCGTTCGCAAACTCATCGAGATTTGTCAGGCCGTCCTCGTCGGGATCGTCGTCTCCCGAGTGAAATATATTCCCAAAATAGTAAACCTCCCAGTCATCGGGAATCGGGTCTGTGTCGGCTGAAATCCCGCTCGCCGGGTTGTAGCCCAGTCGAAATTCCAGGACATCGCTCAGGGTGTCGCCGTCGGTATCCAAGCTCAAATCACTCGTGTTGAGAAGTCCCTCCTCCATCGCATTCAGCCCGTCGCCATCGGCGTCCAGCGGCGGGAGCGCATTCAACCGAAAAAACACGCGAGGGGCTACTGCGGGCGTCACTCCATCAAGGTAAACATTTTGCAAGCCGCCCGTGCCAACCAGCGGTCCAGACACTAGCGTCCAAGTCAGCAAATCAGCCGTCGCTTCCAAATTGTAGCGAACCCCTTTCACCGTCCGCCAAGTCGCCGCCGCAAACCCGAGATGCAGTCCCGGCGTCGGCATCCCAAACGTATCCGTATAAAGATTGGGTGCCCCATTCAGCCGAGGATTCGTGCCAAACGCCAACTCCTGCACATTCGTGAAACCATCCCCATCTGTGTCTACCGAAGCAGCCAGCGCCGAAGCATTGAACTGGCGCACCCAAACATCCGAACGCCCATCGCCATTATCATCGAGGGCACGAGTCGGCGGAACAAATAGCGTGGAGAGAGCGGCGAGAACAATACAGTGAGGAAATCGGGACCGGTGCATGATGGGTAAGGATGTGAGCGAGTGTGTAGCGGAATGCTGAACCGAAGGAAAAGCACAATTTACGCCCCAATGCGCCGTGTCGGAAAAGCCCCGCACCACGCCTTATCGCGGCGTGCCACGGAAGACCGTCCAACCCGAAGAAGTCCGAGTGCTCGGTGCGAACATTCGCCGCGAGCGGGATGCTCGTGGATTGACGCAAGAACGCCTCGCCGAACTCGCGGACCTCAACACCCGCACGGTGCAAAAGATTGAAGCCGGCGACATCAAAATCCTCGTCACTACTCTCACCCGAATCCGCGCTGCGCTCGGCTGCGAGTGGCGGCTGCTGCTTGGGTGATCTCCCATATTTTGGAAAAGACATTTCGCCGAAGGTAAGCAGGGCATGGCAGCTGTAGCCCCGAAGTTTCTGCTTGGAACGCGAGTTTCAGACATCCTGACCGCGCCCTGAATCGCATGAACGAGTGAAGAAAGTGAGTGAACTGGTAGCCGGACAATTACCGCGTAGCGGTAGAGACAATGGTAGCCGACGGTTTTAATTAACTTTTCTGTCCGGCCCCCGCTTGCGACAAATCACAATTCCCTACGTGTTCTCGGTATCCCGTCCGTCGTCGGGAGTTCCGTCTTTCCGGCCATCGTTATCGTCGTCCTCATCCTCGTCGTCCGCGAGGCTGTCTCCGTCGGCGTCGTCCTCTTCCGAGTCATCATTATCGAGGCCGTCTCCGTCGATGTCATCGTCGTCTCCATTCTCGATGTCGTCGCCATCGATGTCGTCATCATTGGAATCGGCAAGTCCATCACCATCAATGTCTTCTTCGTCAGCATCGTTATCGGCGAGGCTGTCGCCGTCGATGTCGTCTTCTTCGGACGAATCGTCATTGAGGCTGTCTCCATCAATGTCGAGATCCTCGGGTGACTTGTCGGCAAGGCCATCGCCGTCGATGTCAGTTTCGCCATTGGCGTCATCGTTTTGGCTGTCACCATCGATGTCTTCCTCGGTGGAGGAATTGTCCGCATCGCCGTCGCCATCGATGTCGGTTTCTTCGGGTGCGTCATCCGTCAGGCTGTCTCCGTCCACGTCGTCTTCCAGTTTTGAGTTGTCGTTGCGGCCATCACCGTCGATGTCCCGCTCGGCAAACATCGTGTCGGACCGTTGGTCTCCATCGATATCAAGTTCGAGCGCGGAATCGTCCTGGTTGCCATCGCCGTCCACGTCGAGTTCCGCGATGGAATCGTCGAGCAATCCGTCTCCGTCGATGTCCTTCTCGGCTGCGCTGTCGTTGGGCAGACGATCACCGACCCAACGTCCGCGGAACGGACCGGACTTGGCGATACCTCCATCCACGTTGCGGTCGAGGGCGTTCGGAATCCCATCATTGTCGATATCTGGATCGACGATATTTGGGATGCCATCGGCATCGATGTCTGTGGGATCGATGATCGACGCTGAAGCGGGAGCGATGGTCGCGAATAGGGCGACTGCAAATGCGGTTGTGATGATCCGGTTAAACATGGCTACGAAAACTGTTCTGCATTTTGCAGAATCCGGGCAATTGATCAATGAGCATTTGCTATATTAAATTCCCTGAGTTTGGACGTTGAATTGTGCGGCGCGAATCGCTTCCACTCTGCGCGTGCTAGAACTCAAAGACATTTCCCTTTCGATTGAACACGGCGACTCGGAGCAAATGCTGCTCTTGGAGGTGACGGCCCGGATTCCGTTGGCGCATTTTGCAGCCATCATTGGTCCCTCCGGTTGTGGAAAAAGCACGCTGATGAAAGCAATCGCGGGTATTCGTGAGCACACGACCGGCTCCATCCACTGGAATGGTCGCAATCTTTCGGAGGACGGAGATATGGAGCCGCATGAGATCGGCTACGTCCCGCAATTTAGCATCGCGCACGATCTCCTGTCGGTGGACGAGTGTGTCGAAGGGGCGCTGCGTTTGCGCGTCGCGGGCCTGAGCGGTGAGGAGCTCAATGCGCGGATCGACAAAGTGCTCGCGGATACCGGGCTCACGGAAATCGCGGATCGCCGAGTGGCGATGTTGTCGGGCGGTCAGCGTCGGCGTCTTGCGATGGCGATGGAAATGGCGAGCCAGCCACATCTTCTTCTTTGCGATGAAGTGACGAGCGGCCTCGATCCAAAAAGCGAAGACGAAATCGTGAAGTTGATGCACGATCTTTCGCGTACCGATGATCGCATCGTGCTGAGCGTGACGCACAGCCTTCAGCATGTGGATTTGTACGACAGCGTGATCGTCCTGTATCAAGGCCATTTGGTGTTCCACGCAGCACCAGAATTCATCGTGCATTACTTTGGAATCAAGCGGCCGGAAGATCTGTATCCGCGACTGTCCGCGCGCAGTGGCGACGACTGGAACCGCTCATGGCAAAAGCACGGAGCCGCATATTACGAGCAGAGCAAACTTCCGGCACTGACGCTCCAGCCGACGGGCGGAATCTCGGAAACTCCCAGCGGAGTCATGGATCTGCCGCAGTTGAGCGAAGACGAGGAAGTGGAGCGTTTGCGCAAAATCGTCGAGGGAAAAGCAGGGGACTTTGCGGAAAAAAAACAAGCGCCGCGAAAGGTATCCGTGCCGGGTGTTTTGACGCAGTTCGCAGTGTTGCTAGCGCGGCGCTGGAAGCTCTTTTTGCGCGACCGCGCTCAGCTCGTTCTTCAGCTCGCACTGCTGATTGGCTTCCCGTGTTTGGTGGTGATTTTTGCCTTCGATGGATTGCCGGATGTGAAGGGGCTCGGAGATTCGGCGAGCAGCATCGGCACATTGTTTGACAAGGCGCGGCAGGAGGCATCGACCATTAAGAGCATCTCCAAAGTGGGGAGCTTGGTATCCGGGCTCATCATGTTTCAGGTCATCTTACTCGCGCTAATGGGAGCCAACAATTCCTCGCGAGAAATCGCGGCGGAGCGGAATCTTTTCGAGAAAGAAAAATTCGCAGGGCTCAGCCCGTTGGCATACATCGCGAGCAAGCTGGTTTTTCTCGGCACACTAGTGCTCGCGCAAAGTCTGTGGATGGCCCTTTTTGTGAATATGGTCGTCGGTTTTCAAGGCAGCTTCGGCATGCAGGCACTGAGTCTGGTGCTGGTCAATGCGGCCGTCACGTCGGTGTGTCTCGGCATTTCCGCATGGATGAAAACGGCAGAGCAAGCGTCGCTCATGGGGATTTATCTGGTCGGTTTTCAGCTCCCGCTCAGCGGCGCAGTGCTGGCACTACCAAAAGCAATCGCCGCTGTGGCGCAGATTTTCATCGCGAGTTATTGGAGCTGGAGCGCGTTCATCCGCTCAATGGAAAACACCCGTTATTACGATGCGATGACGACCACTGGAGTCGTGCCGACCGAGCCTGCCGGCGGGCTGCTCTGTATATGGGTGCTCCTGGCCCATGTGGCCCTCGGGCTCGTTCTGGCCTACACGGGTAGCAGAAATTCTCGCTGGGAATAGGTCATGGCCATCGCGCTCGCCATCGCCGGTTACTTGCTTCTCATGGTTTCGAATCCGGTGCGGAAGAGCCTGCGCAACGGCTGGCGCTGCATCCGGCGGTATCCGACCATCTGGACGACGCTCGCTTGGCTTGGCTGTGCAAATGCGATGTTTCAACTGCTGATTCAGTTGTCATTTCAATGGCAGGGAATTCCCGTGCTTCGGTGGTTTCGAGCGGGAGTCGGGCAGGGAGATCGCCCGATTTTCTGGTCGATGCCGGCCGACGCGCTGAACGAAAGCCTCAGCGGCGCATGGATTCCGGCCATCGAGTCGGTGGGTGGTCTCTTTAATAACGCTGTCACCACGTTCCCGATCGCGGTGATTGCTGCCATCGGGTTCTTGTTGAATCGCAACAGGCATCTGACCGTTCTCCGGGCTGCGTTGCAGCGGCGGTTTGGCCTATGGCACTGGATTGCGATTGGATTTGTCGTCATCAGCGCCAGCGCCGTGGTGGCGAAGGCATTTCTATACTTGAAACCACCGGGTTCACCGGACGAAGCATGGTTCCGATGGGCGCCGGTCGTCGTGTTGGCAGCCTCGGTTTGGGAGTATTTGTTCGGGCTGGCGGTGCAGGTTTATCTGGTTTTGCACGCATTTGCGTGGGTCCGCGGAATCACATTCGACCCGGAAGCGATGCGCGACGTGGCGATCCGGCGTTTTGCCTCCGGCACAAAATGGGCGGTGATTGTGCTGACTGTAGGACTTTTGTTCGTGGAATTGCCGCTCGTGCTGAAAAACTTCTCCGGCTGGCAGGGCATTTTTCCCAACGACCCGACGATTGTCGAATCGCGGCTGCGATGGGCAAGAATTGGAATCGCCGTGTTCCTGATTGCGTTTGCGTCGATGCAAGCCTGGCTCGCGCTTCATGGCGAAACTTTGAGCCGGGCGTTCGCCGCGCATTGGCGATTTTGGAAAGAGCACGCATGGGCACTCGGGTGGTTCATCTTGAGTGCCGGGATTCATCTTTGGGCGGTCAATGTCGCGAGAGCGTTCGTCCTTGTCAGTTTTGGGGAAGACACTGCGCTCGGCGTTTTATGGACACTCACATGGCCGTGGATCGCTGGTCCGGTATCGGGCTGGTTGCTGGCGAGTTGGGTCTGCTTGTTCAAGAAGTGCGACGGGTGATTCAGCCCGTGAGTGACATTTTATATGACATATATTGTATGATGTCTTAGTTATTGACCGCTCCCAGAGGCATTTACCTCGTTGTGAATAACTTGTGGAGAAACTCACGGCGTTTCCAGCTCGCACCATTTCTGCCCGACTTATTCACCGTCATTCGACGGGCCGAGCCATTTCACCCCGTCAATGTGGCGCAAAATCGTTTGGAAGAGTTGCTTGCGAGCTTTCCCGAAGAGCACTATTTTTCACCCGCGCCCAATGTGGAACCGCTCTTCGCCAGCTCTAATCTTCGCGCTACTTTTGTCGTCCGCGATCAGCCGTGCCCATGGCCCAGTTTCCGAATCGATCGCAGCGCTGACCGCCGAACTGGCTCGTGAACCCAACCGCGCCGAGCTCTTTCTCAGCCGCGCCCGGTTTCACGCCCAGCACGAAGATTGGTCGGCGGCGCACTCGGACTTGGATCGTGTCGAAGTTCTCACGCCGGGGTTAAAAAACACAGCCCTGCTCCGCGGCGAAGTATTCCTCATGGCAGCAGATTTCAAAAAGGCACGCGCTGCGTTTATTCAATTAATGGCTGTGCAGCCGAGGCTTGCATTGGCTCACGACGGTCTAGCGCGCACTCTCGTCGCGAACGGAGAATTTGCCGAAGCCGCAGAATCATTCGCTCGCGCGATCGAATGCTCTGATCAGCCCACGCCCGTCCTTTACCACAACCAATCGTCCGCCCTCGAAAAAGCCGGCAAACCGGCGGAGGCGCTCGCCGCGCTCGATGCAGGAATTGCCCGCATCGGCCCCCTCGTCTCGCTCGTCACTCCCGCAATCGAAATGGACCTTGCGGCGAGACGATTCGATGCGGCAATCGCACGGGTGGACGCCTTGCTGGCAAGTCTGCCTCGCAAAGAATCCTGGCTTGTGCGTCGTGCCGAAATTCTGGAAAAAGCAGGACGAAGCACGGATGCCCGCGCAACGTGGGAGCAAGCGCGCGTGGCCTTCGCGACGCTCCCGGAATTCCGGCAAAGCACGCTGCAAATGACGCAACTGCGAGGTCGCATCGACGCTGCGCTCGCCAAGTAGTTTAAAAAGTAAACGGTGGGCAGTAAGCGGTCTAAACACCGCAAGTCGATCGCCTTTCGATTGCACCGGAGCCCCGCCCCCGCTTCCCTCCACGCCCACTCATGCCAGCAAAACAGCCAGACCTTCTCGACGTCATCGCCCGCGAGCCCGCGCTTGCCGCGAAGCTGCGTGCGCTGGAGGGAACGCTCCCGCACATCGTCGAGCACGCGCAACCGACGGTCTGCGCTGCCATTGCCCGCGCAGCGAAAAAGCGCGTTTGGTTTGTCTGTCAAAATGTCCGCGCCCAAGAAGCGCTGCACAACGAACTGATTCACTGGCAGCCGGAAGCGCTGTTTTTTCCCGAGCTTGAGATCGCTCCGATCGAAGGTGCAATCCCGGACCCCGAGGCCGTGGCTGAGCGCCTCGGAATCATCCAAAAACTGGCCACTCCGCCCGCGAAAAAGGCCGCACCACTTATCCTCGTTCTCACGCGCAAAAGTCTTGCCGACGAAGTGGTGGACGAAGCCGAGTTGCGTAAACTCGAACTCCACCTCGCGCGCGGCAAAAAACTGGATCGGGACGCACTCATTAAAAAGCTCGCGACCGCAGGATACGAGCACGTCCCCCAAGTCACAGGCCGCGGCCAATTCGCGATTCGTGGCGGGATTCTCGATGTGTTCAGCTTCCACCATGCGCTGCCGATCCGATTGGAATGGTTCGACGTAGAACTCGAAAGCATCCGGCAGTTTGATCTCAATTCACAGACGAGCGTCGAACAGCTCAGCACATGCACACTCCTACTCGGCGAAGCGGAAAGCGTGGGGAAAAAACTCGCCGATTACATCCACGCCGACGACCTGACGGTGAACGTGGACGCGAGCTGGGATGACGCGCAATTGCACATCACCAGCGATGTCGTCGCATCCGGCGAATTCGATTTCTCCACCGCGTTTTACGACCACGGCCTCGGGGAATTCGAGGCCGGCGATTTCGTAGTCGATGAGATAAAACGCGAGCGCTTTTTCGCCCAGCTCCGCAACTGGCGCATGGACGGATGGAGCACGTTTGTTTTCTGCAACAACGAAGGCGAAATCGAGCGCCTCCGCGAACTCGTCCCGCCTGTAGAGGCCGACGCCTTGACCTTCATCAATGGCACGCTTGCCCGCGGCTTTACTTATCCTGCGGGCAAGGTCGCCGTCCTTTGCGACTCGGAACTCTTCGGACGCTACCGCAACAATCGCGCACGCCGCGCGACACTCAAACGCCAGCGCGAAACGGCGCAGCGGCAACAAATTGATTTCTCCGAACTCATCGAAGGCGACCACGTCGTCCATTTGGAGCACGGCATCGCGCGGTTTGAAGAACTGAAAACCGTCGGCACCGAAGACGTGCTCGTGCTCACATTCGCGGAAGGCGCGAAACTCTACGTCCCGCTGGAGCAGAGCTATCTCGTCGCCCGCTACGTCGGCATCGGCAAGCGCAACCCGGCGCTCAGCAAACTCGGCGACGGCGCATGGGGCAACGCGAAGAAGAAAGCCGAAAAAGCCGTCTTCGACTACGCCGCAAAACTCCTCGAAGTCCACGCCGCACGCGAGGTTCAGCAAGGCTTCGCATTCCCGCCCGACAACAAGTGGATGCGCGAGTTCGAGTCATCGTTCCTTTATAAAGAAACGCCCGACCAACTCACCGCGATCCTCGACGCGAAAAACGACATGGAAGGCGAACGCCCGATGGACCGACTCATCTGCGGCGATGTGGGATTTGGCAAAACGGAAGTCGCGATTCGCGCCGCGTTCAAGGCCGTCACTTCGGGCAAGCAAGTCGCCATCCTCGTCCCTACGACAGTCCTCGCCGAGCAGCACTACCGCAACATCCGCGAGCGAGTTTCCGATTACCCGATCACTGTGGGCTTGCTCAGCCGCTACCGCACGCGCGGCCAACAAGCAGAGACGGCAAAGGGCATGGCGGAGGGCAGCGTGGACATCGTCATCGGCACGCACCGGCTGATCTCGAAAGACGTGCAATTCAAGAATCTCGGCCTCGTCGTCATCGACGAAGAGCAGCGCTTCGGCGTGCTGCACAAAGAAAAATTCAAGGCGATGTGGCCGCTCGTCGATATGCTCACGCTCAGCGCGACGCCGATTCCGCGCACGCTCTACATGTCGCTCATGGGCGCGAAAGACATGAGCACGATTGAGACGCCGCCCGCCAACCGGATTCCCGTCGAGACGATTATTTGTCCGTACGACGAGCGCATCATCCGCGACGCGATCGACCGCGAAGTAGCGCGAAACGGGCAGGTGTATTTTCTCCACAACCGCGTCGGCGACATCGAACTCGTCGCAGCAAAAATCAAGAAGCTGTGCCCGAAAGCGCGCGTCCTGATCGGCCACGGACAAATGAACGAAGGCGAACTCGAAGACGTGATGCACCAGTTCATCGCGGGAGAAGCCGACGTGCTCATCGCCACGACCATCATCGAAAGCGGCGTCGATATTCCAAACGCCAACACCATCATCATCGATCGCGCCGACCGCTTCGGGCTCGCCGATCTATACCAGCTCCGAGGCCGCGTGGGCCGCGCGCACCACAAAGCCTACGCCTATTTGATGCTCCCTCGCGACATGATGACTGCCGGCGAGGCCCGCAAGCGCATCGCCGCAATCAAGCAATACGGCAGCCTCGGCGCGGGCTTCAAAATCGCGATGCGTGACCTCGAAATTCGGGGCGCGGGCAACATCCTCGGCACCGCGCAAAGCGGCCATATCGTCACGATCGGCTTCGATCTTTACTGCGCGCTCCTGCGGCAGGCCATCGCCAAACTCAAGGGCCAGCGCCCCCGCCATCGCATCGACGTGGCGACCAGCATCGACTTCCTCATCACCCGCGAGGCGGAATGGGCCGGGCGCAGCAAGTCTGCGGAAAAAGCCCCCGCATTCATCCCCGCGAGTTACATCGCCGAGACCCAACTGCGCATCGCCGCATATCGTCGGCTCAACGAAATCACGACGCAGGAGCAACTCGACCTCATTAAAAAGGAATGGCGCGACCGCTTCGGAAAGTTCCCGGAAGCCGCTGCCAATCTGCTACTTCTCAGCGAGCTGAAGCTCAGCGCCGCCGCGCGGAAAATCACCGTCGTGGAAACGAAAGATGCCCACAAAGTCATGCTCACTAGAAATGGCGACTTCGTTCTGCTTGGAGGGAAATTCCCAAGGCTCATGAAGCGACTCCCCGGCGACCGACTGGATGAACTCGTGAAGCTCGTGCGGAGCTTCTAGCGCTTTGTCAGTCGCGCGGTTTTCGCGCTTGCGACAAATCACCAATCACAGCCGATAAACATGGCGGCATCCCCCTTGAGCTGACTGCTGACACATTGCTCGCGGCAAAGAGGGCACAGTTCCGGCTAGAACGAGGGATTATGCTACGCAAAGGCCGCGCGTTTCACCTTGTTTTTCTGCTCGCTACGTTGCTCGCCGCTGGGTTTCTCCAGTTTGTCGAGACGACCTTTTTCGCGCGCATTCAACTCCAGGCCGACGATTGGATCGCCGAAAAAGGCCGAAAAGCTCCACGGAATCCGGCGCTCGTGTATCTGGCCGTGGATGAGCTGTCCCAAAGGCTGGAGGCTGACCTCGACATCCCGGATTTGCTGGAACGCGGCCCACACACCGAAGGCGACCAAAAGGCACTGATGCACATGTCGGGTGCATGGCCGTGGAATCGCGAAGTCTATGCGCTCGTCATCGAAAAACTGCTCGCATCCGGTGCGCGTGTCGTCGCGGTTGACATGATGTTTCCAAAGCCCGGAGCCGGCGACGACGCGCTCCGTGAAACAATCGCGCGCCATAAAGATCGCGTCATCGTCGTCGGCAATATCGTGCGAGGTAATGAACACCCAGGCGTAAACGGCGAGCTACCCGTCGGAGCGAGGAAGTTCACACCACCGGCAGAATCAATCGTTCCCGAATCCCTACGCGGCGACGATGTCATCGCGTTCGCAAATTTCACGGCGCTGCTGGATAATAGCGTTCGCGGCGCTGTTTTTCGCGAAAGCATCGACGACGTGAACCAGGCAACAACGAACGTTCTCGGGCAAAAGTGGTATTCGCTCGCCGCCGCTGCGGTGAATAAATATGGCGCAGCGAAATCACTGCCGGACGACTTCGGCTTGCATCGTATCCGCTTCGCAGGGCCAGCCGGCACGTTTCGCGCACGGTCCGTTTACGAGATTTTCGCTCCTGCGATGTGGAAGGACAATTTCGCGAGTGGCGAGTTTTTCCGCGACAAGATCGTCGTCGTGGGACCGCACGGCAACTGGTCGCAGGACGAGCACCTCACCACGCTCGGCATCATGCCCGGCCCGGAACTTCATTTGAACGCGATCAACGCGGTGTTGAGCGGAGAGTTTTGCCGGATGATGTCCCGCCCCATGTCTGCGGCATGCCTCATCGGTGCTGCACTTCTTGCGTGGATTATGGGAATGATCATCCGCAAACCGACGCTTCGATTAATGTGCATTCTCGCGGTCCCGGTGCTGTGGTGGACGTTGGCGATGCAGCTCTACAATCGCACCGGCGATTTCCTTCCGACGGTCGCCCCGATTCTTGTTTTCGCTCTCATCGGCATCAGCGGAATTGTCGCGGATCAGGTATTCGATCGGATGGAAAAAGCGCGCGTTCGCCGGACGCTGGAGCGTTACGTTTCCAAGAACGTCGTGAGCGGACTCCTCAGTCGTCGCGATGAGTTCGCTGCGGGAATCGTCATGCCGGTAACGATCCTTTTTTCCGACATCCGCAACTTCACACGATTCAGCGCACAAACAGAGCCGACGGCCCTCGTCGCGCAACTCAATGAATACTTCACCGAGATGGTCGAGTGCGTCTTCGCCCACGGCGGGACCGTCGATAAATTCATGGGCGACGCCGTGATGGCAGTATGGGGAAATGCGACTAGTCTCGGCACGGAGAACGACGCACAAAATGCGACGCGTTGCGCTTTCGCGATGCACGCAGCGCTCTCCAAATTAAATCGCCGCTGGGCCGCAGATGGTCGCCCGCTCTTCGATATCGGCATCGCGCTAAATCACGGCAAAGCGGTCGTCGGCGACATTGGCTCGCCGAACAAAATGGAATTCACCGTGATCGGCGACGCAGTGAACATCGCATGGCGACTGCAAGAGCGAACGAAAGAACACCCCGGAGAAATCGTCATCGGCGATACAGTGAGCGCATTGATCGCCGGAAAAATCCACATAGAACCCGGCGGCATCATCCGGGTCGGCGACGAGATCGATGTCCCCTACTCCATCGCTCGTCTTTCCGCAGCGAAACCGGGCGCGTAAACACGCACCCACCGCCGCGAACAGGGATGATGCCAGTCAGACGAAAAGACGTGCGCGGGGTAGGGCGGGTATCCCACCCGGCACTTCCTGAGTCGGTGATCGGCTATTTCGCGAAGGAACATTCATCCCACTCATGATGCACCGGGTAGGATACCCGGCGCGGCGGGGGGAACACCCACCCTACCCCGCGCCGATCATTTTGCATTGGTACGACCTCTGTTCAGACGAAAAGACGTGCGCGGGGTAGAGCGGGTATCCTACCCGCCGTGGCGGGTGTTCCACCCGGCACTTCCTGAGTCGGTGATCGGCTATTTCGCGAAGGAACATTCATCCCACTCATGATGCACCGGGTAGTATACCCGGCGCGGCGGGTGGAACACCCGCCCTACCCCGCGCCGATCATTTTGCATGGTAAGACCCTTGTTGTTCATGAATCACGAAGTGGTTCCCGGCGTTTTCGGAGAGCCGCTTCGCGCCTTGGGGGCTCCTTGGGGTTTTATCCGTCGCTTAGCTTTGGCTCAGTCGCTTCTTGGGCGCGTCGAGCAACAGCTCGTGCGCTTCTTCGAGCATCTCAGGAATTCGCGCAGCGAATGGCGAGGCTGCGCAAGCGCTCTTCATTGCAGCAGCGTCGAAGTCTTTTGCCATCTCGCCTGGGAACCAATGCCCGCCAGCTCCGCCGAGGAGATTGTAGCGCATCTTGCCCCAGTCGGTGAGTCCGAGTCCGCGCGCGTAAGTGAATAGACGGGTGATTTCCTGGACGTTGATCTGGCCGGGAACATCGACGTAATTCGGCAGTCCTTGCGACCACCGGGCGCACCAGTCTCCACCCAAAACATTCGCCATTTCGGCGCGGAGTCGCTGCTCGATGGGGCCGGTGATTTCCGCCGCGCGATCGTAGTGAGCAAGCGCGGCGACGTGTTCGTCGAAATCGCCGGGGCACGAAGCGCCGACGCTGAGAGTGTGGATTTCAGGACGCGCGAGGCACCAAAGATCGTTCCACTGCATCGGGCTCAACGGCGCACACCACTCGCGCAACTCGGGCGGCGGGCTGTAGAGTTTGCCGCCTTTGTCGTTCGGCGAGATAATGAAGACGCCCATGTCGTGCCGGGTTGCGGCTTCGACTGCGGGCCAGTTTGTTTCGTTCACGAAATACCAATGCAGATTCACGTAATCGAATGCGTCTGACTCGATCGCTTTCACGATGATGTCCGTCGTTGCGTGCGTCGTAAATCCGATGTGCTTGCAGCGACCTTCGCGCTGGAGCCTGCGCGCCTCATCAAGGCATCCGCCCTTGCGCAATGACCAGTCGAGAAGCTCGGCATTGTTGATGCCGTGAAGCGAAAGAAGCTCCACATGATCGAGCTTCAGGTAAGCCATCGACTTGTCGAACGTCTCGCGAAACTCCTTCGCTGTAGCGAACGGAGCGACCTTCGTTTGCACCGTTATTTTCTCGCGCGGCAGTCGCGGCAGAATCCACCCGAGCTGCATCTCGCTGCTGCCGTATCCGCGCGCAGTCTCGATGTGATTGATGCCCAACTCCATCGCGCGGAGGATGGTTTCTTCGAGGTTGCGCTGCCCCTTTTCCTCGACTTTGTCCGGGGCCACATCGTCCCACGACTGCTGGTAGCGCATCCCCCCGCAGGAAAAAACGGGCATCTCGATATTGGTTCGGCCAAAGCGACGGTATTTCATCGCTGCGGGCGTTAGACGGGAATCGCTGCGCGGTAAAGAGCAGAGCTTTAGACCATCTTCCATAAATAGAGAGACAGGAGAAAGTAGCGGGGCCGTCTCGGCCCCGTCGCGACACTGCGTGTCGCAGCGCGGCAAGCGTCTTCGGCGCTCGGGGGCGGGACGCCCCCGCTACCATTACTGCTTCACTGGCGCGACTACTTTGGCTTTGTCGATCAGCTTCAAAAACTCGGCGCGATAGCCTTTACGATCCTCGCCTTTTGCCTCGGCTGCGAGTTCTTCCACCAGCTCCCAATTGGCCCCGGCGCGGTGCGGAGAGTCGCGCAGGATCATGCCGAACGACGCGACGCTTGCGGCCCAGCGGAAGTCCACGCTGCTTTGCTCCCACTTATGTCCGGAGTCGTTGAGTGGGAACTCCAGCAGCTTGCTCGTATCGCCCGTTGGCTCTTTGTATCGGAGCTTTACGGTGAGCCGTTCCTTTTTCAAATCCGCCGGAACGACTGCCTTCGCCTTGTCCTCGGGCTGATATTTGAGGCCATCCATAGCGGCTTTTTCCGCACCGGGCGGGACAAGTTCGTAGAGCGCGGTGACGGTGTGTCCCGCGCCGATCTCACCGGCGTCTTTGCGATCGTCGTTGAAATCAGCCGTGGCCAACACGCGGTTTTCGTAACCGAGGAGGCGATACGAGCCGACTTGTGCGGGGTTAAATTCGAGCTGTAGTTTCACGTCTTTCGCGATGGTGACGAGCGTGCCGACCATTTGATCGACGAGCACTTTCTTCGCTTCGGTGATTCCGTCGATGTATGCGTAGTTGCCGTTCCCTTTATCCGCGAGCTTCTCCATCGTGGAGTCTTTGAGATTGCCCGTGCCGAAGCCGAGCACGCTGAGAAAGACGCCGCCTTTGCGCTCTTTTTCGATGAGCTTCACCAGCTCGCTCTGGCTGGTTGTGCCTACGTTAAAGTCCCCATCGGTGCAGAGAATCACGCGATTCGTGCCGTCCTTCACCAAATGCTCCCGCGCGGTTCGGTATGCGAGTTGGATGCCCGAGCCGCCGTTCGTAGAACCGCCGGCTTCGAGATTCGCGATGGCGCGGCGGATCTCCGCTTTGTCGCTCGTGGAATCCAGCACGAGCCCGCTGGTGCCCGCATAGACAGTGAGCGCCACGCGGTCCTGATCGCGCATTTGGTCCACGAGCATTTGCAGGCTCTCTTTCACGAGCGGGAGCTTTCCGGGCGAGTTCATCGAGCCGGAGACATCCACGAGGAAAACGAGATTCGCTGCGGGGCGATCCTTGCGCGCCATGTCCTTGCCTTTGAGTCCCACGCGGAGAAGCCGGTGCGCAGGCTGCCACGGGCAAGTCGCGACTTCGAGGTTCACGCTGAAAGGCGCATCGCCGCTCGGCTGATCGTAGTCGTAGGTGAAATAGTTCACGAGTTCTTCAATGCGCACGGCTCCATGCGGCGGACGCTGCTGGTCGCGCAGCATCCGGCGGACGTTGGCGTAGCTGGCAGTATCGACATCGACGGAAAAAGTAGAAAGCGGCTCATCCGTGACGCGCTTAAAGGCGTTATCCTCGATCGCATCGTACGCCTCGGTATTCCCGCCGACCTCGGCGTCGCCAGTGGACGAGAGGCTATCCACGGAGGCTTCGGGCTTCGCTTCGCGGCCTCTCATTTGTTTACTGCCAACAATCAGTCGCGACTCGGGAACAAACGCGCCGGAAGGTTTCGCCTTCGCCATTGCATAGCCGCCCAACGGCGATGGCTTCGGCGCGGCGGGAACGAATCTGCGGTAAGGGCGTTGCCATTCCGCAGTAACTTCAGAGGCGCTCCCTGTGCCCATCGCGAGCTTGGACCGCGCAGCATCTGGAAGCCCTGCGGTGGGAGTCTTCGCTGCCTTTTCTGAATGGTAATAGTCACTCGTGATATCGAGGCCCATGTCCGCTTTCGACGAGATGGATGTAGCTGAAGACGGCTCGATTTTGGCGATGAGTTCGCCTTCATTGAGGGCAACCTTTCCGGGCATCGCACTCGGTGCCGCACTCGGTGCCGCACTCGTCAACGCGAACGGCGCAGCAGTCACACTCGGAGTTAATTCCGGTGCAGGTGCCGGGACTTCGTTCACAGCGAATAACGTCTCGTGCTTCGTTTCAGGTTCCGGGGCTGACACCGAGACCGTCACGCCGTCCGCAGATTCAGCAGCAGCGCGCTCCGCCTGCTTTCCCGCAGTCGCGACGTAATCCAGGCGCGGCTCCGTCAGCGTGTGCAAAATCGCCCAGCCCCCAAACCCAAAAATTACACACGCCGCCGCGACCGACGCACCCTGCCAACTCCGCCACCAGGACGGACCTTTCACGATTTTCGCGGACGGCACTTCGCGCATCACCGCCTCGCGATGCTGCGCGGAAAGCGGCAGCGCCTCCTCGTTGTGCAGCGTGGATTCCAACATCCTCGCGACCGAGCGAACCTCTGCGATTTCCGCAGCAGCATTTGGATTCTCGCGCAGGAGCTGTTCGATTTCAGCGCGGTCGGCCGGGTCGAGCTCGTCGAGGGCGTAGGCGGTCAGTTTTGGATCGTCTGTTTTCATAGTGCAGTGCGGATGCGGAACGGGACGGAATCAAGCGGGGCTTCGTGCAGGAGCTCGCGCAGTTTTTTCAAACCGACGTGCAGCAGGAAGCCCACATTCGTCGCCGACAGTCCCGTGACGTCGGCGATCTCCTTGTAAGAAAGATCGTTCTGGAATTTCAGCCGAATCACCTCGCGCTGATTCGGCGTGAGCGCATCCAGCAAGCGTAGCAACCACTCGGCGCTCTCGCGATTCGCCAGCTCTTCATCGGGAGAAGCACCCTCACTCCGGCGGTCATCCGGGAGGGGCATCGGGATAATGCGGCTGTGTTTCCGCAAATGGTCCAGCGCTCCGTTGCGCGTGACGGTGAAGAGCCACGATTCCACATGCCGTGCATCGTCGCTTTCGTCGCCCGCCGCGCATGCCGACGCCGACCCTGTGGCCCCTCGCACGTATTTTATAAACGTGTCCTGCACCACATCGCGCGCCGCATCGAGTTCGCCCACGATGCTCTGCGCATACCGCACGAGTGGCCGCTCGTAGCGGTTCATCAGGGAGACAATTTCGAGCGCAGGTAGTGGCGTCATAGTTCTATACGGCATACGTGTGATGCGGCGGAACCATTAGGAAAGTCGGAATATTTTTCCTCTTCGGTGGCATTTTGTTCTTATCGCGACGCCCATCTGGCGATTCTATTTCCACTGTGACTCGATCCATCCTCTTCGCATCCATCGCCCTTTTCTCCATCGCCAATGCCGCGGCCCCCCGCAGCGTCTCGGGCATTTATCCGCATCTCGCGATGTTTAATAATGAAGGCGAATGCGGCACTGGGGCCGTCGTTCCTTGGGCCGGGCGTCTTTGGGTGGTCACTTATGCGCCGCACAGCCCGCGCGGTTCCTCGGACAAACTCTACGAAATTTCCGATGCACTGGAGCAGCGCATCCGGCCCGAGAGCATCGGCGGCACGCCGGCCAATCGCATGATTCATCGCGAATCGGGCCAGCTTTTTATCGGACCTTACGCCATCGACGCGACCGGCGGCGTGCGCACGATTCCTTACACAAAAATGTTTGGCCGCCCCACCGGCAATGCGCGGCATCTCAGCGATCCTGCGGGGAAAATCTATTGCGCCACGATGGAGGAAGGACTCTACGAGGTCGATGTGAAGACGCTCGCCGTCACCGAACTATGGGCCGACGAAGACAAAAAAGAGGGCCGTCACTCCGCGCTGCCCGGCTACCACGGCAAAGGGCTCTATAGCGGACAAGGCCGCATCGTTTACGCAAACAACGGCGACCATGCGCCGGCTGCCATGAAGGACCCGAGCGTGCCGAGCGGCGTACTCGCGGAATGGAATGGCAAGGCCGAGCAGTGGACCGTCGTTCGCAGAAACCAGTTCACGGAAGTCACTGGCCCAGGCGGAATTTTCGGCGCAAAAGATCCGGCGCGAGACCCGATATGGAGCGTCGGCTGGGACCACCGCTCGCTCATTCTGCAAGTGCTTGATGGCGGAAAATGGAGCACATTCCGCCTGCCGAAATCCAGTCACAGCTACGACGGCGCGCACGGCTGGAACACTGAGTGGCCGCGCATTCGCGAAGTGGGCGACGGTGATTTCCTCATGACGATGCACGGCATGTTCTGGAAATTCCCCGCCGGTTTTTCCGCAGCCAACGCCCACGCGCCGACGCCCATGTCGAGCTACCTGAAAGTCGTCGGCGATTTTTGCGGGTGGAATGGCCGCGTCGTCCTCGGCTGCGACGACACCGCGAAAAGCGAATTCCTCAACAAGCGAAAAGCGAAAGGCGAAATCACCGCCCCGCAGTCTCAGTCGAACTTGTGGTTCGTGAACCGCGAGCGTTTGTCCGACCTCGGCCCCGCAATCGGGCGCGGTGCAGTGTGGATGAAAGAAGACGTGGCAGCGGGCGCTGTATCCGAGCCATTTGGCGTCGCCGGATGGCAAAAACGCGGGCTGCATCTCCATCATTCAGGCACTACTCCCATCACCATCATCATCGAGGCGAGTGACGCCAAAGGCGGCGGCTGGACCAAGCTCGCCGAGGCAAAACTCCCACCTGCCGGAGCCGCGTGGCTGGAGCTGAAGCCCGCCGCCGAACAAGGCTGGGTGCGGCTCCGGAGCGAGAAGGCGCTCAAGCAGATCACCGCCGCGTTCTCCTTTTCCAACGAAGACAAACGCGAGGAAGAGCCATCCGATATTTTCGCCGGACTCGCCGCATCCGGCGATGCACAGGCCATTCGCGGCACCGTCCGCTCGCGTGGAGAAAACAAACGCGATCTCCATTTTCTCGCATCTGCGGACAGTCAGGAAATCGGGCTCTACTCGCTCGACGGCGCGCTGAACCTCAAGCGCGTCGTAGAAATCACCGCCGCCGATTACCACCGCGAACACACCGTCATTCCTGCCGGTGTCATCAGCGCAGATACAGCATCAGTCGTGTTTATCGACGACAAAGGCAGGCGCTGGCGTCTGCCTCGCGCCAACGACACAGCCGACACTGCGCCCTCCCGCGTCTGCCGCGAAGTCGCCACGGAGCGCGACCTCTTCAACGCCTACGGAACCTTTTTCGAACTGCCCGCAGAAAATGCAGGCGGCTTCATCAAGGCCCGCGCCGTGGCCACGCACAATCGCAACGTGATGGACTACTGCTCGTATCGCGGAATGCTCATCATGACAGGCATCCGCGCCGACGCTCCCGCCAGCGAACACATCGTCCGCAGCGCCGACGGCAAGGCCGCTCTTTGGGTCGGAGCCGTCGATGATCTTTGGCAAGCCGGCAAACCCCGAGGCCACGGCGGGCCTTGGCGCGACACCGTCGTAGATGCAGGAAAACCGAGCGACCCCTACATCGCCACCGGCTACGACAAAAAGCGCGTGACGCTCTCCCACAACAACGCCGACCCAGTCAAAATGCGGATCGAAGCAGACATCACTGGCGACGGGGAATGGGCCACAGTCCAAACATTCGAGGTACCACCCGGCAAAGCAATCGAGCACACATTCCCCGAAGCATTCACCGCATACTGGCTCCGCGCAGTCGCCGAAAAATCGACCACCGCAACCGCACAATTTACCTACGAGTAGAGGAGGGGCGAATGACAATGACCAATGACGAATGACGAAACGCAAGCGAGTTGGTTTGTCTCACGCTTGCGCCTTCGTCATTCGTCATTCGTCATTCAAGTAAGCCCCTCCCTACCCAACGGCTACCTGATGTTCCGCGCCCTCGTCGATCGCCTGTGCGGCTTCCATGAGGAGCGACTGCCAATTGCCGAAAATCGTTTGGGCTTCGGGGGATGTTTGGGCGGATTCGCCGACCATGCCGGTGCGCCAAGAGATGATGTTTTTGAAGGCGTCCGGGCCGCTGTCGTGACCTTCGCCATGCCACGACTCTGCGTGGATGACTTCGCCTTTGCTGAAGAAAACAATGCCGCGGGATTCGCGGTGCGAAAACTCTAGCGCGCCAGTGGCGGAACTCATGCACTTGAGCTGAATAATGTCGGACGGCGAGAGCCCGCCGAGCGTGACCTCGAAGCCATTGCCTGCCTCTTCTTCCTCGGGCGCGCCGAGGAGCCGGGCGACGGCTTCTAGGAGGGCTTTGCGTTGGAGCGGTTTGGTGAGGATGTGCAGGACGCCGAGCTGGCGGGCGCGATCCTGGTAGTCGTTGTTCTGACTGGATGTGACGATGAGCGCCTTGGCCTCGGGGTGGAAAACGGACATTTCGCAAAGGAAGTCGAGCCCATCACCGTCGGGCAGGCCGAGGTCCACGATGAAGAGGTCCACTTTTTGTTGGGAGACGAGAAGCTGCGCTTCGGAAACCTTGCGCGCTGTGATGAAATTGTGCGCTCTGGGGAGCGACCGCAGCACATCGCGAATGTAGCTCTGCACGGTGCGCGTGTCTTCGAGGAGCAGGATGGTCGGATTGTCTGTAGGCATGAGAAATAGTTGGATTGGCTTCCTTACGCTGCGAGCGATGCCGGTCCCGCGAGAAAGCTTTCTAAGCCTGTAAGCATTTCAGATACCGCGCGCTGAAGTTCCGCAACTTCGGCGGAGTATTCTTTCCGGATGCCGCTTTTGGCGCATTCCTCAAGGCGCGATGCGGCTTGATGCGCAGACTCCGCGTAGAAGACTCCGACGACTCCTTTGATGGCGTGTGCGGTGCGTCCGATGATCCTCGTATCGCCGGCTTCCACAGCCGCATCGAGCGCTTCCATCAGTTCCGGAATATCTTCGTCGCGGCAGTCGCATAAAAGGCCGGAGAGCGTCTCTTTTGACCCGCCGACACTCGACAGAAGTGCAGCCACATCGAATGGCAGACCGGAGTTCGAGCCGGGTGTCGGGAGCGGCGCGGAAGCGTGCGTTTCCTGGCCCTCCGAGCGTCTCAAACCGGGAACGACGGACTCGATGCAGGCGAGCAGTTCGTGCTCGCGCATCGGCTTCCCGAGATAGCCGTCCATGCCCGCCGCCAGACACTCTTCGCGGACGCCTTTTAGCACGTTTGCGGTGACGGCGATAATCGGCGTGTGCGCGAGGTTCAGCTCGACCTCGTGGCACCGAATGAGCCGCGTCGCCGCAGTGCCATCCATGTGCGGCATCTGGAGGTCCATGAGCACGAGATCGAATGTCCCTTTTTTGAACATCACGATCGCCTCGTGACCGTCATCACACAGATGCACTTCATGTCCCCAGTTGCGGAGATGAGAGCCGGCGATGCGTTGATTGGTCGCATTATCCTCCGCCACAAGAATGCGGAGGCGTCTGCCGTGAGGCGCTTCGTTTACCGCTATCGGCTGCGAACTCGGTGGCGCCACTGGCTGCGGGGAAAGCGCGGCGTTCAGCACGGAACGGAGTCTGCGACCGCTGACAGGTTTTAGCAAAACGCCTGCGGCCGTCGGGTGATTGCGCCCGTCCTGATTCGTCGCCGCCAGTAACAGGACGAGCGCAGGTTTCACCCCAGCGACGGATGCGGCAGATACAGCTTCGAAAAACTCCGCACCGCCGGATGTCGCGCGAAGCGTATCGGCGATGACAAAATCGAACCGGCCATGGCGCATCTCCTTAATCGCGCTGCCTGCGTCGGGGCGGCACACACACTCGATCTTCAGCGCCTCCAGCTTTTCCTGCAACAACGAGGCGGCGAGTAAATGAGGCTCGACGACCAATGCGCGCCGTCCCTCCAATGTGAGTGGAGCATCCACCCCGGTGCCGGGCCGCACGCCGAACCGCGCGTGGAAACTGAATTCACTCCCCTGCCCCACGACGCTTTCCACCGACACCGTCCCGCCCATCAAGCCGACCAACTCCTTCGTAATCGCAAGCCCTAAACCGGTGCCGCCGTATTGGCGCGTCGTCGATCCGTCCGCCTGCGAGAACGCGTTGAAAATGGAATCCCGGTTGCGCTCTGCAATTCCGCAGCCCGAGTCGCGGACCGAAAACATGAGCGTGGTATCCGCCGCACCGTCCTGCCAGTGCTCTTCTGTTTCCACACGTACGACGATGTCGCCTTGCGCGGTAAAACGGAACGCGTTGCTGACGAGATTGAGCACGATCTGGCGCAGGCGATAAGGATCGCCAACGAGCACATCTGGCACTTCAGGCCGCACATCGAGGAGGAGCTCCAATCCTTTGCTGTGCGCCCGCGCAGCATACGATGCGAGCGTGTCGTCGAGCACCTCTCGGAGGCGGAAATCCGTCCGCTCCAGCTCCAGCTTTCCGGCCTCGATTTTCGAGAAATCGAGGATGTCATTTAGCAATTCGAGCAGCCCTTGCGCAGAGCTGTTCACAGTCTCCAGAAAGTCGCGTTGCTCGGCATCGAGCCTCGTCTTTAGCGTGAGTTCGGTCATCCCGATAATCCCGTTCACGGGAGTGCGGATTTCATGACTCATCACTGCGAGGAAGTTCCGCTTGGCTACGTTGGCCGCGCCGGCCTCGGCGGCAAGCTGGCCCACTTTCAAGCTCGCACCTTCGAGCTCCATATTGGCCTGCGCGAGTCGTTCATTTGCCACGAGGAGCGCCACATTGCCCTCGATCAATTTCCGTCGGTCGGCGCTGCTCACATCCACCATCTGCCGCATCGCGCTGGCGAGGTGCCCGATCTCGTCATCGCGATCCTCGGTCGCGACGGTGACCGAAGAATTGCCCGCCGTGATCGATTTCGACGCAGTCTCCAGACGGTAAAGCGCGCGCGTCACGTCGCGAAGAATCGTGCGCCCAAGCATGAGGGAAAGTGTGAGCCCGATCGCCTGCACAGACAGCGCCCACGCAATTTGCCCGAACTGCCGTGCCTCATCCGGCGTCGCGTCTTCCACAGGCTTCATCTGCGAGAGAAGCCAGAGCCCCGGAATCAACGCCGCCGCCACACATAAAAGCCCGCAAAGTCGGAGCTTCTGGTACACCCTCAGCTTCCGCAGATACCGCACATGAAACGGCTGCGCGGCAGGCTGTTTGATGCTGATATTCGATTTGGTCACGGTGGTTCGGTGGCTTGTGGGAACCTTGCAAAAGCATTCCCCGCGCCGGGGCCTTCGCGAGTCTCCTGGATTTGGACAGCAACGGTGGCGGCGCGGTTTTCCGAATGCGAAAATCTCGTCCTGCAAAATCGGCATACTTTCCGCCGAATCGTTGCGGCGTCGCGGAACTGCATTTCTCACTCAAACTCGCGAGGACTCAATGAATCCAAGTCACCCGGACCGTGACAAACTGCCGGTCTCCCGGCGCGACTGGCGCGGGTGCCGTGACAGCAATCTCCCTTCGCTGATTGGCGATCGGACCGGCTGACACCGAAGCCGTAGCAACCGTTCCCTGCTCAATCCGCCCAACCGTCGTCCACGTCTGAAGGTCCGTGGAAGTCCGGATCTCGTAGGTCACATCCGACGGCCCGACCTGTGCCGGAAAGCATCCAGCGGACGGAATGGAAAATGTGATTTCCGAATCCCCCACTCCACTACGATTTAGAGCGATGGCCAGCACTTCGGGCTGCGTCATGGAGTTGCCGAATGCGTATTCCAAGAAGTTGTTGAGACCGTCGCCGTCGTTGTCATCGAAGGGATTCACCGCCAGCTCGGCGAAAAGCGGCGGCGGCACGCACACGGTCCATTCCCCAGACAACGTCGGCGCTCCTTCATCCTGCCATTGGCCCGCGAAATCCTGCCCGATGACTTCCACTCGATACGTCCCCGGAGCGAGGCCGTTGATTTGCAAAGTCGCAGTCCGCACCGAGGGATTTACCCGCGAGAAAAGCGCCTCGCCGATCGCCACTGGCGCGCTCCACGTCGCCGCGCCTGCCATCCTCCAGCGATACGCGAAAATCCCCGGACCACCGACCGTGATCGTCTGGCTCGTCTCGACGGTCTGCCCCAGCCGTAGAGCATCGACCCACGCACCTGCGGGCACGTATGCACCAGCGTCGCGGCCCATCACACCGCGAAGGCGCGCTGGTGAATTCGCTGTAAGATGTAAGTCCCCGGTCGCGGCGTTCACAAACAATGGATCGCCCGTCGTATTCGAAACTCCGTAGCTGAACAGATTCCCCGGCCTCGTGCCGATCGCCAGACTCGCGGCGGGATCGACAAAATTGAGCGTCGCTTCGATTTTGCTGATTCGCGGAGCTGGCGAATCCGCTGCCCCGATCACCCTCGGCAAATCCCAAAATATATTCCCCGCGAGGTAGCAGCCGTCGCCGGGAGGATCGTTGAACGAAACCGCTCGCAGGCTGACGACAGAAGCGGTGTTCGCACGCCCCCCGACATCGACAAAATCCGGGTGAACTTTGGCCACCGTATTCTGCTCGAAAATCGTCGCCGCACCCACGCGACAACTGATCGCGTGGTCGATATTCCAAAACACATTGCGCGTACACACAACAGTCGCGGCGGGATTGCCTGGATCGCCCGTGGAAATAGCATTCGCATAGACGCCGTTGCTCATGCTCGGGTCTTTCGCCACGTTTTGGAAAACGTTCCCATCCAGCAAAACGTCGCCGCCGAGATCGCACATTTCGTCGCCCGTCCCGACGAAAAAGTTCTCGCGAATCTCCACGATGGGTGCCGGGCGCGTCCCGCTATCGACGTCGATGACGTCATTGTGGCCCTTGTTCGTTCCGAAAGTATTGCGGTAGATGAGGAACCTTTGCCCGGCCGGAATCGCACCCTCCGCTTTGATCTGCTCCGCCACGTTATCGATGCCGAGCGTCACCGCATTTTCCGTCGGGCCAAACACGTTCGCGAATGTGCAATACTGCACCGTGAGAGCCGATGCGTTCGCGTAGATTCCCCGCCAATGCGTCCCGCTCATCGTGCAGTGATCGACGATCGCTCGCGATGCCACGAGGCCGATTCCGCCTTCCATCGTCTGCGCATGGCTCACGTCGGCGTAGGAGACCCAGTTGTCCGGCGACATCGTATTTATAAATTGAATACCGCCCCATTTCGGCGGCGCAAACGGAAGACCGGCGCTTGCCGGGTCGGCCTCCAACGGTGCGCCGGGCTCGGGATGGAAAACCACATGAGCCGCTGCCGTCCCCTCTACCCGCAATACGCCATTCACGATGAGTTTCCGCGCTTTCTGCACCTGCACTTCCGTGCCCGCCGCAATCGTCAAAGTCGTGCCCACCGGGACGGTGACGTTTCCTCCGATAATGCGAATCATGCCCGACCAAGTCACTGTCGGCCCCGACAGCGTCCCGGACACATCCACGGCCATCGCGGATGTGAGCAAACTCATCGCCAGAGCAAGCCAGCCGAACCGAATGGAAAAAGTGATGATGAGATTTTTCATGATGCAGCAGTGGGATTAAGGGGAGAGAGTAAAGGTATCCCACCCCATAGTCGATGAAGACTTCTGCGTGAATTAAACGCCGCTCTTGCAATCCCGCCGCCTTTATGGACCAAAAGACGTTGCCTGCCGCCTGAATGAATAAATCCATTAAATCCATTTTCGCCCGTCATGAGACGGTCCTGTTTGTCGTCCTCGTTTTGGAGCTCGCACTCTTTCACTTCATCGGGCGCAAATTCCTCACGGGCGATAATGTCGCGAACATCGTCCGGCAGACCGCAGAAATCGGTCTTTTAGCTTTGGTGATGACGCCCATCATTCTCACGGCGGGGATCGATCTTTCCGTCGGCTCGCTCATGGGACTTTGCGCGGTTGCTTTCGGGATGCTTTGGAAAGATGCGGGCCTTTCGCCGTGGATTGCCGCCCTCGGGGCGATCTGTGTTGGCGCACTCGGCGGCGGATTAAATGCGTTGCTGATTACCCGGCTCAGACTGCCTCCGCTGATCGTCACACTCGGAACCTTCTCGCTGTTTCGCGGATTGGCGGAAGCATTCACGGGCGGCACCAAGTCTTATACGAATTTCCCGGAATCGTTCCTTTCGCTCGGCAACGGATTTGCGCTGGGGCTGCCGATTCAGGCATGGGTGTTTGGCGTCGTCGCCGTGGGTTTCTGGATGCTCGTCCACAAGACGACTTACGGTCGTTCATTCCGCGCGATTGGGTTCGCACCGGAAGGCGCGAGGTTTGCCGGCATCCCGGTGCAGCAACGACTTGCGCTGGCCTACACGATGGCTGGGGCAGTCGCCGGACTCGCCGCGGTGATTTTCGTTTCGCGCGTCACCGAGGCGCGCGCCAATGCCGGTTCCGGCTACGAGTTGGCGGCAATCACCGCAGTGGTGCTTGGCGGAACGAGCATCTTTGGCGGTGTCGGGACAATCCATGGCACGATACTCGGCTGGCTGGCTGTTGCGGTGATGACAAATGGTTTGAAGTTCACTGGAACTTCAGACCCCAGCGAAAAGGCCGGAATGCTCACGGGCGCACTCCTGCTTTTCGCACTGAGCGCCGGAGCCGTGATGAAAATAATGGCGGAACGCCGCGCCCGAAAAGGCAGCGTGAAAGCGGGTGGTTAGCCCTCGAATGCGCGGACCACAACGGAGACGTTGTGCCCGCCAAAGCCGAAGCTGTTATTGAGTGCGGTGCGCACTTTCTTTTCCCGTGCGATGTTCGGGACGAAATCGAGGTCGCACTCTTCGCCGGGGTTTTCGAGGTTGATGGTCGGCGGGATGATTCCTGTCTGGATGGTCTTCACGCAGACGACCGTTTCCACCGCACCGGCGGCTCCGAGAAGGTGGCCGGTCATGCTCTTTGTGGAGCTGACTGGAATGCGCCGGGCAAGGTCGCCGAGGACAGCTTTCACGGCGCGCACTTCGCAGACATCGCCCATCGGCGTGCTGGTGCCGTGGGCGTTGATGTAATCAATATCGCCGACATTGATTCCGGCGCGTTCGATAGCGATGCGCATGGAGCGCTGTGCTTGCTCGTGGTTCGGGAGCGGGGCGCTCATGTGGTAAGCGTCAGCCGTCATTCCGTAGCCGACAACTTCCGCGTGGATGATCGCGCCGCGCGCTTTCGCATGTTCGAGTTCTTCGAGCACGACGATGCCTGCACCTTCGCCCATCACGAATCCATCGCGGTCGCGGTCCCACGGGCGGCTGGCGCGAGTAGGGTCGTCATTGCGGGTGCTGAGCGCTTTCATCGCCGCAAATCCACCGATGCCGAGCGGCACAATCGCCGCTTCGCTACCACCGGCGACAAAGACATCGGCGTCGCCGGAGCGGATGAGCCGCCATGCCTCGCCGACGGCGTGGGCACTTGTCGCACAGGCGCTCACGGGGGCAAAGTTTGGGCCTTGGATTCCGTATTTCATGGAGATCATGCCGCTCGCCATATTGACGATGAGCATCGGAATCATGAAGGGCGAAAGACGGCTCGGGCCTTTCTCCATATAAATCGTGTGCTGGTCCTCGGTGGTCTTGAGTCCGCCGATGCCGCTTCCGACGATGCAGCCGAAGCGCTCGGGATTTGGAATCTCCCCGGTGAATCCGGCGTCGTTCATCGCATGAGTAGCAGCCCCCATCGCGAGCTGGACAAAGCGGTCTGCGCGGCGCGCTTCTTTTTTCTCCTTAAAATAGAGCGCAGGGTCGAAGTTCGCGACCTCACCGGCGATGCGGCAGTCGAACGCAGTCGCGTCGAACTGCGTGATCGGCACGATTCCGCTGACCCCTTTGGTGATGTTGTCCCAGAACGTTTTAATGTCCGATCCTACAGGCGTAACTACGCCCATTCCTGTGATGACTACTCTGCGTTGGCTCATAAGCTTGATTGGCTGGAAAGTCGGGGATGGATAGCGGGACGCTGAAATTGCGCAAATGCAAACTTCGGTCCGGAGATTCAAGGTTGCGCAAATTGCCTTTGTCTCGCACCATGGGCGCTCATGTTCGACCTTCCTCGAATTAAGAAACGCTGGTACCGCCGTTGGTGGTTTGTCATTCCTGTCTGCACTTTGCTGATTGTCGGCATCGTGTGCAGCGTGCTGTTCATGAGAATGAAGTCGGAGTACGAGGCGAAAGCCAAGCAGTTCGACTATTCACAGCTCGAAGAGATGGAATCCGCCACAACCGTCTTCGACCGTCATGGCGCGGTGATGGGCCGCATCTCCATCAAGAACCGGGAGACAGTGCCGTTTGCAGAGTTTTCGCCTGCACTCATCACGGCGGTCATTGGTGCCGAAGACACCCGATTTCGGGACCACACTGGCGTCGATTACAAAGGCGTGGTTCGCGCTGTTTATGAAAACTGGCGCGCAGGCACCGGCCGGCAAGGTGCAAGCACGCTGACCCAGCAGCTCGCGCGAAATACTTTCCCATCGCAGCTTCCTGCGGAAGACCGAACGAAGGAGCGGAAGATTCTCGAAATGTTCGTAGCCAGAGAAATCGAGGCGCGATGCAGCAAGGATAAGATTTTGGAACTTTACCTGAATCGCGTTTATTTCGGCTCCGGCTTTTTTGGAGCGGAGGCTGCGGCAAAAGGATACTTCGGAAAGTCTGCCAAAGGTCTGAGCCTCAGCGAAAGCGCGATGCTCGCGGCGCTTCTGCGCAGCCCGGAAAAGCTCGCTCCATGGCGAAACTATTCGACGTGCATCGGCGAGCGGAACCGCGTTTTGAACCGGCTTCTGGAGGCAAAGTTGATCGTCCGCGAAGAATACGACACAGCCTACGCCGATGAGCCGCTTTTGAAGAACAAGCGCTCGGTGCATCAGGATAACTACGCCGCAGACATGATCTACCAGCAAGTACTGAAGATTGTCGGCAAAGACCGTGCGCTCGGGGACGGGCTCAAAATTTACACCACGGTGGACAACGAACTGCAAAAAAAGGCGGAAGAATTGATCCGCGGGCAACTCCTCGCTATCGAGCGCCACGAAGGCTACGAACACCCGACCTTTGCAGATTTTGATGCGAAATTCAAAGCGGCCAAAGGTGCCCTTTTGAGTGCGGAGGGAAAGAAGATCGAGCCGGATTACCTGCAAGGCGCCGTAGTCATGCTGGACAATAAAGATGGCGGGATCATCGCGCTCGTGGGCGGCCGGGATTTCGGGCACAGCCAGCTCAATCGCGCCACCCAAGTAGAAATGCCGCCGGGCACCGCATTCAAGCCACTCGTGTATGCGGCGGGTTTTGAAAAAGGACTCTTCCCCGGCACTGCGGTGAACGACGCCGTGATGGACAATACCCGCGTGATGATCGGTGGAACGACCGGCTTCCTCGGAGAATGGGGGCCGGAAATCGCCGATAATCGGTACGAAGGAATCATTTCCGCCCGCACAGCTTTGGTGAAATCCAAGAACGCCGCGACGGTCCACTTCGGGATGAAAACGGGGATCAAAGAAGTGCTGTCACTTGCCGACAAAGCGGGCATTTCCGCCGAACTCGCAGCGTATCCGAAAACCTACCTCGGCGGAAGTGAAGTCTCGCCGATGGATCTTACGCTTTCTTACGTGATGTTCCCGGAAAATGGAGTCCGCCCGAGCGACCCCTACATCATCAAGCGAATCGAAGACAAAAGCGGGAAAGTGCTTTTTGAGGAGAAGCCGGAGACAGAACAGGCCATTCGCGCAACCACCGCCTACGAGATTCATACCTGCCTCGCCGATGTTCTCGAACGCGGAACAGCGGACCGGGCGAATAGCGAAATGGGGCTGAAGAAATACCCGATGGGCGGAAAAACGGGCACGGCTTACAACTTCACGGACCTTTGGTTCGTCGGTTACAGCAGCGAAATCACCACGGGAGTCTGGATCGGCTTTGACCAGCAACGCGGCAAGCCGAAGCGCTCCATTTATCGAGGCGCATTCAGCAAAGACCTCGCACTCCCCGTGTGGGCCGAGTTGATGAAGGATTCAGTCGCCAAATACCCACCTCAGCCCGTCCAGCAACCGCCAGGCATCATCCGCGTGGAGATCTGCGCACACAGCGGAGAACTCGCGACAGAAAAGTGTCTGGCAGACGGAATCCGCACCACTTACCACGAGATTTGCACCGATGCGCAGGCCCCGAAACACCCCTGCCCCGTCCATACGGGATTCATCGCGCAAGCGAATAGCACGACACCTTCGGACCCGAATGCGCCCCTTCGCCCAACGAAAATCTTTATGGACACCGACAACTTCAAAGCCGTCGCGATGAAGGAAGCCACGGTTGTCGGCGTGGACCCCTACAATTCCGCAGGCGCGGTGGACCGGGTGAAATCCATCCAGGCCGTTGGCAACGCGATCGCACCGCTGAATACGCAGAACGAAATACCAGTTAATGATCCGACCCAGCCCGCCACGGCACCGGTGATTCCGCAGGCGAAAATTCTCGGGCCTTCAATTCGCACCGACACGAAATTGGAGCAACCGGAGCGACTGAAAATCCCGTAAGCGCGCCGCGCACGTCCGTTTCGCGCGTTTCAAAATAAAGGCGCTAAGACCCGCAACGATCGCGGCTTTCTTCCGCACTCTTATGATGAAACTAATTCTAACCCGCGCATTTTTTCCTGCTCTCCTCGTCGCTTCACTCCACGCCGAACCTTCGTGGATTTGGCCCACTAAGTCTTCCAAGGACGGAGAAAAAGTGACGATGAAAACCGAGTTCACTGTGGACGGCGAAGTGAAGTCCGCAAAGCTCTCGCTGAGCTGCGACAACTCAGCCAAAGTCTTCATCAACGGCGTCGCCTCCGGCACTAATGCAGATTGGAACAGCCCGCTCGTAGGACTGGAAGTGAAGGCATCCCTCCGCGCTGGAAAGAATGAGATTCGCGTTGAGGGAACGAACAATGACGGCATCGCCGCACTGGTCGCGAAGCTCAACATCACGCTCGGCTCCGGCAAAAAACAGGACATCGAGACCGACGGAACGTGGCTCGGCGCACCGGCGGGCAGCACCGAATTCAAGCCCGTCGTCGTCATTCAAAAATACGGTGATGGCCCGTGGGGACGCATCCTCGACGGCGGGGCGAAAGGCGGCGGTGGCGGCGCAGTGATCGCAGCCGAGGCTCTCCAACTCCCGAAAGACTTCAAAGGTGAATTGCTCTACACCGTCCCGAAGGCTGAGCAGGGCTCGTGGGTGACGATGACCGTGGACCCGAAAGGCCGCATCATCGCCTGCGACCAGTATGGCAAAATGTATCGCATCACCGTGCCCGCCATCGGCACTGCGAAGCCAGCCGAGGATACGAAAGTTGAGGAACTCAAAACCCCCGAAGGCCCGGACAAAAAAGCCATCGGCGGCGCGCACGGGATGCTCTACGCATTCGACAGCCTTTACGTGATGATCAACGAGCAGGACGGCAAAGGGATCTGGCGTCTGAAGGACACAAATGGAGACGACCAGTTCGATAAAGCCGACTACCTCCGCAAAATCGACGGCGGCGGCGAGCACGGCTCCCACGCAATCATTCTCTCGCCGGATGGAAAGTCCCTCTACTTTGCCTGCGGCAATCACACGAAACAGCCAGACCACATGGAGCTCTCGCGCGAAGCTGTGAATTCGTGGGATGAAGACCACATTCTTCCGCGTCTGTGGGATGGGAACGGCCACGCAAAAGGCATCCTCGCGCCGGGCGGCTGCATTTACAAAATGGATCCGGACGGGAAGATCGTTGAGCTCATCAGCTCGGGATTCCGCAACCAATACGACATTTCGTTCGATGCAAACGGCGAAATATTCACCTTCGACAGCGACATGGAATGGGACATCGGCTCGCCATGGTACCGCCCTACGCGCATCGCCCACGCCACGAGCGGCTCCGATAACGGCTGGCGCAGCGGCGCAGGAAAATGGCCGGAGTCCTATCCGGATTCATTGCCCACGACGCTCGACATCGGACCCGGCTCGCCGACCGGCGTGACCTTCGGTGCAGGGGCGAAATTCCCAGCCCGCTACCAGCGCGCATTTTTTGCATGCGACTGGACCTACGGGACCATGTATGCGATCCACCTCACACCCAGCGGAGGCTCATTCAAAGCGGAGAAAGAGGAGTTCGTCTCCGGCAAACCGCTGCCGCTGACAGACGCGATTATCCATCCGAAAGATGGCGCGATGTACTTCACCGTCGGCGGACGCCGTTCACAATCCGGGCTCTACCGCGTGACCTACGTGGGCAAAGAGAGCACGGCTCCTGCGCCCGCTTACACAGTCACCCCCGAGAGCACGCTGCGCCGTTCGCTGGAGAAGCTCCACGAAGCAGGCACCGGCCCGGAAGCCATCGCAAAAGCATGGCCGTATCTCGGACACGCCGACCGCCACATCCGCTTCGCAGCGCGCACCGCGATCGAGCGTCAGCCCGTCGCGAATTGGGCGGAAGCAGCACTCGCTGAAACCAAGCCGCAGGCGTCCATCGAGGCACTCGTCGCCCTCGCCCGCATGGGCCGCAGTCCCGAAGCAGCAGCAGCAGCAGCAAAGCAGCAGAAGAAACTCGACGCATCCTCCGGCCCCGTCTTCCCGATCGGGGCGGCAGACGCGCCTTTACAAGGAAAGCTCTTCGCAGCACTCAACCGCCTCGATTTCGCAAAGCTCACGCCCGAGCAGCAAGGCGGACTTATTCGCGCATACCAGCTCGCCATCACCCGCCTCGGCAAACCGACCGCAGCCGCCGCCGCGCCAGTCCTCGCGAAACTCGACGGACTCTTCCCCACAAAAGATGCGCTCTTAAACCGCGAGTTACTCCAACTCCTCGTTGTCCTCGACTCGCCAACCATCGTCGCTAGGACCGTCCCGCTGCTCGCCACCACAGCCGACGCTGGCGGCGCAATCGCCACGGACCAACTCCTCGCCCGCAACGACGGATACGCCAGCGCAGCCCGCGCGATGACGGCCAGCCGCCCGAACCGCCAGGCAATCGCTTACGCCGCAGCCCTGCGCGCCGCGACCACTGGCTGGACGCCCGCTTTGCGCAAAGCCTACTACGGCTGGTTCCCCATCGCGAACTCATGGAAAGGCGGAAACAGCTTTCCGAAATTCCTCGCGAACATCCGCGACGAAGCGCTCGCCAATGTCCCCGACGCAGAGCGTGTGACAATGAAAGAACTCAGCGCTTCAAAACTCGCCGCAACACCCGGCGTCACCGTCGCAGCCAAAGGACCGGGCCGCGCGTGGACCGTCGATGATGTCGAGAAACTCGTCGCCAGCGGGCTCAAAGGCCGCGACTTCGCGAACGGCAAAGCGATGTATGCAGCCACGCTCTGCGCTGCCTGCCATAAACTCGGAGGAGACGGCGGCAACATCGGGCCCGACCTCACCGGCGCAGGCAACCGCTACACCATCCGCGATCTCGCCGAGAACATTCAGGACCCGAGCAAAGTCATCAGCGACCAATACGGCACCGACTATATCGAGCTCAAAGACGGCGGCGTCGTCATCGGCCGCGTCACCGGCGAAGAAGCAGGGAAACTTATGGTCATGACCAGCGCCCTCGCACCGAACGAACTGACTGGTATCCCGCTCGACAGCGTGAAATCGCGCAAGCCATGGACCGTCTCGATGATGCCTCCCGGCCTCATCAATTCGCTCAATCCCGAGGAACTTAAAGACCTCGTCGCCTACCTTCTCAGCGGCGGAAACGAGAAAGACAAAGCCTTCGCGAAGTAGAGCAGGATTCTACTCCTCGAAAATCCCAACCGCGCGAATCCCTGCCGCCGTCAGCTCGAAAACTTCGCGGCTGACTTTGGGCTGCTTGCTGTTCCATGCACCTAGAATGAGGTCGGAGTAGGCGTTCTGATTGCCAGCGAGCCCTGGGAAGACAAAAACCGTGTAGAGGTTCGGCATCACGACGATCATTTTCGGACCGAAGACTTCCTCGAACTCCTTGAGAAATTCCGGCGCGAGCACCGTCGCAGCGACCGGGACGCGCTCCGATTTGAGCAGTGCAAATTCGATAATCTTCCGGTCATTGCGCACAAACTGCGGTTTCACATCGCGCAACCAGGCGGCAGCGTGTTTGCGGGTGGATGCGGCTGCTTTTTGCACATCCATCCCGGCTTCTTTCCACTCCTCGGCACTCACAAATTCCGGCCCGATGTCCGTCCACTTTGCCGCAGCAAAAACCGTCTCTTTTGCAGCCGCGATTGGCTGGGTGACCTTGTGCGCGAGGAACTTTGGCTGCGCCACGAGCATCCATATTTTCGCGTCTGCAGCGCGCAGCGGCGAACAAAAAAGCGCGAGGAATAGACTCAGCGCGCGGAGCCTGATACGCAACGCGCCATGATTTATCACCTTTCCGGCACGCTCGTCGAAGCGTTGCCCACGCAAGTCGTTCTGGATGTCGGCGGT
>JAYTMG010000632.1:0-1312 GCA_043728745.1 Verrucomicrobiaceae bacterium
AGATGAGCGAGCTCTTCGGCAAACAGGGGAACCCCCCCAGACCTCTCGACGACCGCATCCAGCACGTCGCCATGAACGCCGTCTTCGGGAAGCACCGCCAATACCAGCGAGCGCGTATCAGATACGCTCAAATTGGTCAGGACGAGATCCACGTGATGCCCGCGCCGCGCCCACGGGGCTTCGAACTCGGGCCGGGCGGTGACGACCAGAACCAGCGGGAAAGCGGAGCATTGCTCCGCCAGCAACTGAATGAACTCCAGCGAGGAGGGATCGACCCAGTGCATGTCCTCGATGTGGAGCGCAACGGGCATCTCGGAGGCGACGTTGAAAATCCATTCCGCCATCGTGGCGATCAGTCTTTTGCGCTTCGTCTCGGGTGTACCCGCCAGTTCCCGATATCCATCCGGGATGGGAAGCCGCAACAGATCGGCAATCAGCGGCAGCGCCTCCTGCGTATCCAGCCCGGCGCGCAAAAGAGCCTGTTCCAGGAGGTTTTGGCGAGAGACCTGATCGACCACGTCTTTCCATCCGACAACGCCCTCGATCAGCTGGATAATCGTGTAGAACGGCGCGTTGCTGTGAAGCGACGAACCCGCGGTCTCGAGCCACAGTATTTCGAGATCCGCGCTGCGTTCTTTGACTTCGGCGACAAGCCGGGATTTTCCGACGCCCGCCTCGCCGCTTACCAGGATGTAGCTACCGCCCGTTCCATCCCGCACCGTTTTTAGTCGTTCGATTGCCAGCGCAACATCCGCTGATCGACCGACGAAAGGGAGAAGTTCGCGCCGCGACCAGCGCGAGTGATCCGTGATGGCAGCTTTTGGCACGCTCAGTAGGCGAAATTCGTCTTCGTCTTCTGAGGCGATTGAAATACCGAGGGCTTCGGCCGTGAAAATATTTCCGACGAGTTCGTGCACAACATCGGTAATCCACAAAGTCGCAGGCGGCGATTTATCCCGCACCAAAGCGGCTATGCGCAGCGTTTCGCCAAATAGCTCGACGCCTGAATTCCCGTTTGGGGTCACCATCACGACGCCGCAATGAATTCCGATGCTCGCAGACGGATGCAATCGACTCAGCTTGGGAATTTCAATCGTGATGGCGGCCACGGCGTTCATGATCGCCAGACCCGCCTGTATCGCGCGCTGGGCGGCGTCTTCCTGCGCCTGCGGATAGCCGAAGCAGATCACCAGCTCGCTGCCGAACTCGCTCGCGAGGTGACCGGCAAATTTATCGAGCTCCCGCATCACGGCGCGCCGGTAAGCCACGGCGATGCCATGTCGCGATTCAGGATCGATCTGACTGGCTGGAT
>JAYTMG010000633.1:0-4356 GCA_043728745.1 Verrucomicrobiaceae bacterium
GCGAGTCCGTTCTTCGCGAGGAAGTGCAGCCATGCGACGCCGTGTTTTTGGTAAGGTCGCAGGATGCCTTCCAAATCGCCGAGCGGCACCGGTTTTAACGTATCGAGATTGCGCGTCGCTGTGGCCCATTGCCGCCAAGTCCCCTGCCCTGCAATGGCGACGCCGCTTTCGCTCGCGAAGAGATCGAGCGCGCCGGCTTGCTTGCTGTCGAGGCGGTAAGTGCCGGGCGTGAGTTGTCGCGGGGCGCTGTCACGCAGGACGTGCTCGAACTCATCGAGCAACGCGCCATCGAACACCGCGATCTTGTTTCCCTTTTTTACAAAGCTCTGCCCGCCTTGCAGCAGCCGCGCGATATCCGCGCCGGAGAATCGCTCACCGCTCGGGCTGGCGAGTTCGTAGCGGAGGTCGAACCATTGCTCGCCGCTCGACACAATCTCCACTCGCGGCGCGACGCGCTCGACATCGCGGGTGACGTGCTCGAAGCGTTCGCCGATGGTAACAGCCCACTCGCGCTGAAGCCGCGGCAGCGCGCTGGCGAAAAAACCGAGAATCCCCCGCTCGCCTCGCAGCACAAACTCGCCCTGCGCGTTCGGGCCGCTGAAGCCGCACGCAGCGAGCCGCGCGACGGCAGATTGCTCGGCAGCGCGATTGCGTGCAAAACGCGCGAGCGCCGCGCCGGTCGCATCGAGCGTAATCTTTCGTTCGCCGTAAATCGCATCGAGCCGTGCGGTGAGAAAATTGAGCGAGCCCTCGATATGGGCGGCGAAGCGAACATCCGGAATTACGACGGGCTCGGGCTCCGCAGCAGCAACGTCGCCCTCGATCTCAAAATAGCGCGCGAGCACCGGCAACTCACGCGCAAGGAACGCATCCGCAGCATCGGCGGGAATCGCAAGCGGTCCCTGCAAGAGGCGCAAATACGGCACCGGAAGACCGGGCGCGATGGCTGAGAAACAATTATTTTCGAGCACCCACGCGGACATTGCACCGAGCAGAATACCTGTCGGAACTTTCGCCGAAAGAACAAGCCCGCCCGCCTCGCGCTGCACCGTCAGCACGCGGAGCGGCGCATCATCTTTTATCGAAACGGCGGTCGCTTTGCCGAATGTCACACGCGGATGTCGCACAAGCACGCGCAGTATTTCGGCAAATTCCGTGCGCCGCAGCGTGAGCATCGCGAGCGGACGCCCCATCGCTGCGATCAGCCGCGGGCCAAGCGCGGCGTCTGCGGGATCGACGCAGTACTGTTTCGTCGAATCAAGCGTGGCAAAGGGCCGACGCTGAGTGGCGAGTTGCGCCTCCACCACAACCATGACTGCGTCCTTTTCCCACGCAGCCGCGAAGTTTGGCGGCAGGATGACGTGCAGCGAACATGGCTCGCCATCCGTCTCGGAAAACATCGCACGCTCCGGCTCGCGCGGTTTTTCTACGACCGGTGCCACTGCGATTTTTGGCGGAGCGAGGACGGCCAGGCCGACCGCGATGGAGTGCGCGCAGATGCGCCCCCAGCGCCGCGATTCCATGCACGTGCAGGTATTCTCGATATCGGTCTTTGATTTGATCCGCAGGCCGGACCGAAATTCCGTCTCTGCACCGCGCACAAGGCCGAGCAATTCCGGCGGCTCGTAACGTGCGTTCGTCACGCGGTCCGCCGCTAAAATGGCGCGCGCTTCTTTCATCGCCTGCCATCCACCGGCATCGGCCAGCAGCTTGTCGGAAAGCGGAACCATCAACGCTGGTCGGCTTTCTCGTAAACACGCACGCGAATGCCCGCGACGAGAAACGCCACGCCGATCCCGAAGAAATAAAGCGAGAGCGTCTGCCCCGCAGAAAGGCTGCCCATCTTCCACGCGGGATCGGGCACACGGTAGATTTCACCAATGATTCGCAGCGCTGCGTAGAGGATGAAAAAGAGGCCGGTGAGGACGCCGCGCGGCATCCGAAATCGGGTGCGCAATGTGTAGAGAATGGTGAACAGAACAACGCCCTCAAGGAAGGCTTCGTAGAGCTGCGATGGGTGCCTCGTGGGGAGCACATCGGCGAGTCGCTGTGCGAGCGCGGGGTCGTGGCGTGCGGCCTCGACGATGCGCGCGGATTCGCCCACTAGCGCGGGATCGCCGCCCACCGCAGAGATGGCGTCTGCGCTCTCGTGCAGCTCGGATGCGAACTTTACGCCCCACGGCACCGTGGTGACGTGGCCGTAGAGCTCGCCATTCCAAAAATTCGCGCACCGGACAAGGAAGAGGCCCATCGGTGCGGTCACACAAAGCGAGTCGCCGATGCTCGTCCACGAGACGCGCCAAAGACGCGAGAGGACGAACGTGACGATCACGATGCCGTAGATGCCGCCGTGGCTCGCCATGCCGCCGTTTTGCACCTCGAACATCCACCACGGACTGTCGTGCGGCTGATAGCGCCCGTACCAAAGAATCCAGCCGAGCCGCCCGCCAAGCAGGACGCCGAAAAGGCCGGTCCATGTGATAAAGTCCGCGACTTTTTCGGGATGGATGTCCGTGTATCCGCGCTGGGCGAGTCGCTTGTAGAGCCAATAGACGAGCAGCGCGGAAACCACGTAGGAAAGGCCATACCAGCGCGGCCCGTAGTCCCCGATGCGGAAGACGAATGGATCGAAATTATTGAGAAAGGCAGCAAGCACAACGGAGCTTCTGCCACATCGGAGCGGGCTGTGTCACTTGGCTTTCATGATGGCGTGCGCACTTTGCAAAGCGCGCCCGATTTTTAATTCGTGGTGAAAGAGTGACGCGGAACGGATTTGCCGGATACACTGTGCGAAATGCCGAAGCCTTGTACCGTTGACCAGCCTGCCGAACTCCTTTCGTTCCTTTTCACCGCGTGGCCCGATTTGAAAAAGAAACAGATCCGCACGTGGCTGAAGTTCCAAGCGATCACGGTGAACGGACGTGCGGTGACGCAGTTCGATCATCCGCTGGTTCCGGGCGATGTCGTGGCGGTGCGGACGGATCGTTTTGCTGTGCCGAAGACGACGCTGGCAAAGGGAATGAAGGTTTTCTTTGAAGATGGTGCGGTGATCGTCATCGATAAACCGGAAGGCCTGCTGAGCATCGCGAGCGAGGCGGAGCAGGAGAAGACGGCTTACTTTCAACTCACCGATTATGTGCGGCAGGGAAAGCCGGACTCGAAGTCGCGTATCTGGATCGTTCATCGGCTCGACCGCGAAACCTCGGGGCTGATGGTTTTCGCGAAGACGCTGGAGGCGAAAGAGAAGCTGCAAGGCGGATGGGAAACGATCGAGAAACGCTACGAGGCCATCGTCGAAGGTCGGCTCGCGCAGCAGCAAGGCACGCTGGAATCAGACCTCGATGAAACCAATCCTTTCCGCGTCCGCAGCGTTCCGCGTGGACCGGAGACGCGGCACGCGGTGACACATTTTAAAGTGCTGGCGGAGAAAAATAATCGCAGCCTCGTCGCGCTCACGCTGGAGACGGGGCGGCGGCATCAAATCCGCGTCCACCTTTCGGACGTCGGCTGCCCGATCATCGGCGACAAGAAATACGGCGCGCGAACGGACCCTGCGGAACGTCTCGGCCTGCACTCGTGCGGGCTAAAGTTCCCGCATCCGGTGACGGGAAAAGTGATGAGCTTCGAGTCGCCGCTGCCACGCGATTTGGCGCGGTTTTTTTAAGCGCCCTACGCTTTCACGCGCTCGATGCGGGCGCCGAGCTGGTTCAGCTTTTCGTCGATGGATTCGTAGCCGCGGTCGATGTGATAGACGCGGTTCACTTCCGTCACGCCGTCTGCGCGCAATCCCGCAAGCACGAGCGCTGCGCTGGCCCGGAGGTCGCTGGCCATCACCGGAGCGCCGCTCATTTTTTCCACGCCTTTGATGATGGCTGTGTGTCCGTCGAGCGAGATGTCTGCGCCCATCCGCTTTAGCTCGCTGACGTGCATGAAGCGCTGCGGGAAAACCGTTTCGCTGATGACGCTGATTCCGCTCGTCTGCGAAAGGAGCGCGCACATTTGCGCCTGCATGTCAGTCGGGAAGCCGGGATACGGCTCGGTGTTGAGCTGCACGGGCTTTGGCGCGGAATGGCCCTTGATGCGGAGCGTGCCGACGCCGACTTCGATCGCGTATCCGGATTGCTTCAGCGAATCGACGAGCGATCCGAGATGGCTCGGCTCCACACGGCGCAGCAGTACATCGCCGCCCATGATTGCGCCAGCGACGAGATACGTCCCGGCTTCAATGCGGTCGGGGATGACTTCATGTTCCGCTCCGTGAAGCTCCGTGACGCCCTGGATGACGATGCGGCGGGTGCCCGCGCCTTCGATCTTCGCGCCCATTTTGTTCAGGAAATTCGCGAGGTCCACGACCTC
>JAYTMG010000634.1:0-1106 GCA_043728745.1 Verrucomicrobiaceae bacterium
ACGGGCGTGTTTTTTGCGCCGCCGGTGAAGCGTTCCAGAATGGGCAACGCCTTTTCATCGCGCAGGGTGCCGAGTCCGTTGAGCGCGGCGAGCTTCACATTCTGGCGCAAGTCATTGGCGAAGCTGGCGAGGAAATCGCGCGTGGCATCCTTGCTCTGCTCGTCGCGAGAAAGTTGGGCGAGCACGGAGAGGCCGTTCGCGAGCGTGCGGCCGCCGACTTCCGTCTTGCGACGTTCGAGCGTGGCGCGCAGCGGCTCGAGGTAGAACGAATCGTTCTGGGAACGCATCGCGTTCATCGCGGTGTCCATGAGGTGATGGCGGAATGAGTTCGTGTTTAGGAAATAAATCAGTGTGCCTCGCACGTTTGTGCCGAGCGGCACGAGCGCGCCGACGGCGGTGCCGACAATGTCGGGATTCTTTTCGGAATCGATCACCGTCTGCGCGAGTTCAAACGCGGCGGGGCGATAGAATGAAGTCGCGTCGCTCACGACCTGTTTGCGCACACGGGCGTTGCTCTGCTTGAGCGAACTTTTCAGCGCGTCGAACGACTCGTCGCTCTGCATCGAGCGGAGTCCCTTCGACGCAGCGATGCGGACGGGCCAGAAGTCATCGGTGTTCAGCGCGGTCTTGAGTTTCGCCAGCGCATCGCCGTCGCGACGTTCGGCGAACTGTTCGGCGGCGATGTAGCGGCCGATGGCGTCCGACTTGTCGGCGAACTGGGCGGCGAGCATCGCGCCGGGCGGACGAAAATTGATCACGCCGAGAAGGCTGATGTTCGGATCGACGCGCACCAACTCGGGCTGGCTTTCGAGCGGAATGTAGAAATCCTCCGCGCGGTCTTTGACAGTCAGCGTCTTCTCGACCACGCCTGACTTAAGTTTGAATTTCACCGGCAGCGGCACCTTGAACAGCGGCACCTGCTCGCTCACCGCCTGCGACTGGCGCACGGTGATTTTCGCCAGCTTCGTGCGCTCGTCCCAACTGTAGTCCACGTCCAGGCGCGGGAAGCCGGTGTGATAAACCCACTGGTCGAAGAACTGATCGAAGGAGCGGCCGGAAAGTTCCTCGACCACCGCGCGCAAATCATCCGTGACCACGGTGCCAAA
>JAYTMG010000635.1:0-3250 GCA_043728745.1 Verrucomicrobiaceae bacterium
CCTCTCTATCGACGACTTGCACGCGACAGGAACAGTCACGGTTTCCGGAAACGTCTCGGGCCGGGAAATCGGAGCGAGGAATATGATTGTCGGCGGGGCCATTAACGTTACGGGCAAGCTGGAAAGCTTCAAGGAGGATGATCACGATGTTCTCCACACCTACACAGCGTCGTCGATCAGCGCGCAAGGGAACAACAGCAAGGGTCCGCTGCTCGGAATCGTCTATGACGGAAAGGCGGGAACCGCGACGAAAGCGCCTCAAAATGGCGCCCCGTTGGAGCTCCATGCGAATTCGATCACATTCGATACCGGCGGGTCCGCAATCAATGGAGCCACTCTCAGCGGTGGAAGCGCAAGCCTTTCAAACAATTTCGAAGGCGGGAATGCCGGCTCGCTCAGTGTCGGTTCTGACCTGAATCCCATCCCCGGCCAAATCAACGTGAACGCGCCCATCACCGCAACAACCGGTGCGAACGGAAAGCTGGTCGCCACCGGTGGTTTGGGCGGCAATGTGAAGCTCTTCTCCGCCGACACGATCAAGGTCAACGCCGCAATCAAAGTCAGCGACAGCGTTGCAGGAAAAGCCAGCAAGACCGGCGGCAATATTCTCCTCGAAAGCCGGAAGACATCGGGCAATGCCATCGAGATCGGCAGCAGCGCCCAATTGAATTCGCTCCTTGCAAACGCAGCACCCGGACCCGGCGGGAAAATCGAGTTCAAGTCGTCAGGTGGCCAAATTCTCGCGAACGGCGGGACCATCCGTGCGGACCGTGGATTGGTGAACATTCAGAACAGCGGCGCGGGTGGGGCGATCGTACTCAACAACGTCCAAGTCGCTGGAAATGTCGTGAAGGTCGGTGCGATAGGCAATGACGGCAGCCTCATCATTGGCGGCGGCACACTGAAAGCGGACACGCTTCTTCACCTTTACGCAGCAGGGGCGAACGGCAGCATCCTTTTCAATAACGACACGACACTTGACGGCACAGGGGCCAAGATCATCGCGGCGAACAGCGTCACCATTGCCAATGGAAAAGCCGTCACCGTGGGGGGAATCATTCAAGCGAGCATCTTTGCAAATAAGGCGAATTTTACGGGCTCGGGCGGAAACGGAACGACAAGCGGCACGTTCACCGGCGCAGGCGCGATTAGACTGCCAATCGGGAATGCTCCTAGCTATTGATGGGGAGTATGCCTGCTAGCCAAGCCGAAATCCGAGACCTCGATCTCATCCGCAACAACCGCCTTTTCACGGGGATTCCGTCGGATCTGCTGTCCGATCTGGGCTCCGACATGGACTTGTTGCAGTTCGATCCGGATGACGTGATTTTTAACGAAGGCGAGCAGGGCGACTGCCTGTTCCTCGTCTGCGAGGGCAGTGTGCGCATCTCCAAATTGGGGCGCGGCGGCCAGCAGGAGACGCTCGGCTTCATTCAGCCCGGCAATTTCTTCGGGGAGATGGCGCTCATCGACGGCCAGCCCCGAAGTGCCAAAGCGACCGCCGCAGAGCGCACCGTTCTGGGCCGGGTGGACCACGCAGCGTTTGAGCGTATCCTCGCGCTCGCGCCGGGCAGTATGCACATGAACTTCCTGCGCTCCGTCGTCGAGCGCTTGCGAAGCGTCAACAGTCATTTCATTTCCGAACTCATGCGCAACGAGCGCATCAGCACCGTGGGCACGATGGCAAACTCCATCATCCACGATCTCAAAAATCCAATAACCGTCATCCGCTCGTGCAGCGAACTTCTCGCTGCGCGGTTTGACGATCCGACGATTACGGAGTTCTCCCGCCTCATGAACAAATCCGTCGATGGAATGATGGACATGATTCAGGAACTGCTCGATTTCGCACGCGGTCAAAGCAGCGTCCACCTCCAAAAACACATAGCGCTCGCGGTGATGGAAGAGCTCGATTCAAATTTACCCCGTTTGCTGCCCGACGGCATCCACCTGATCAAAGAAACCGCATGCACCGCGGAAGTGAACATGGATCTCGGGCGTTTCTCCCGCGTCCTTTTGAACCTGATCAAAAACGCCATCGAAGCCATGCCGAAAGGCGGCATCCTTTGGCTCGGCGTGCGTAGCGAAGGCGACAAAGTCATCTACAAAGTCGGCGATACGGGATGCGGAATCCCTCCCGAGATGCTGCCGAAAATCTTCGAGCCCTTCAACACGCATGGAAAATCCAAGGGCACCGGACTGGGCCTTGCCATTGTAAAAAGCGTCGTCGAATCCCACGGCGGCACCATCTCGCTTCACAGCAAACCGGGCATCGGCACGACATTCGAAATCACCCTCCCTCTCGCGAGCTGAAACGGCTACCCCGCGATTTTCCGATAGGCCTCGCCCTCGTTGAGCGTGGGGTTTTCCGGGCGGCCTTTGTGGCGGTAGGTGAGCTTCAAATTCTCCACGCCGAGCAGGTGTAGAATTGTCGCGTGGATGTCGTGGACGTGCAGCCGGTCCTCCACGGCGCGCAGGCCGAGTTCGTCCGTGCTGCCGATGGTTTGTCCGCCTTTCACGCCGCCGCCCGCCATCCACATCGTGAAGCCCGTCGGGTTGTGGTCGCGCCCGTCGCCTTTCTCACTCATCGGCGTGCGGCCGAATTCGCCGCCCCACACGACGAGCGTGTCGTCGAGCATCCCGCGTTGTTTCAAATCGCGTAAAAGTCCGGCAATCGGCTTGTCGGTTTCACGGAAGAGTTTGCCGTGGTTTTCCTCGATCTTCGCGTGCGCGTCCCACTTGCTGCCCGCGCCGCTGTAGAGCTGGACGAAGCGCACGCCGCGCTCCACGAGCCGTCGCGCAAGGAGACACATGCCGCCAAATTTCGAGGTCTCCTTTTCGTCCATGCCGTAAAGCTGCCGCGTCGTCTCGGTCTCGCGCGAAATGTCCACTGCATCGGGTGCCTCGGCCTGCATCCGGAATGCGAGTTCGTAGCTGGCGATGCGCGCCTCCAGCTCGCTGTTGTGCCGCGTGGCGGCATGGCGGTTATTGAGCTCCGTGAGGAAATCGAGTTTCCCGCGCTGCTGCTCGGGCGCGATGCCGTCGGGCGTATTGAGAAACTGGATGGGCTCCGCTCCGCTCTCGATTCGCGTGCCTTGATACAGCGCAGGCATGAACCCGCTGCCCCAGTTTCGAGGGCCGTTGATGACGGACGCCGGATTATCCTGCATGACGACGAATGCTGGGAGGTTCGCGTTCTGCGTGCCGAGCCCGTAAGTCACCCACGAGCCGAGCGACGGACGCCCGGCCA
>JAYTMG010000636.1:0-1405 GCA_043728745.1 Verrucomicrobiaceae bacterium
CGCGGCGACAAATTCATCGGCGAAAACACGGACGGCAAAGGCTTTCTCAAGTCGCTCGAAACCGCCATCGACCCGCGTGGAAAATCCGTCGTGCTCTTCGGCGCAGGCGGCGCAGCACGCGCCATCGCCGTGGAACTCGGGCTCGCTGGCACGAAGCGAATCACCATCGTCAATCGCTCCGAAGCGCGCGGCGGCGAACTAGTCGGGCTGTTGCGCGATAAACTGAAGCTCGACGCCGAATTCGTCGTCTGGAAAAGCGACTACACGGTGCCCGCCGGAACCGATGTCGTCATCAACGGAACATCCATCGGCCTCTACGCGCCGGAGGCCCGGCTCGCGCTCGATTTAGACTCGCTGAAACCCGGCATGGTCACGGCGGATGTCGTCTTCAGCCCAGTCCGCACGCGCTTCCTCGACGACTCCGCAGCTCGCGGTTGCCGCGCAATCGACGGCCTCGGGATGCTCGTAAATCAAGGCATCGTCGGCGTGCAGTTCTGGACGGGCATCAATCCCGATGCTGCGGTCATGCGTGCGGCTTTGGAGAAGGCGATGGGAGTATGAGGGCCAAAGTAGTCAGCGACTTTGTGATGCTACGCATTGTCGCGCGGAACGCCGTGGAGTGCGGGAACTTGTTCCCGCCGTCACTCAAGCGACTTGTCGCGCAGAGCTTCGGGTGCACGGGAGCCGTTGCCACGGCTTTGTGCGTGACAAGTCCCGCAGGCCACGGCTGGAACAAGTTCCAGCACTCCACGGCGCTCCGCGCTGCATCACAGCGCGAACACACCTTTCCCAAGAACATTCGTCATTCGGCATTCGGCATTTCCCCATGACCCCGCTCATCGAAATGCGCGGTATCGTAAAATCCTTCCCCGGCGTGAAGGCGCTGCGGGGCGTGAGTCTTTCGCTGGGCGCTGGCGAAGTGCTGGCGCTGATTGGCGAGAATGGCGCGGGGAAAAGCACGCTGATGAAGGTGCTCGGCGGCGCGCATTTGGCGGACGACGGGACGATCGAAATCGACGGACGCGAAACGGTTTTCCGCTCGCCGCAGGATTCACGGAATGCGGGCGTCGCGGTGATTTATCAGGAGTTCAATCTCGTGCCGGGGCTGAACGCGGTAGAGAACATTTTTCTCGGGCAGGAAATTTCGAGCGGCGGATTCATCGCGCATCGGCAGGAACGGGCGCGCGCGGAGAAAATGTTTGCCCGGCTCGGCATCGCGATGGACCTCGATACGCCGTGCGGACGACTCACGACGGCTCAGCAGCAGCTCGTGGAAATCGCGAAGGCGCTCGCGTTTGATGCGCGAATCATCGTGATGGACGAGCCGAGCGCCGCGCTCACGCAGCATGAAGTCTCCCGGCTTTTCGACATCATCCGCGATTTGAAAAAGCAGGGCATCGGCGTC
>JAYTMG010000637.1:0-3893 GCA_043728745.1 Verrucomicrobiaceae bacterium
GATGACCCCGCACCTGCAAAGTTCAAAAAACCAATCAAGTTTGGCATCTCGACCTACAGCTACTGGCACTTCGAGGAAAAAAAGTTTCCCATCGAGACCGTTATCGAGCGCGCCGCGCAACTCGGAGTCGAAGGAGTCGATGTCCTCCACCGCCAGATGGAAATCGCCGAAAAAGGACCGTTCGACGCACCCGCTCGATCCTATTGCCGCAATCTCAAGCGGCTCGCATTTCGCAATGGGATCGATCTCATCTGCCTCAGCACGCATCAAAACTTCGTCAACCCCGACCCAAAGCTCCGGCAGGCTGCTGTCGATCACACGCTCAAAACCTTGGAGATCGCCGACTCGCTGGGCGCCGCGTCCATCCGGGTCAACGCGGGTCGCTGGAACACCATCGCGGATTTTGACGAGTTCATGAAAAAGCGCGGCCTCGAGCCCCCGATCGCCGGCCACAGCGAAGACGAAGCGTTCGATTGGTCCATCGACGGCCTCGGGAAATGCCTCAAGCGCGCCGAAGAACTAGGCATCATTCTCGCGCTCGAAAACCACTGGGGACTCTCCCGCTCCCCACAAGGAATGAACCGCATCCTCGGAGCGTTTAATTCCCCGTACATCGGAGCCCTCGTCGATACCGGAAACTTCCTCGAAGATCCCTACGACAAAATCGCCGCAGTCGCTCCACGCGCCGCATTTGTGCAGGCAAAGACATACAACGGAGGAGGGCTCTGGTACACGCTGGAACTCGACTACCCGCGCATCGCCAGAATTCTCGCCGACGCTAATTACAGCGGCTACGTGGCGCTGGAAATGGAAGGCAAGGAACCCGCCGATACCGCAGTCCCAAAGAGCATCGAAATGCTCCGGAAAGCTTTTGGCGGATAGCGCGGCTAAGGACTTCGCGCGTCCGGTATTCTGTCTTCGGAAAATCACCCGATGACACCCTTCGCCGACTGGACATTTTTTGGAGTATTGCTGCTGTACGCGGTTCTGCCCGTCTGCGTACTCGGCCTGCTCGGCAAGGCCAGCGCGCGGCGCAGCTTCGTAGCATCGCTGCTCGTACTGGGATTCATTTTCAGCACCCACAGCAGTGCAGTTCTACGCGTCACCGGACTGGCTCTTCCCGCGCTCGGCGGGCCGGAGTTGCTCCAGCCGTGGGCCAGCCAGCCGGGCAGCACGCAGTTCGCGCCGTTCTATATTTTCGTCGCATCGGCGCTGTGGGAGTCTCTCGTGTGTATCGCATTTCTCCGGTGGAAATCCCGCGCTACATTTTATGCGGCGATGGTGCTCATTCTGGCCCCACTTTTCGCTAGCAAGCTGATGCCGTATTTCGCGGTCGATAATGCGTTCGGCTTTCTCGGCATAAGCTACGTCACCTTCCGCGCGCTGGACGTGGTTTTCTCCATCCACGACGGCGTCGTAAAAACCCTTTCTCCCGGCCAGCTTTTCGCGTTCCTGTTTTTCTTCCCCACCGTTTCTTCGGGGCCGATCGATCGCTACCGGCGCTTCGGGCAAGACTGGGCGAAAGAGCGCTCACGGGCTGAGTTTCTCGACGATCTGGACCTCGCGGTTCAGCGAGTGATGCGCGGGTTCCTCTACAAATTCATCATCGCCGCGCTCATCGATCAGCATCTCGAAACTCCGCTGGAAAAAGCGACCGGCTTTTGGGCAACGGTGGGCTCGATGTATTCCTACACGTTTTATTTGTTCTTCGATTTCGCCGGCTACAGCGCGTTCGCCGTCGGCGTGAGCCGCTTCCTCGGCATCCGCACGCCCGAGAATTTCGACGCGCCTTTTCTCGCCCGAAACATCCGGGAATTCTGGGCGCGCTGGCACCAAAGTCTCTCATTTTGGCTTCGTGACCACGTCCACATGCGGTTCCAACTCGCGGCTGCGAAAGGCAAATGGTTTAAGGCGAAAACGACCGCTGGAACGCTCGGGACTTTCCTCACTTTTGGCATCATGGGAGTCTGGCACGGGCTCGCCCTTCACTATCTCGTCTATGGTATGTACCACGCGATTCTCGTCACGGGCTACGACTCGTTTGCGCGCTGGAACAAGCAGACCAAGCGCTGGCTCGACACAGCGCGAAATCGTTGGATTTCGCGCATCGTCACGTTCCACATCGTCGCGTTCGGAATGTTGATTTTCAGCGGTCGCCTCATCCCGCCGCCGCCACCCGCGCACGAGGAGAAAGTGGAGACCTGGAGCCCGAATCTCATCGAAGGCTACGTTTGGCGGCGCGACAAACCGAACGGCGGACTGGAAGTGGATATCTACGTGGACTGGCACTGGGCGTTGCGCGTCCCAGTCGATGTCGAGCGCCCCGATCTCAAAGAGCGCGGCTTTAGCAACGGCAAGCATGGTTTCAAAGCAGACCTTACGCTATGGTTCCGCGACGGACAGCCGCACAACGTGGAGGTCCGTGTCCGCAGCACGAATCAGCCAATCGGGAAGTGGAAGAAAGTGATGCCGTAGCGCGTGATTCTTCGGATGGTGGAGATTCCCCGTCTGAGGCACGGCAGCGAAAAACACCACTTTCAGGGACGCAAAAGACTCAAGGGACGAAAGGGACGGCGTCCTCTGAGTCCCTGCCGTCCCTTTTGTCCCCGACAACAAACCGCCGACCAAATATGCCCGCCGACTACGCTAAATTGCCATGATCGGTCCGCATTTTAGGTTCAAGGGTCGCCGGACTCGCTATTCAGCCAGACGCCCCCAGACATGATTTCGAGCGCGCAAATTGTCGCTCGCTGAACAGTGGCTGTTGATGTTCTATACTCGGCAAATGGAAATCACTGGAGTCATCAAACGCCGCATCCTCGTCAATTACCGCGTCGCACCAGAGATTGTGAGGCCGTTGCTGCCTGCGCCGTTTCGGCCTAAGTTACACGCGGGATTTGCCGTGGTCGGCATTTGCCTTATCCGGCTGGAGAAGATTCGGCTCTCGGGCATGCCCGCGTTCATCGGAGTCTCCAGCGAGAATGCGGCGCACCGCGTAGCCGTCGAATGGGATGAAGGCGCGGTCGTCCGCGAGGGCGTGTTTGTTTTCCGGCGCGATACGAGTTCGCTGATGAACCACTATGCGGGCGGGCGGCTTTTTCCGGGCGAGCAGCACTACGCCGACTTCGCCGTGCGCGATGCGAATGGGCACGTGGGGCTCCGCGCGCGACCGGATAACGGCGAGGCGCTCGTGGAACTGCGCGGACATGAAAGCGCGGAGCTTCCCGCGGGCTCGATCTTCCGGTCGCTGGAGGAAAGTTCGCGCTTTTTCGAGGGTGGTTGCCTCGGGTTTTCGCTCGCGGCGTCCGGTGCGATCGACGGGATGAAGCTCGTCACTCGCGAATGGAGCGTGCGTCCTTTTGAGGTGGAGATTTGCCGCTCCCGGTTCTTCGCGGATACGAGCGTTTTTCCGGCGGGCAGCGTCGTTTTTGACCACGCGATTATTATGCGCGACATCCAGCACGACTGGCAAACGTGCGCGGCTCCCGGTGAGACGGTGAAACGGATTGCGTAAAATCAGGTGCATTCTTCCGAGAGTGCGCTAAAGAGATTCGTTCCATGCTTAGCGTCTTAAAGTTCATCGGTATCTGTTTAGAGGTAGTCCTGCTGTTCAACTTCGTCATCTTCTTTCACGAACTCGGCCACTTCCTCGCTGCGAAATGGCGCGGGCTTGTCGTCGAGGAGTTCGCCATCTGGTTTGGCAAGCCGATCTGGCGCAAGAAAATCGGCGGCGTCTGGTATGCGCTGAACTCGATTCCTTTCGGCGGATATGTGAAGCTCCCGCAGCTCGCGAACGGCGACGTGGAGGGCTCTTCGGAGTTTCCCGCGGGTTCGCTCCCGACAGCCAAGCCGATCGACAAGATCATCGTCGCCGCCGCAGGACCGCTGTTCTC
>JAYTMG010000638.1:0-1366 GCA_043728745.1 Verrucomicrobiaceae bacterium
GGGCAGCGGACGATACAGCCCCATGAAATGATCGCGCGCCGGAGGCTTGGCCCAGAGACCAAGAAGTTCCAGCGCCTCGATGCGCAGCGGCTCCGGCGCATCGCTGCGCGCGGCGAAGGCAGCGAGCGCGAGGGCATTCGTGGCGTGACCGACGCGGAAGTTCGCATTGAGCGCGCGGCGCAAGGTGAAGAAGGTGATTTCAGATTTGAGATTGGAGATTTCAGATAGCTGGCCCGCCCTCACCCCAGCCCTCTCCCCCAGGAGAGGGAGGTTGGCACTCCGCGTCCCTTCGTTTCCAACACTTCCATTCTGACCAACAGCGGCGGACGTTTCTCCCTCTCCCTTGGGGAGAGGGCCGGGGTGAGGGGAAGCAGCGCGTGCCGAGCCGAGCGAAGACTTGCCGCCAGCCCCGATAAGCGCGGCGAGTTGCGGATACGCCTCGGGAATCGGCACGTCATTGATGGCGCGGGCGGCTTCCAGCACAATCAAAGGATCCGGGGAATGGAGCTGACGCGCTATCGCAGGTTTTTTCATGCGCCGTAGCGCGAGCAAGTGAGAGAGCACCGTAGCGCGGTTGGTCCCGCGACCGTGACTAATGATGTTCTCGACGATGGAATCAGGGAGCATCTTGAAAAGCTCGATGTACAGGTTCGCGCTCTCGTGAATAAAGTAGGGCGCTCCTCCGGAGCGCTCCACGGCCTGTCCCAAGGCCTCGCCGGGGAAAGAAAATCCTTTTCCCGCTACGCCCCAGTTCCCCTTCACCGCGTCACGAACCTTCTCCTGGACGCGCGCGGCCAGTGGCTGGGTAACCGTGGCATTAACGTAGGTCCGCATCTGAAACATGCGCGTATAGGCGCGGATGGCGAAAGCCTGAACGCGCTGGGCCGGATCATTGAACAGCGCGCGCAATGATTCCTGCGCGTCGCCGCACAGTGCGCTGGCCATGAGCTTGCACGCCTGCGCTCGAATTTCCGGCTCAGGATCCTTGAGCAGAGGAATCAACGCGTTCATCTCGTCGCGATAAACCACGTTGTTCATCTGCCGCGGTCCCATCCGGATGTCGCGAATGGCCTGCTCCAGCGCCCAAATCGCATGGATGCGGGGAAGAAGCGCGAGCTTGGTGTTCTTCGCCACGCCGCTCAGCACGGCGTAGTTGGTCATGCTCGCCAATTCCCATTGCGCCTCCAGCCTCACCCTGCGGTCACGATGCCCGAGTAGTTCCGCGAGTTCCTTCACGCTGCGCTTGGTCATCCCGTCCGCGAGCAGGCGCTTCGTCTCCTGCACGGCGGCGCTCGCGTCCGTCGCCGGATCGTGGATGCGGTAGATGCGGCCTTTGTCGGACTTATCAAAACTCTTGAACCAGTCG
>JAYTMG010000639.1:0-6133 GCA_043728745.1 Verrucomicrobiaceae bacterium
CTGCTGCGTCGCGGCCTGGCGACCTTGCTCCATTTTCAGTAAATCAAGCTGCGGGAGCCATTGAGTCCCGGCAGCGAGAATCGCGAGCGCGACCATTCCGTTTCGCATCTGCGGCCCGTACCGGAACGGGACGAGATTCGCCGCCCGCAAGGTCGGGGCGACCTGTTCTGCCTGCTCTCGCACCACGGGCGCAAACTCCGCCGAGCTGTCCTGCATCAAGGTTGCGGAAAGAAAGAGCTCCTTGCTGCCAGAGCGTTCATCGACGACTCGCGCGACGAGTTCCTGCGGCGGGCGGCGGGCGATGATGAGTCCCGCAAAAATCGCGGCGACTGGAACTCCGAGCAGCGTTTCCCACCGAAACCACGCCAGCGGCAACAAGCCAAGAAGTCGCGAGCCGATGAGCGCAACTGCAAAAATCGCAGCGAGTCCGAGGAGCGCCCGATGCGTCCACAAGCCCACTGCCGCAAGGCGAAGCCGGTTCGCAGTCTGGGAGAGCAGGCGTTGAGTCGCAGTCAGTTTCACAGTGCGCAAGTTAAGGACTGCGGGATAAAATGCAACGCCTCCGTGGCTGCGGTTCGCGTCGCGAAGAATCCTCTCGCCGGAATAAAGACGAGCATTCTTCGTCGTTTCCCGCTCGCCATTTTCCGGAATGACGGTTGAATCGTCGCGTCACTATGTACTATCTCGAAGAAGAGCCCAAACGTTCGCCCGTGCGAAAGTTCCTTATTTTCGCCCTCCTGCTCACTGCTGCGTACTTCGCTCTCGAGCGGTGGGCACCGTCTTCGCTGGAGCGGATTCAGTTTTGGAAAAAGGCGGACAAATCGCTCACCGGGCCAGCTCCGGACGTGAAGGTCGAGCCCGCGCCGACGCCGGGGCAGACAGCGTTCAAAGCGCCCCTCGCCGGCCAAGTGAATCCCCAGCCTTCCGCTCCCGTCACGCCGGGTTCTCCGGTCGCGGTGGACAAAACAGCGCAGGTCGCGGTTTTGCTTTATCACCGCGTGGAGAACACTGCGCCGGCTGCGCTGCACATCGCTCCGGCGGTTTTTGAGGAGCACATGCAGAAGCTGAAGGATGCAAACATCACGGTCATTTCGATGCAGGATTTTCTCGCATGGAAGCGTGGCGAAAAGACAATCCCGGCCCGAAGCGCGATGATCACCATCGATGACGGATTCTCGTCCACATTCGATGTAGCGCGCCCCATTTTGAAAAAATTCGGCTATCCGTGGACCTGCTTCGTTTACACGAATTTCATCAGCCGCGGCAGCTCCATCACATGGGAACAGCTCGCCATCTTGCGCGACGAAGGAGTGGAAATCGGATGCCACAGCCAGTCGCACGCAAACCTCCGCGAAACTCAGGGAAAACCGTCAGAGGTTTACGAGGAATGGCTCAAACAGGAGATTTCCGGTGCCAAGCAGCTCCTCGAGCAAAAGCTCGGCATCCGCTGTGCGACTTACGCGTACCCTTTCGGAATCTCCTCTCCGCGGATTCAGGAGTTGATCCATCAGGCGGGCTACGAGGCGGCTTTCGCTCTGGGTTCGACGCGCGCGAGCTTCACGGGCCCATCCGACCGCGTGCCGCGCTACAACTGGCTGGATTCCCGGCCTCAGGATTTTTTGCCGATCTTTTCGTGGTCGGGCCGTGTTCAGACCGTCGATGCGCCGATTGCGCAGGTGGCGAGCCCCTCTGTAGCGCCTGCCCAGTCAGCGATGCTCACCCAGCCCATGGACGGCGAAAGCATCCGAGACCCACATCCGGTGCTTCAGGCCAATTTGAGCACGCTTGGCGCATTCGACCCGAATTCAGTTTCGATGCGGCTCAGCGGAGCCGGGTTGATTCCATTCACCTGGGTCGATGCGGCTAAAACGACGATCTCCGCCAAACTGCCAAAGCCACTCGAACCAGGCGAATACACTGCGACAGTGTCCGCCATGATCGGCGGGAAGCGAGTCGATAGCCAATGGAAGTTCCGTTTCGACCCGACCGGCGGCTACGATGACGCACTCGCGCCAGTAAAGTAGAGCCTTCATTCCCGGGAACTGCCCCGCCGCTAAATCTGCGCAAAGCCCCGCTCTGACAAGAGAGCGGGGCTTTTTGCTGCGCGGAGATCGATCACCCGACGGTCGCATTTTTAAGAAAGGAGGCATCCAAATGCGACCCGGACACGCAATAATATGTAGCGGATTGCAAGGGGCTGACAATCCATCGCGGAATAAATAAATTTTCGCTAAGTAGTGTCGGTCATGATTATCAGCCTTTGTCCCCTGTAGGACAACGATTGTAACGATTCAGTAAACATAAAACGGAAGCACGGATAAAAATTTGATTGACCATTTTGAATAAAAATTGCTATCAACACATCATAACAACGAAACACACAAACGTTGTAAAAGAACAAAAGGAACAAACAAACCAAGGCGACCCACAACTGGGCTGCTACAAAACAAGAAAGCCAGGGTAATTATATGTCACGTTTCGAAGACTCAGATGCCGGATTCAAACAATACATGCGCGAGATCGGGAAGACCCCGCTCCTGACCATCCAGGAAGAAATCGTCCTCGCCGCAAAAATCAAGCGCGGCAACAAGGAAGCCCGCGCCACCATGATCAAAGCGAACCTTCGCTTGGTCGTCAAAATCGCCCATGACTACGGCAACATCGGATTGCCGCTTATGGACCTCATCTCGGAGGGCAACATCGGCCTGATGAAGGCTGTGGAGCGCTTCGACCCGGCCAAGGGTGGAAAGCTCTCGACCTATGCAGCCTGGTGGATCAAGCAATCCATCAAGCGCGCGCTGGCGAATCAGTCCAAGACCATCCGCCTGCCCGTTCACTTGGTGGACAAAATCTCCAAAATCCGGCGCGTCGCCATCAGCATGAGCGAGGCACTCGGACGGGAGCCCACCGACGAGGAACTCGCCGACGAAGTCGGCATCTGCGCCGCAAAGCTCGCCCAGCTCCGCACCGTCAGCATTCGCCCTGCATCGCTGGATGCACCGATGAGTGAAGAAGACGGCACGCAGTTCGGCGAAATCGTCGGCGACGACAACGCAGTGGACCCTGCGGAAAACCTCTCCGATAAAAACATGCAGGAGGAAATCGCAGACCTCCTCCACGTCCTCGATGACCGCGAGCGCAAAATCATCATGGCGCGCTTCGGCCTCGACGGCGGAAACGCCCGCACACTTGAAGAAGTCGGCGAAAAATTCGGAGTGACCCGCGAACGAATCCGCCAGCTCCAAAACATGGCGCTCGCCAAACTCCGCCGCGCACTGCGCAAGCGCGAGCATCCGTTCGAGCACCTCATCAAGAAAGCCGCGGATTTGGAAGACCTCGTGGCGGTGGGTTCACACAATTAACCGGCGGAAAAAATCCGTCACTAAGCTATCTGGGCCGGTCGGTGTGCAAAAAAGCACGTCGCCCGGCCCCTGAAGTTTCTCCGAAGCGTGGGCGGAATTTCAATTTTTGCAAAAGAGCGGAAAAAATTGCGTTGCCCTTCGCGTCCTTAGCGCTACTTTGCCCGCCCAATTTCTTATGGCTGATCAAGCGAACAAATATCCTGAAAACGTCTCTGGCTCATTCTACGTGGATGATCAGTGCATCGACTGCGACCTCTGTCGCGAAACGGCCCCCGCAAACTTCAAGCGGAATGACGACGGAGGGCACAGCTACCTCTACAAGCAGCCCGAAAACGACGCCGAAGCCGCGCTCTGCAAAGAGGCCATGGAAGGCTGCCCGGTCGAGGCAATCGGCAGCGACGGCGTATAACACGGCACAACCATCATTTGAAAAACCTCCACTCAGAAACGAGTGGAGGTTTTTATTTGGCAAAAAGCGTCCCTGGCCGAGCCCGATTTCGACCGAAAAAGAGCCGCGCCCCATTTTTATGCCCTTCATTTTTATGCCAAAATGGAGCCGCTCATTTGGCATAAAAATGAAGGGCATAAAAATGGGGGTGAATACTGCTTGCGAGCATCCGACCGCTGGCTTTCGCCCTTCTGTTTTGCCATCGAGGGCGCTCAATAATGTAGATTGTCTATTTTTCCGATAGACAATACTGAAATCCGCATTACTTTCAGACAACTTTCTCACTTTATGCAAGCTTCCATCGATCAAACTCGCCGTCTTCGGGTCGTCTTCGTCGGCCATGTGGACCACGGTAAATCCACGCTCATCGGCCGCATTTTCTACGACACGAAATCGTTGCCCGATGGCAAAGTGGAGCAGATCCAAGCGGCGTGCAAAGAAGAGGGAATGGAGTTTGAGTATGCGTTTTTGCTCGATGCGCTTCTCGAAGAGCAGGCGCAAAATATCACCATCGACACCACGCAGATTCAGTTCCGCACGGCGAAGCGTCCATATGTCATCATCGACGCACCGGGCCACAAAGAGTTCCTGAAAAACATGATCACCGGTGCTGCGAGCGCCGATGCTGCGGTGCTCCTCATCGCTGCTAACGAAGGCATTCGCGAGCAATCGAAGCGTCACGGATACCTGCTCTCGCTGCTCGGCATCCGTCAGGTCGTCGTCGCGGTCAACAAGATGGACCTCGTGGATTATCGGCAGGATGTGTTCGACCAAGTCTCGCGGGATTACACCGCCTTTCTAAAAGAAATCGGCATGGAAGCCCGGCAGTTCGTGCCCATCAGCGCGCGCAATGGCTTCAATGTATCGAACACCGGACGCGACGAGATGCCGTGGTACACCGGCCCGACCATCACGGACATGCTCGATACTTTCGAGTTGCCGAAGTCGCTCACCGAGCAACCGCTGCGTTTTCCGATTCAGGACATCTACCGCTTTGACGATCGCCGCATCCTCGCTGGGCGCATCGAAGCAGGCTCGCTAAAAGTCGGTGACACGCTTCTTTTTTCGCCGGGTAACAAAACGGGCGTCATCAAGAGCATCGAAGTGTGGAACGCCCCGACAAAAACGAGTGCGCGTGCCGGCGAAAGCGTCGGCATCACGCTCACGGAGCAGATTTTCGTGGAGCGCGGGCACATCGCTTCGCACCCGACCGATGCGCCGATCGAGTCGAATCGTTTCAAAGCGCGGCTGTTCTGGATGGGGAAGACCAACCTCAACATCGGGCAGCGCTCGAAACTGAAACTCACCACGCAGGAACTCGACGCGGAAATCGTGAGCATCGAGCGCATCATCGACGCCTCCACGCTGGAAACCATCTCCGGCGAGCGCGGCTACATCGCCCGCAACGACGTCGCGGAAGTCACCATTCAAGTCCGCGGAGCGCTCGCCTTTGATAATGCAGATCGCAATGCATTGCTCGGTCGCTTCGTCCTCCTTGATGGGCGTCAAGTCGGCGGCGGCGGCATCATTTTCGGCGGCAAATACACGGACCGCGCACAGCCAAAATCGGCGAACATTTTCTGGAGCGAAGGCAACGTCTCACAAGGGCAGCGCTTCGCCCGCAACGGACACAAAGGCGCAGTCATCTGGCTCACCGGCCTCAGCGGCAGCGGCAAGAGCACGATCTCCAACGCGCTGGAACGCGAACTCTTCAACCTCGGCATCCAGACCTACATCCTCGATGGCGACAACATCCGCCACGGACTAAACAGCAATCTTGGGTTCTCGCCCGAAGACCGCGTGGAGAACATCCGCCGCGTCGCCGAGACCGCCAAGCTCCTTGCCGACGCCGGCGTCGTCGTCGTCACCGCGTTCATTTCGCCTTATCAAAATGACCGCCGCCGCGCCCGCGAGATCGCTTGCGAAGCGGGCCTTGACTTCTTTGAAATCTACGTCTCCGCGCCGCTGGAAGTCTGCGAGCAACGCGACACAAAGGGCCTCTACAAAAAGGCGCGCGCTGGTGAAATCAAGGAATTCACCGGCATCGATGCGCCGTACGAATCACCGGAAAGCGCTGAAGTCACCGTCGCGACCGACAAACAGAACATCGCGGAAAGCGTCGCGCAAATTCTGGAATTCCTCCGCCCGCGCATCCGCGTAGAACAAGATTTCGAGATCTAAAGCACCAACATCCATCGTAGTATAAAAAGTCCATGAGCACAGAAACAGCACCGGCACCTGCCGCAAAAAAACCGACCCACAACGAGGAAATCAAAACTGCAATCCCGACCCTCGCCGGCACGCTCGCGGCGACGCTTGCGGA
>JAYTMG010000640.1:0-1002 GCA_043728745.1 Verrucomicrobiaceae bacterium
AAAACCTACGCGCACGCGCTGGTCGGTATGTTCGCTCACGTTGAACGGCGGATTAGTTGCATCGAAATCAGGCGGAACAACTGACCGAGCTTTCAGGCCAGTTGCGCGGAAGAGTCATGGTGGCTGCCGGAGTCCGTTCGGCCATCGATCCAGTATGTTCAGATTATCCACCGCCAATCTAGCCCTTGCCGCGCTGCCCGCATTTTCACAGCTTGCGGAGCAGGATAAGGCGAAAGCCACTGCGGCCCGCACGATCCTCGATGGCTGGGAGGCGAAGGCTCCGGAGCGGGCGGAGCGCGAACTGCATATTGTTTATTGGACGCCCGCCGACCGTGAACCAGCCGCGCAGTATCGCGATCGGCTTCCCAAAATCCTCACCGACATCCAGAGTCTCCACGCGCGGGAAATGGAGCGCGTCGGCTTCGGCCCGCGCACGCTCAGACTCGCTGCGACAGCGGAGGGCAGCTCGACGGCAGTTGGAAAACTCTCTCCGGCACGGCTGGAATCGCCGATGGCGCGCATGGCAGCGTGCAAACCGTCATCTAAGGCTACGGCAAACGCTCCGACTGGGAGTGTGCCTAGAGCCGACGATTTCCCGCTGAACTTACTTGTTTGAAATGGAGTTGCGCGACACCTCTCCCCAAGCGCGCGAGGAGCTTCTTGCCATCATCGAGCGAAAAAAACGAACCCTCCCATTGCACCGCCGCGAACCGGCTGCTAAACCGCGCGGACTTTTTTCCGACTCATGCCGAAAGACACTACTATTCAAAAAATCCTGCTCATTGGCTCCGGCCCGATTGTTATCGGCCAGGGCTGCGAATTTGACTACTCCGGCGTGCAGGCTTGCAAGGCGCTGAAAGAGGAGGGCTACACGGTCATTCTCGTGAACTCGAACCCGGCGACCATCATGACGGACCCGGAGTTTGCGCATCGCACTTACATCGAGCCCATCACGCCCGAGGTGGTGGAAAAAATCATCGCTGCCGAGCGGCCCGATGCGCT
>JAYTMG010000641.1:0-5516 GCA_043728745.1 Verrucomicrobiaceae bacterium
GACGTTGCCGGGCAAGGTCAGGGCAAAGGGACTGAGGTTCGCCGTGCTGGCGCTGGTTCGGGTGGCGTATTCGAGGCCGTTGAGCAGACCGTCGCCGTCCGTGTCGGTGGTAAATGCGAGCGCCGTGCCCGTGGTATCGAGTGCCCAGGTGGAGAATGTGAACGCCAGTTCGTCTGCGCCGATGTCCACACGATGGTTCGAGACGCGGTTTTTGCCGAAGAAGTCTTTCTCGCCGACAGCGGGCGTGAATGGCGCGCCCGCAGTATCGCCAACGTCGCGGAGGGGTGAAGTGCGTGTGATTGCGAAATCGCCCGCGGGCGATGCGCTCGTCGGAGCGGCGTTCACGAGGCCGATCACGCCGGTGGTAAATGTGGAGTTCGCATCTTTGCTGAGACCCGCCGCTGCACGCCACGTCGCGAATGTCGTGTAGGCCACATTGTTCCAGTAAAACTCGATGTCGCCGCCGACGGGGCCTTTGTAAAAGTTCCGGTCGATCGCTCCGGCTGCGATGCTTCCCGTCGTGCTCGTTTTCAAAACGAACTGCGCAAAGCCCGCCGTGCTCGCCATCAAGTTGCGCTGGATGGTGATATTGCTCACATTTTCTTGGATGGAAAACTGCCCGCCGCCCGTGCCCGTCGTGTCGTTGTCGTAGAGCGTGTTGTTTGTGAAGGCGCAGTTGTTTGCCCCGCCATTCGTCGGGCTGGAGCCGCCAGTCACGATTCCGCCGACTTGGCAGTGATGCAGGAGGTTGTTGCGCACCGTCACATTCGTCACGAATTTACCCGTGTTTTCGCTGCCGACGGAAACCGCGAAGTTGCAAAGATAGACGTGGTTTCGCTCCAGCACGATGTCGCGACCGCCGTCAACATAAAGGCCGGGCGCGGAGCGCGTGCCATTGCCGCCGCCAGTCGTAAAATTTCCGCCGTAAGCCGGGTTAAATCTCGAGTCCACATTGTAAACCACATTGCCCGAGCACACGCCGAAACGCGCCTGATCCAGCGCCGGGTTCGCGTTGGTGCCCTCAAATCCGATGAAATCGATGCCGATGTTGTTGCAGTCGCGGACGGTGTTTCCCGTCACCCGGAAGTTCGTGACGTTTCCATTGAGCACCACGGATTCGCTCGCGCCGGTGCGGAGCGTGTGAACTTCGTTCGCATCGAGAATGAGGCCGTCGATCGCTGTGGCGCTGTTGCCATAAACGAGGATGCCGAACCCATTCGCTCCAAAATCATTCAGCGTCGGGCAGCTCTGCCAGATGTCGTGGACCTTGCAGTTCCGGATTGCGATTCCCGCGCCGTTGCCGCCGACATAGATGCCAATCGGCACCTTCGCCTTGTGCTGAGCAGGCGTTCCCTGAGTCTTGCAGTTGCGAAACTCCAGATTTTCCAGCGTCACGTAATCGCTGTTCACGATCGAAAACAGCGCGATATTTCCCGACTCGCCCACAGCGATAGTAGTCTCGATCGCGGCCGTAGGGTCGCCCGGATACGTCTTGAAAATAATCGGTGCCAACGCAGTGCCATCGCGTCCCGAGACACTCACTCGCTCGGTATAAACGCCGCCGTTTCCCCGAATGAAAACCGTATCTCCCGCCACCACGAGCCCGGCGGCTTTTTGCACCGTGCGCCACGGCTGCGCGAGTGTGCCGGGATTCGTATCGAGGCCCGCCGTGCTCACGTAATAATCTGCGGCAGACGCCCTCATGACGAGGAGCAGCGCTGCTGCGAGGCGAGTGAGAAAGTGGACCGACATCATCTCGGGAACAAAACGCTTCATCGTCGTTTGCGCAAGGGAGTTCAGCCCGAGACCGGTAATCCGCCGAACGAAAAATGGACGCGGAATGCTGGGAGTAGCCTGCATTCCTCCCTTTTTATGCCCACCATTTTTCTGCCAAAACGGAGCCTCTCATTTGGCATAAAGATGGCGGGCATAAAAAGGGGCGCGAGCTGCCGATGGCCAGATTCGGAGCACGGACGGCGCGGTTGCGCGTCGGTTCTGGGCACGCCGGGTTTCGGTAAATTGAAAAACTATCGGTTGCCGCACGCGTGCCTACCGATTACAAGGCCCGCTCTTTTCAACGAAACCAACACACAACTACTCAATACCATGGCAATCGCAGTCGGAACCAAAGCACCTGATTTCACCCTAAAATCCAAAGCCGCAAACGGCCTCGTGGATGTCACACTCTCGGCCAATTTCGGCCAGAAAAACACCGTGATCCTTTTCTTCCCGCTCGCATTCACCGGCGTTTGCACGGAAGAGTTTTGCGACGTCACGCAAGGCATCGCAGGCTACGCCGACATCGGCGCAGAAGTCATCGGCGTCAGCGTCGATAGCCCGTTCGCGCAAGAAGCGTGGGCGAAAAAAGAAAACATCACCGTCCAGCTCGTCAGCGACCTCGATAAGAAGACCACCGCAGCATACGGCGTCGAATTCCCCGGCCTCGCAGGCATCGGCATGACCAGCGCACGCGCAGCATTCGTCGTCGATAAAAACGGCGTCGTCCAATACGCCGAGCAAACCCCGACACCCAAGGATTTGCCGAACTTTGCCGCGATCAAAGCCAAGCTCGCTGAGTTGAAGTAACCGCAGACAAATTCGAGATTTATAGAGCGCGGGGAGGATTCGATTCTCCCCGCGCTTTTGTCCGCCAAAGCAGCCATGCAATCACTCACGCAGCACATCACCGCAGGCCAAGATCTCGCACCCGCGCAGATCGAGCAAGCTGTGGCTGCGCTGATTTCTGCGGACATCCGCGCCGAGGAGAAAATGGATTTCCTCAAAGCGCTGCGCGCAAAAGGCGAGACGGCAGGGGAGTTGGCAGGTTTTGCGAATTCGCTGCTCAAGCACGCAGTCACGCCGGTGCTCGACCGCTCCGCGTTCGCGGGCCCGACGCTCGATGTGTGCGGGACGGGCGGGGACAAGCAGGGCTTCTTCAACGTCTCCACGACCGTGATGTTTGTTGCCGCCGCCGCTGGCGCGTGCGTGATGAAACACGGCAACCGCTCCGTCACATCCAAGACCGGAGCCGCCGATGTTCTGGAGGAACTCGGCGTGAAAATAGACCTCAACCCCGAGCAGCTTCGCGACGCGCTTGAGCGGCACGGCGTCGCGTTCATTTTCGCCCGCACGTATCATCCGGCATTCGCCGCCATCGGCCCCGTCCGCGCGGCGCTGGCGAAAGAAGGATTCTCCACCATTTTCAATCTCCTTGGTCCGCTGCTGAATCCCGCGCAGCCCGATTTTCAGCTCGTCGGCACATACAGCGCAGACCTCCTGCCGACGTACGCAGCCGCGCTCCGGACGCTCGGTCGCAAAGGCGCATGGGCAGTCCACGGCAACGGCACGGACGAACTGACGCTCACGGGACCGAGCCACATCACCGACCTCAGCGGCAAGAGCTTCATCATCAATCCGGTCGAGCTCGGCCTCGCCGAATGCGCGCCCTCCGACCTGCTCGGCGGTGAACGCGCGGAGAATGCGCAGATCGTCACCAGCATCCTCGACCGCAGCGATCGCGGACACCGCCGCAACATGGTCCTGCTCAACACAGGTGCCGCGCTGACGGTCGCCGGCATCGCCCCCGACATCGCGAGCGGCATCGCAAAAGCCGCCGAGGCCATCGATAGCGGCAAAGCACTCGCAAAGCTCAACGCCCTGCGGGGGAGCTGACCACCCTCCTACGGTCGCACGACTCGCACCCGCATGAACCGCCCGGCTGCATCCGTGATGTTCACGGTGTCTCGGACTTCCACCGTCTTCACACCCGGCGTGGCGTCGTCGCCGCTCACGTAGCCGGGGCCGGTGAACGGCACACCGAGCGTGCTCGTCGCCAGCGGCGACCAAGGGCCGGCGAGGCTGTCTGAGGATTCCGCTATCACGGTCACGTCATTGTGCGTCGGGTCGCGTTGGAGGAAAAGGCGCAGTCGTTCGCCCTCAGCATACATAAAGCGCGAGGCGGGATGCGGCGCGGCGTTGGCCGTCTGCGGCAGGGAGTTGATTCCATATTCGGCCAGCGTCACCACGCCATCGCCATCCGGGTCACCAAGGTCCGGCGCATTGGCATCGCTGAGGTGGGTGAGCTTCCATGATCCGAGCGGCAGGAGCGGGGCGCTGTAAAGCTCCGCGCTCCCAAAAGCGATGCTGCCATTGTAGCCCCCCGCCACGAGAACCTTCCCGCTAGGCAACAGCGTCGCCGTATGAAAACCCCGTGCTATGGCGAGGCTGCCGATGACGCTCCACGCGTTGGTCACCGGATCGTAAAGCTGCGCGCCCCCGAGAGCGATACTGCCAGTGTAGCCCCCCGCCACGAGAACCTTCCCGCTGGGCAGCAGCGTCGCGGTGTGGCCATAGCGTGGCGTGGGGAGGCTGCCGGCGGCGCTCCACGCGTTGGTTGCCGGATCATAGAGCTTCGCGCTTGAGTGGCCGTATCCCCCGGCGACGAGCACCTTGCCGCCGGGCAGCAGCGTCGCCGTGTGGTAAGAGCGCCCCGTGTTGAGGCTCGCCGCAGTGCTCCACGAGTTGGTCGCAGGATCGTAAAGCTCCACGCTCGAGAGATAGCCGAATCCGTAGCCCCCGACGATAAGCACCTTGCCGTTGGGCAGCGGCGTTGCGGTATGGCCAAAGCGTCGCGTAGCGAGGCTCGCAGCTGGGCTCCACGCATTAGTCGCAGGATCGTAAATTTCCGCGCTCGCGAGCTCGGCGCTATTACTATTAAATCCTCCGGCGACGAGGACCTTGCCACTGGGCAACAGAGTCGCCGTATGGAGAGAGCGAGCTGCGGCCAGACTGCCGGCAGAGCCCCACCAGGGGGGCGCTGGATCGTATAGCTCCGTGCTCGCGAGAATGCCGCTTGCACCTTCTCCCCCGACGACGAGCACTTTGCCGCTGGGCAGCAGCGTCGCAGTGTGATTCTTGCGCTCTATGGCAAGACTGCCATCGGCGCTCCACGCGTTCGTCGCCGGATCGTAAAGTTCCGCGCTCGCGAGGAAGGTTCCCTCTGAAACTTCTCCACCTACAACTAGCACCTTGCCGCTGGGCAGCAGCGTCGCAGTGTGGACGTAACGAGCCATAGTGAGGCTCCCGGCGGGACTCCAGTCCGCCGCGTTCGCATGGCAGACACCGAAGGCGAACAGCCCTGCCATGATGGCAGCGCGGAGAGATTGGAGGAATGTGGTCATCGTGCGGATGGGTCGGTCGTTGAGACGCATTGGTGGGATTAGCGGAGCACAACGAGCGCCAGGGCAAGGGTGGGTATCAGTGTCTTTATAGTGTGCATTATCTCTGCCGGTGGCTGGCTGTGGTCGGTGCGATGGGTGGGGTGTCGTGGTTTTATGGCGGCTATCGGGTAAAGGGAAGTTGGCTTTCACACAGTACCAATGGAATCTTCGCAGGCGTCAACCCTGATTCTCGACTCACAGGATGATATTTCAATTTCGCAATGGGCGGGCGCGGGGGAATGCGCAATACTCGGCTGTTCAATGGCACTACCAGTATTTTCGGCCAATGGACTCATC
>JAYTMG010000642.1:0-3382 GCA_043728745.1 Verrucomicrobiaceae bacterium
GACATCTACACGGACATGCGGATTCTGCTCGGATGGGCGTGGACCTACCTCATCGTCGCGGAGGTCGTCGGCACCATGTCGGGCATTACGTATTTCATCAGCCAGCAGGCGCGTTACCGGAACTTCGATAACGTCTATGCCGCGATCGCAATGATCGGCATCATTGGCTTCACCTCCGACATCGCTCTCGCGTGGCTGGGCCGCGTGATTTTCCCGTGGAAACGGACAAACAAGCGCCCCAATCGCTTCGTCGCATGGTGCGCGCGTTGGGTGGGCAAAATCGGCAGCAACCCGGCTCCGGAGGCAGCGCCATGACCGCGCTTCCCACTGTCGCGGACTATCGCGCGCAATCACCAGCGGTCCGCGAGCGGTTTCAGCGCATTCGCGAAAGACCGGTCATTCTTTCGGTCCGCAATCTCACGAAAAGCTACGTCGCCGAGGATGGCACGCGCACGGTCTTCAGCGGCCTGTCTCTCGATATCCGGCGCAGAGAGTTCATCACGGTGATTGGTCCTTCGGGCTGCGGAAAATCGACATTCATTCGCATCATCGCAGGCCTCGACGAGGCAACATCGGGCGAAGTTCTGCTGGACGGAAAGGCCGTCGCCGGCCCCGGACCGGATCGCGGAATGGTCTTCCAAGGCTACACGCTTTTCCCATGGCTCACGGTCCGTCAGAACGTGATGTTTGGTCTGGAGATGCGCGGGAAATCGCGACTCACCGCAGAGAGCGAGGCGCGCGAATGGCTCGATATGGTGGGCCTTGGGAAGTTTGAGCAATCCTACCCGCACGAGCTTTCCGGCGGCATGAAACAACGCGTCGCAATCGCCCGCGCGCTGGCGAACGAACCGCGCATCCTCATCATGGACGAGCCGTTCGGCGCGCTTGATTCCCTCACGCGATGCAAGATGCAGGGCTATCTCCTGCAAATCTGGAAGCAGGTGGATGTGACCATCCTTTTCATCACGCACGATCTCGACGAAGCCGTGCTCCTTTCCGACCGAATCCTCGTGATGGGCGCAAATCCCGGCCGCGTCGTCGAGTTCATCGAGAATCCGGTCCCGCGCCCGCGAACCGCCGCGCAAATGATCGCACCGGAATTCATCGCAATGAAACATCGGCTCGACGAACTCATTCACCCGCCGATGGAGATCGGCGAAGAGGAAAAACTGCCGATGATTCGCCTCACGCAGGCCGGCGAAGACATCGAATAACGCAAGATTCGCTTCACACACTTCAAACCAGCAATCAACATTCAGCCAATGAAAACGAAACTGTTCATCACGCTCCTACTCCTCCCGGCACTCGCCCACGCGCATCCCGGCCACGCGGGCCACGAAGGTGACATCGGATGGGGACTCGCGCATCCATTCACGGGCTTTGATCATCTCCTCGCGGCGCTTGCGCTCGGGCTTTGGGCCGGACTCCACGACAAAAATTCCCGATGGCTTCCGGTCGCTGCTTTCATCGGCGCGACTGCGGCGGGAATGCTCGGCGGATTGTTAACGGGCTCATTTACCGGAATCGAAACAGCACTCGCCGTGACCGTGGTTCTTTTCTCTTCATCGCTCGCCGGCGGATTTCGGGCAAGCGCGCCGCTCGCGTGCGGAATCGCCGCTGCGTGCGCGCTGATTCACGGTTGGGCGCACGGCTCTGAAGCTCCAAGTTCCGCGAGCATGGCTGCTTATTGCGGCGGAGTGCTGGCTGGAACTCTCGCGATTTTCGGACTCGGAATGGGAATGGCTCGACTGCTCCGCGAGCGGCACGGCCTTGTTGCCCGTGGCATCGGTGTGCTGTCCACGCTCATCGCCGCAGGAATGCTGGTCCGCTCACTCTAACCCATGCACCTTGCACCTCGCGAAACCGAAAAGCTGCTCATCGTGGTCGCGGCCGACCTCGCCCGTCGCCGTCAGTCCCGTGGGCTGAAACTGAACTACCCGGAATCCATCGCGATTATTTCATACGAAATCATGGAGGGCGCTCGTGATGGCCGCTCGGTGAGCGATTTGATGAGCTACGGCACCACGATCCTCAAGCGCTCGGATGTGATGGAAGGCATCGCCGAAATGATTCACGAAGTGCAGGTCGAAGCGACGTTCCCCGACGGCACGAAGCTCGTCACCGTTCACCACCCGATTCGCTGAATATGATACCCGGAGAAACCATCGTCGCCAAAGGCCCGCTGCCTGCGAACGTCGGCCTCATCACACAAGTTTTGCGGGTCGCAAACACGGGAGACAGGCCCGTGCAGATCGGCAGTCACTTTCACTTTTTCGAAGTGAACGAATCGCTCGCGTTTGACCGCGCCGCCGCCCGCGGATTCCGGCTGAATATTCCGGCCGGGACAGCCGTGCGTTTTGAACCCGGCGACACTCGCGATGTAGAACTCGTGGCGCTCTCCGGTGAACGCGTCGTCTTCGGGCTGAACGCCAAAGTGAACGGAAAACTCTAACCCATGCCACTCACACTTTCCCGACGCCAATACGCAGACATGTTTGGACCCACCGTGGGTGATCGCGTGCGACTCGCGGACACGGAACTCTTCATCGAAGTCGAGCGCGACCTCATCGCCGAAAACGGCGGCTACGGCAACGAAGTCAAATTTGGTGGAGGCAAAGTCATCCGCGACGGCATGGGCCAGTCGCCGACTGCGCTCGATGCTGAGTGCCTCGATTTGGTCATCACAAACGCGCTCATTCTCGACGCGAAAGCAGGTGTGGTAAAAGCGGATATCGGAATCAAAGCGGGGCGCATCGTCGGTATCGGCCATGCAGGGAATCCGGGCATTCAGCAGGGCATCACGATGATCATCGGCGCGGCGACGGAGGTCATCGCGGGCGAAGGCTGCATCGTCACAGCGGGCGGGATCGATACGCACATTCACTTCATCTGCCCGCAGCAAATTGAACACGCGCTGGCGAGCGGTGTCACAACGATGATCGGCGGCGGCACCGGTCCCGCGCACGGAACGTATGCCACGACTTGCACGCCCGGCGCGTGGAATATCGCGCGAATGCTGGAGGCAGCGGACGAGTATCCGATGAACATTGGCTTTCTCGGAAAAGGAAACTGCTCAACGCCGGAACCACTCCGCGAGCAAGTGCGGGCGGGCGTCATCGGGCTGAAGCTGCATGAGGATTGGGGCACGACACCCGCCGCGATTGATTGCTGCCTCGGCGTCGCCGACGAGATGGATGTGCAAGTCGCCATCCACACCGACACGCTGAACGAAGCCGGTTTCCTCGAAGCCACGCTCGCCGCATTTAAAGGCCGGACGATCCACACTTTCCACAGCGAAGGCGCAGGCGGCGGGCACGCGCCGGACATCATCCGCGTTTGCGGCGAGCTGAATGTCCTGCCGTCCTCCACGAACCCCACGCGG
>JAYTMG010000643.1:0-2694 GCA_043728745.1 Verrucomicrobiaceae bacterium
AAGCGTTGACGGGGCGGAAACGCTCGTCGGTGCTGGCGAGGAACTCCTCGCCTTTTGCGGCCTGCGTACCGGAAATGACGGCATCTTTTTCCGAAAGGATGATGCGCTTCACGAGGTTGCCTGCCGGCTCGGGGATGAACGCGTTGCCTTGATAAGCCTTGCCGAACAGGTCGCTGCGGAAGATCGCCGCGCCGCATGTCGCGGTGCAACTGGTGAGCTTGCCTTCCGCGTCGAGCGTCTTGCCGTCGTAGCCGCGGTTTACGCCGGGCGTCGGAGCGATGGGATAAGTCGCCTGATCCTTCACGATCTGCACGCCGGCACCTGCGCCGCCGGTCCAGTTTGGGTTGCGCTTGTAGAGCGCCTCGGAGACGAAATTGGCCCGGAGGAAGTCGCTGTTGAAATTGTAATACTGTCGCCCGTAGTCGTCCTGCGTCATGCCCCACTGGCCGCGCGACGGGACGCTGTCGGAGATAAATTTGCCGTCTTTCAGCCGATAGCGCGTGCCGATGTTTGCGCAGTAGATCCAGTTATCGAGAAACCGGGTAGGGGAGTTCGCCATGTGCTCGGGCTGGCCGGTGCGGCTACCGAATGCGCCATCGACCTGCTCTTTCACGTCGGCCTTTCCATCGCCGTCTGTGTCCTTCATGAACCACAGCACGGGCGGCTCAGCGACGAGCGCGCCGCCATTTACAACCATGATTGCGCGGGCCAGAACAAGGCCGTCTGCGAAGACGGTTTTCTTGTCCGCTTTTCCGTCGCCATTGGTGTCTTCGAGAATCGAGATGACACACGTAGGCTTGTCCTCGCCGTTGGCATCCAAGTCGGGCATGTAGCCGCGCATTTCCAGGACATAAAGGCGGCCTTGCTCATCCCAACTCATCGAAACCGGGCACTCGATCATCGGCTCGGAAGCGAACAGCTCCACTTTGAAACCGGGCGCAACTTTGAATGTCTTGAGCGCTTCTTCCGGCGAGAGCGGCTTCGGCGGCGGTAGCTTGAATTTCAGCTCAACTTTTTCCGGTCCGGCGTTCCCGGCATTCAGCGCCCAGGCTGCGGTGGTGGTTGCGACGATGCTTGCTGCGAGGATGAAAGGACGGATCATGGTGATACAAATACGGATGTCATACCGCGCAGGTTGCGCGGCTTTAGAAAAATGCGCGCGCGAGTTTTACTGCGCGTCGCTGCTGCCGGGCAGGCTCAGGGCGCTGCTGCTCCAGTAGTCGATGATTTCGAGAGCCTGAAAACGGAAGACGATGAGCAGCGCATCGTTCAACGGGATGCCGATGCGTTGCGCGATGACTTGCAATGATTCGGAGCCGTTGATTGCTGTCGCGAAGCGTGCTTCGACATCGTTCAGCTTGATTTTCTGAATCATCTCATAGCCGCGCCGCGTGTAGGCGGGCGAGCCGTTCGGGTCGGGGCGTTGCGAAGGCGGGAGCTGGTCGAAGCGCACATGGCGCAGCGCGGCGAGGATGTAGTTATCGGAGTCCTCATTGCTCGGCGGGAAATTGCGGACGTATTCCGGCACGCGGTCGGTTTCTTCAAACTCAAAGTTCACGCGTCCCGCCGTGTAGAGCTGCGCAAAAAGCCGCTGCCCGTGCTCGCGGGTGATCTGCACTACGTCATCATGCGGGAAGCCGTTGCGCGCGCTGAGGAAAAGGAACATCGGGCATCCAGTCACCTGCTGATTGACCTGTCCTTCGATGATGAGCCCGAGATTCGTCGCGCTCAAAATTACCGGCGACCCCGCGCAATAAAGATGCGAGTTTTTCGTCGTGGCAAAAAGGAACCGCCCACCCGCCATGAACAGCTCGATGGGATGTCGCCCGAGGAAAAATCGAAGGATGCCCGTGAGCCGATCGCCCTGCGCCATTTGGAGGGATTGACGCAGCGAGAAAAACCCCGTGTGCCCGCTGAACACCACGCCCGCACCGCCGCTGCGACCCGGTAGCATCCGGCGCGCGGACGGCTTGCTCTCCAGCAAATCCGACACTGCATCCAGCAGTGCTTCCGAAGTGACGGGCTTCATCAACACCCGGAAAACAGTCGGGTAGCGGCCCTCAAAACTTCCGCCCTTCGACGGATCGACCATGAAAATGACCGGCACTTGCGCCGAAGATGGATCGCCCGCGAAGCGCTCCAGCACGGCCTCGGACTCCATATCCGGAAGTGTATCGCTCAGTAGGATCACGTCGGGATGTGCGACGGCGAAGCGCTCAAAGCCATCCGCCCCGCGTGCTGCGGAAAGAACGTCACAGCCCGGGAAGTGTTGTTGCAGAACAGTTTCGGCGAGACGCGCCGTTGCTTGAGAGTCGTCGATGACGAGAATTTTTTGAGCCATACCAGTTTGGAAAATGAGCGCGGAGGATGGAGGCGGTGAAGAGCCACTGTCAATCCCCGCGCAGAGATCCTTTTTTGGGCGGGGCGCAAGGATTTCGCCCGCAAGCTCGACATGCGAGTGGGGCAATCGTACATGAGTGCCATGTCCGACGCTCTGCCGCCAATGCCGCCCCGCGAAAATGTCATCCTCATCGGCTTCATGGGGAGCGGCAAAAGCACCGTGGGCCGGATGCTCGCCCGGCGGTTGCGTTTTCACTTCGTCGATACGGACCGATTGATCGAAGAGCGCTCGCGCATGACCATCAAAGACATGTTTGCCCGGTATGGAGAGGCGTATTTCCGCGAGCGCGAAAC
>JAYTMG010000644.1:0-2639 GCA_043728745.1 Verrucomicrobiaceae bacterium
TTACTGCAACCAACTACGCAATTTACTGACATGGCAAATACCATCCTTGTAGGCGCTCAATGGGGCGACGAAGGCAAAGGCAAAATCATCGACTTCCTCACGGAACGCGCGGACATCGTCGTGCGCTCCCAAGGCGGCAATAACGCGGGCCACACGGTCATCGTGGACGGCGTGAAATACGTCCTCCATTTGATCCCGAGCGGCATCCTGCGAAAGGGCACGATGTGCGTGATCGGCAATGGCGTGGTGATCGATGCGGTCTCGCTCGCAGAGGAAATCGTGGGGCTGCGCAAGCAGGGCATCGCGGTGACGAAGGCGAATCTGATGATCTCGGACTGCGCGCACCTCACGCTGCCATTTCATCGCACGCTCGATAAGGCGAAAGAGTCTGCGAAGGGAAAAGGAAAGATCGGCACGACGGGCCGCGGCATCGGGCCGACTTATGCGGACAAAGTTTCACGCGTGGGAATGCGGACGGGCGAGCTGCTCCAGCCGGTGCGATTTGCGGAGAAGCTCAAAGGGCGCATCGACGAAGCAAATGTGGTCCTCAAGGCGATGAAAGCGCAGCCTATCGACAACAAAACTGCCCGCGAAGAATACCTCGAAGCAGCGAAAATCATCGCGCCATTTCTTGGCAACACGATCGTATTTCTCGCAGAGCAGGTGCGGGCAAAAAAGGAGATGCTGTTTGAAGGTGCGCAGGGGACTTTCCTCGACATCGATTTCGGCACGTATCCTTACGTGACGAGCAGCAACACCACCGCTGGCGGCGCTTGCACCGGCTCGGGCGTCCCGCCAAATCGCATCGATAAAGTCGTCGGCACCATGAAGGCCTACACGACCCGCGTCGGCGAAGGTCCGTTCCCGACCGAGGACAAGGGACTCAGCGATTTCCTGCACGGTCTCGGACGTGAGTTCGGCGCAACCACAGGGCGTGCGCGCCGCTGCGGCTGGTTCGACGCGGTCTTCACGCGCTACGCTGCGATGGTGAACGGCATCGACGAACTCGCGATCACCAACACGGACGGGCTCGACACGATGGACTCCATCAAAGTCTGCGTCGCCTACAAGCTCGGCCGTGCGAAGCTCGAGTATCCGCCGTCGGACATCGAAGCGCTGTCGAAGTGTACACCCATTTATCAAGAATTCCCCGGCTGGAAAAAGGACACCACCGGCGCGCGGAAATGGAACGACCTCCCGCCAAAGTGCCGCGCATATTTGCAAGCGATCTCCAAGCTCACCGGAGCGAAGCTCGCCATCGCAAGCGTGGGTCCGGGGCGGGAACAGACGATTCTGCTGTAAGCCGGACCGATGAAGCCGCCGCGCCACATCGCCATCATCATGGACGGCAATGGCCGCTGGGCCAAGGAGCGCGGTCTGCCGCGGCTGAAAGGCCACGAGCGCGGCGCGGAGAGCGTGCGTGCAATCACCGAAGAATGCGTGGCGCTTGGCGTCGAGTATTTGACGCTCTACGCGTTCTCAACCGAGAACTGGAAACGTCCCGAAGAGGAAGTCTCCGGGCTGTGGGTGCTGCTGGAGCATTTCCTGGAAATGGAGTTGCCAACGATGATGAAAAACGGCGTCCGTCTCCGCGCTATCGGCCGCATTCACGAACTACCGGAAAGCACGCAGGCGAAGCTCGCTCAGGCGATTGAAACGACCTCAAAAAATCCCGCGACGACGCTCATCCTGGCGCTGAACTACAGCTCGCGCACGGAGATCGCAGACGCCGCGCGGTCCATCGCACGCGAAGCTGCGGCGGGCACTCTCGACCCGGAAACCATCACACCGGAAACCGTCAGCGCCCGTCTCTACACAGCCGAGTATCCCGACCCGGAGCTGATGATCCGAACGAGCGGCGAGCTGAGGCTTTCCAACTTCCTGTTGTGGCAGCTCAGCTACGCGGAGTTTTTCATCACGCCGAAGCTGTGGCCGGATTTCGGAAGCGCAGAATTGCGCGAAGCCATCGCCGCATTTCACGCACGCGAGCGGCGGTTTGGCGGGATATAAAAATCTGATTACGGTTTCCGAGCACTCGCTTGCTAAAGTAGTCAGCAAAAGACTGCGAGATGGGGAGGGAATGGGAAATAACACGACGACGTTGGCAGCGGAAACAATGTGCGCGGGGTAGGGCGATGGGGTTGAAGAGGCCGAGGAGGAAGAGGCTCAGGTAGTCTCCGATGGCGAGGCGGCGCTTGGGGTCGTCAAAGGAGCGGTGGATGGGCGTTTGCGACTGGGCGAGGACGCTGTCGAGCACTTCGCGAAAGCGCGAGAGGAGCTTCAGGGAATGAAGATCCTTTGCGGTAAAGGTCGGATTGGATTTGTTGCGAAGTGCGGGCGAGACACGAGGGTTGTGTCAGTACGCAGATCATCGTACCAGTGATAAGTCTGTCATGTTCCAAAGCCTCTGCTTCGCTTCAATTCTTATGCCGAACATCTTTGGTTTCTAACCTGTCGGGCTCGCCATTATGGCGGAGGTGTTCGTGACTTGCCCGCTGGGACAGGTTGGAAACCTGTCCTACTTTGCGCACCCACTTTTTATTCTACTTTGTTAGTCGCTCATTTTGGCCCGCGAAAAGACGCGAAAAGACGCGAAAAGACGCGAAAGGATTTCCCATTTCGCGCTTTTTTGCGTTTTT
>JAYTMG010000645.1:0-1869 GCA_043728745.1 Verrucomicrobiaceae bacterium
AGAACGCAGAGAGCGCAAAGAATTAAACCGCTGATGGACGCTGATTCACGCTGATGCCGGAGCGCTGTAAGCGCGGCCAGACAATAGCCCAGGCAAGCGAGACGAAGTCCGCGCCGCCCTGGGTTCACGTCCCAAAAATCTCCAAGCCCTGAAGGGGCGGAAGAACGATCACTCCGACGGCTCTTGCGAGGGCAGGCCGGGGGTTCTTGCTTTGCGTGGGCGCGAAGATGGCGAAGCGGCGGCAGAGGCACGGCCACGACGGCGCGGGGTGGCGGGGAGGAGCGGGGCGGTGAGCTGTTCGTAGAGGCGGAAGAGGTGTTCCACGCGCTCGCGGTCGGAGTGGAACGGCTCGGCGCGGTAGCATTTCTCCACGGCGCGATCCAATTCGGCGTGGGCGCGGAGCAGGTCGCGCGGCATGGTGTTCGGGTCGTAAAGGTCGGCCAGCGTGGCCAGTCCGCGCGGCGGCAGATGTGGCTCGCGCGCCGCCAGCACGGCGCGGGCTTTGTCTTCCACGCGCGCGCGTTCCGCCGGGGTTGGATTCGGCCAGGGGAAGTTGTTGTAGACGATGTTGGACGAGTAACGGAAATCCGACTTGATCCGTCCACATACAGTTCGCATCCAAGCCATGTGCAAGGACGAGGAGATGACGCCGAAATGGTAAGGCGTTGCGTTTGGAACGCAGGAACAACTGTCGTGAAGAATGATGTCGGGATCGAAGTAGCCAAAAGGAATGAACCTGCGGTTCTCGGAGGAGTGTCGAGGGATGACGATGAATCGGCTGGTTGGTTGCCGAATCTCGGCAAACAAGGATGGAAGGTTGGCCTTCTCACGGGTTGGTGCCTTCTTGCTCGCCAGTCGAAAGTTACGAACCGCTTCGACTCGTAGTTTGATGCCAGCGATGTTCCGAAGGTCGGACGGTGCAGCGTCCACAAGCCAAAGACACCATCGAGGAGTCGAGTGCAGATATTCCTCCGCACAAAGGAGCGGACGGAGGTATTTCTTCGCGTCGGGATTCTCTGTGAGAAATTGTTGTCGGTCTGCTTCCTCAATGATGAGGTGCCCGCCATCGGTTGGTTTGTTGCCATACTCACAAGCTGGCACTTCGCAGAGCGGTCGGCTGCGTGAGCTGACGACGACATCCGATCCTTCGACTAGATACGGGCTGATGTTTGTCACCGCAACAGCAGTGACTTTTTCATCTTCGTAATCAAACACGCGTTTGTTTGCGGCATCGAAAGCACCGAACCCGATGATGACGACGTGGACGTGAGCTTTGCCGCGCGCTTCGCTGGCCCAAGTGAAAGTCCGATGAGCGAAATGAATTTTTAGAGCGAAGCGTTGAAACAAAGGATTCCACAGTGCCCCGGCTTGTTCGCCTTGGGTGATGGAATTCGTGGAGACGAATCCCACCACGATGCGAGTGCCTTGGATGTACTCCGCCGCTTTGCGATACCATGCGGTAACGTAATCAAGAACGCCTACGCCTTCGGTTTCGCCCCAGACCAGATCCATGTCCTGCCCTTGCTCGCCACTCATCAAGTGCTTTCCCACAAACGGCGGATTGCCCAGCACGTAGCTGCATTTTTCACGCGACAACACCGAGTTCCAATCCACGCGCAGCGCGTTGCCTTGGACGATGTGCGGTGAAGCTCGGAGCGGCAGACGGTCGAAGCTCTGGCCGAAAGCTTCGGCGGCTTGCGCGTTCATCTGGTGGTCCATGAGCCAGAGCGCGACTTCGGCGATGCGCACGGGCCACTCGGAGTATTCGATCCCGTGGAACTGATCCACGTCCACGAGACAGAGGTTGCGGACATCCAGTTCGCGCTGCTCCGCGCCGTGAATTTCCTTGAGCACTTCGAGTTCGAGCAG
>JAYTMG010000646.1:0-1333 GCA_043728745.1 Verrucomicrobiaceae bacterium
AACGTGATCTCCAAACCTGAATTCAGGAACGCCAGTTCCCGCAACCGCTGCATGATGATGTCCGACTTGAACGTCACCGTGTCGCGAAAAATTTCCGCGTCCGGCTTGAACGAAATCAGCGTGCCCGTGCCTGTGGCTTTGCCGATGATTTCGAGCTTCTTCATCGTCTTGCCACGCTCGAACTCCATGTGATGCACCGCGCCCTCGCGCGACACTTCCACCTCGAACCATTCGCTCACCGCGTTCACGCACTTCGCGCCGACGCCGTGCGTGCCGCCGGAAAATTTGTAGCCGCCCTGGCCGTACTTGCCGCCCGAGTGCAGCGTGGTCAGCACCAGCTCGACGCCCGGCAGCCCGCTGTCCTTGTTGATATCCACGGGAATCCCGCGCCCGTCGTCCCGAATGGAAATCGAACCATCCACATGAATCGCGACTTCCAGATGGTTGCAATGACCCGCGAGATGTTCGTCCACGGAGTTGTCCAAAACTTCCGAGACGCAATGGTGCAGCGCGCGTTCGTCCGTGCCGCCGATGTACATGCCGGGCTTCTTGCGGACGGCTTCCAGGCCCTTGAGCTGGCCCAGTTTGTCAGCGTCGTACGTGCCGGAAACCGCCCCGCTGGAAGGTGGTTGGGAGTCGTCGCTCACAGAGTCATTCGCCATAAAAAATCTCCCGAAAACACAGCGGAAATTCCGCCGGAGTCAGGTGCAAAAGTTTAGGGAAAATTGCTCCAACCACACAACGATTATTTGCCCTTCTCCTGGATGCAAAAACGCAATTAGTTGCGGTGTCGGAAACCGTCGCGCCGGACTAATTGCGGTTTGTGTGAAGTGTCCGCCCTGCTCCAAGTGACTGCCGAACACGACCGTCCTCAAACTTCTGCGGCGTTTTGGACTGCGGTGGCAGAGCAAAGCGGCGACACCGCTTTCGAACAGTCGAGAAGTATCGGAATTGCGAAGGCCACCGCGCGCTCGAAAGCGCCTTCGTGCTGCGCTTGCCGACGCGCTTCAAAATGAGCCCGTAAAAGTTTTTTGACCTGAGTGCCGAGTCATACTGCCGCTTGAACAGGTCCCATCAGGCGGAGCGCGGACTTTCCAGTCCGCAGCAATGCTCGCATGCAGAGGGCGCAAGAACTTGCGGACACCGCTCTTCATTTCACATGGCTGCGGGTTGAAAACCCGCGCTCCATCACTTCTGCCCCGCGCTTGCCCTGCTTCCGACCGCTGGGCATTCTCCGCGCCTTCATGCGCGAGCAGATTCGGATGTGGACGGAAACGGTCGAGACCGTCGTCCTCGAACTCATCAGCGGCCAGCGGCGCGGCAAACGCGCGGC
>JAYTMG010000647.1:0-9727 GCA_043728745.1 Verrucomicrobiaceae bacterium
CGCTCCTTGGCCAGATCTCGTGCATGCCTGCGCCAGCGAGTGAGACCATCATCCGCATCTCCGACGTCCATCGACGCAAGCTCTCGCAATGACACGGGCCGCTTCAGCGTGCCGAGTGCGTCCTCTATTTCGGCACTGGATCCGGCGGGCGGGAGCGCTAGGCACGGCGCGAAGGCTCGCAATTCTTCGAGGTGCGCTTCGCAGTTTTGCTTCAGCGCGTCGGCCCATCCGACTATCGCATCGCTTTCATCCTGAAGCGACGCAGCAGCCTCGTCCGCCGCGGAAACTGCGCGCTCAAGCAGAGAATAGGCATCGCGGAATGTCACGGGTGGATTTTCGAGTTCAGCGGCGAGCTGCGCGAGACGCGCGTTTTTACCGTCATACTGCTGAAGCACCGCCACCGTGTCGCCGAGCCCGAGTAGCATTTGCGGTGAGAACAGAGGCTCGTCGCCCAAGCCCTCAAGGCCAGAAGCGAGCGTCAGTAAATGTCCCGCGAGATTGCCGCTATCCACGCTGGAAATGTAAAGCGGGCGCAATGGCTCCAGCGTGCGCGTGTCGTACCAATTGTAGAAATGGTCCCGGTGCCGCTCAAGGTCGTGCATCGTGGCCAGCGTCTTCCGAGTGCGCTCCAGCAGGACGCTCAATGAAATGTATCCGAAGTCGCGGGCTGCGAGATTCGCCAGCAGCGCCATTCCCATATTCGTCGGCGATGTCCGCGAGGCGATGACGGGGCGCGGCGATTCTTGGAAATTGTCGGGCGGCAACCAGTGATCTTCCGCCGTGACGAATCGCTCAAAGAATCGCCAGGTTTTCCGAGCGGTGACACGCAGAAACGCAACTTGCTCGGCAGTCAATTCCGACGCTGGCGATTCTATCGAAAGGCTGATCCACCACGCGATCCACGGCGAGACGAGCCATGCGCACAAGAGCGGCATCGCTGCCCAGAGGTGACTCGAATGGAGAGCCACAAGCGAGGCACCAATCCCGATCGCAATCACGGGCGCGATCCACATCGCGGCGTAAAACCCTCCCACATCCGCACGCGCGTTCCTCTCCGAATCGCTCGATGTCTGCCATTCCAGCAAGCGCCTCTTTGTGATGATCAATCGAATCACCGTCTTGCCAATCGCATCCGCACTGACAAACGCATCGTATGGCAGAAAAACCAGCGAGAGAGCGCCCTGCGCGAAATGCCTGCCGACCGCGCTAATCCATGAATGCAGAAAGATCGACAATGGAAGATCCGCGGGCTTTGAGAGCAAGCGAAACATCGACGAGAGGAAGCCCGGCAGAATGACGATCGCGATGACGAGCATCGTTCCCGCATTGCCAAGCGTCGGCAACAAAAGCCAATGGCCAATGAGAAAAATGATGAGCGCGATCGGGACAACACTCCGCCGCAGATTGTCGAATATTTTCCACAGCGAAATCCCCGACAGCGGATTGGCGATACGGCGCGTCTCGCGTCCGGGCACGCTGGGGAGGAGCCACTGTGCGATTTGCCAGTCACCGCGAATCCATCGGTGACGCCTCGCCATTTCAACATTGTAGCGCGACGGGTGATCCTCGAAGAGCTCCACATCGCTGACCAGTGCCGAGCGTGCGTGGACGGACTCCAGCAAGTCGTGGCTCAGGATGGAATTGTCGGGACAGCGTCCATCCAAGGCGCGCTCGAAAGCGTCCACATCGTAGATCCCTTTCCCGATGAACGAGCCCTCTTGAAAGATGTCCTGATACACGTCCGAGACCGCACGCGTGTACGGATCGATCCCCGATTCTCCTGCAAAGATTCGCACAAACCACGAGCGCCGCGCGCTCGGAAGACTGACGGAAACGCGCGGCTGGAGGATGCCGTATCCATCCGACACGGTCCCGTGTTCGCCGTGAAACTGCGGCCGATTTAGCGGATGCGCCATCGTGCCGACGAGCTTTCTGGCGGCATCCCTTGGAAGGTGCGTGTCGGTATCGAGTGTGATGACGTATTTGATTTGCGGAAGGATGTCTGTGTCTCCCTCGATCACGGAAAACGCGTCGCGCGAACCACCCCGCAGCAGCGCGTTGAACTCGGTCAACTTCCCCCGCTTGCGCTCGTAGCCCATCCAGACGCCTTCGCTTTCGTTCCACCGGCGCGGCCGATGAAAGAGGAAGAATATCGTGTGCTCCGCAGATGGGTATTTTTCATTCAGCGCCGCGATCCCTTTGCGGGCGCGCTCCTGGAGCTCCTCATCCTCCGGCTGATTCTCGGACGCTGCGTCGCGAAAATCCGTGAGTAGCGCAAAGTGAATCCGCGGATCTCGGTTCGCGAGATAGTGAATTTCCACCACTTCGATCAAGTGATCCACCCCGTCGTCGCTCGTGAGCATTGTGGGCACGACGACCATCGTGCGGCAGTCCGCCGCGATGCCCGCCGAGTAATCGAGCCGTGGCAATACCCGAGGACTCACGAGGAGCCCGGCGAGCCAGTTCATGATGCCGACAGCGAACTGGCTGACGCAAATTAGAAACACCACGGTGAAGCACACGAGCATCCATTCCTCGGCAAAAAACGGACGCGCTTTCTGGAAGTAAAAGAACGCTCCGAGCAGTGATAGCACCGCGATCCCGCCGGTATAAAACGTGAATGGAAAACGCTGAATGCCGCGCTCGATCATCGTGCGCCACGGCCAGCTTACACGCACCGCCCGCTCGAGTGTGGGCATCCCCTTATCGACGAGATAAAATCCCACATGCGCCATTTGCGCTCGCGGTTCAGTTCCTCGGCTGGACGCCGCTGCGAGATCGACAGCCTTTCGCGCGACGTCGGCCTCTCCCATTTCGCCGTATCGCGCCACCGCCTCGACGACGTGGCGATACCGATCCCTCGTCGCGAAATCCATCGTCGGATAGATGCCCGCAGGGTCCGTGCGCAAGGTTGCCTCCACTAGGCTGAGGCTCTCCACGAAATCCTTCCAGTCAATCGCACCGAGGAGCCGCAGACTCGCGATGCAATGACTCACGGAAACCTGGTCCGCCGCCAGCATCTGGCTCTCGCGGTGAATGAGCTGCTCGACGGAGAGTCCATGGTTGGCAAGCTGCTGCTCCAGCCAGGTCCGCGCAAAATAGAGCTCGGTGCTGTGCTGGGAAAGGCACTGGCAGAACTCTGCGACAAACGAACTGGTCAGCGGGATGTCCGACTTCGCCATCTCGGCGACCACCACGATGAGCTGAGACGGGTTCGTCTTCGCCATCTCATGCAAACGCTCGACCCACGAGTGCGCGAGATCGCGCTCTTGCCGGGCAACAATGAGGCGACTCGTGATGCACTGGAGATTGTCGATCAAGCTCAAGCGACACATGATCGGAATCGCCCAAAGCTCGCCCAGTTTCAGCGAAACGACGCTTTGATAAGACGCGACAAACTCGGTGAGCGAGCCAACGTCGATTTGCGCATCCGTATGGGCAATCAGCTCGATCACAATATCGTAAACCCGCGGGAGTCCCGCAAAATGCCCGTCGATCAGTCGGGGCAACTCGCGGCTGTAGCCCTTCGGCAAATGCAGACGGGCCATCTGGATCTGCTCCTCGATGATGTAGAAATTGTCGATCAACCACTCCGCCGCTGGCGTGATGCGGCGGGTCTTATCCAGACTGAGAATAATCCCGTTGAATGTGCGGATGACCTCTTCATTTTTCCCCAGCCGCGAGAGCAAAACATCGGGGCCGACGTGCGAGCCGACGTGATGGCTTGCTGCCAGCGCTTTCGCGTGACGGCTCAAGTGATCCGGCGTGAAGAGTTCTCCACGCGATTGCGCCTCCGTCATGCAAAGCGGGGGTCCATTTAATTTAGCGATCCATCGGGTCCAGTAATTCGCGACGGTTTTCATGCGAAGCGATGAAACCGGCTACAGTGATTGGAGTCCCGTGCATCAAGGTGCAGGAACGCAGGAGTTTCGCAGGCGGTTCGTTTCGACATAAAAGTTGGATTCCAAGCGGCAAGTTGCGCCGCCCGTCCCTTCTATCATGATTCTCTTAAAGCGTCGATGCGATGGGGTCAAACCCTACCCTGATTCAATGCACCAAATTGCTTGATAAGGAGATAGCCGTCTTGGTATGCCCCGCGCGTTTAGGGGCATACACCAAGCCGACCACCGCGCCACTCGGATTGAACGGTCATCTTTCCATTGACGTGACCGGTCGGTGAGAGTCCTCTATGCGCCCGATCAACCATGCAGAATCATCCAAACACTCCAGCTCTCCAGCATGAAGGCTACGTCCGTCGGCATTCCCACGATGTGCGAAATTGCCTAGCGGCCATGGACCTCCAAACCGTTTTACTCCAGAGCACCACAACCGATTTGGGGAAAGCAAAGCACCTCGGCCAAATCCGAAGTCTGCTTTTATGCCTTGAGGAGATGCAACTGCGGCTCGGGCTCCGCTTTAGGACTCCTACGCCCGCCACGACACCCCTCGATCTCTTATTTGAGGAGTGCCAAGCTCGGAAACGCGTGAGTTCGGCGGACAGGGATGTCGAGTGGACGCATGATGGCGACCTTTCCGAAGCTCACGCTGACTGCGAGTCCGTGAGTGTCATGATTGTCGAGATTGTCGATCACTTTTTCTCATACCGAGGAGGCACCATCAGCGTCTTTGCAAAAGGGCAAAACGCCCACTTCCAGATGCGGCTTTCCGGCGATCATAATGCGGAAGATTTCGTTTCTGGACTGGATGCCGAAGTGACGGATGAACTCGCTTCGCTGGTGGCACAATATGGCGGCACGCTAGTTTGCGAATCCGACGGGCGCGAGCTCATGGTCACATTTCCGCGCGTCCCGGACGGCGGTGCGGGGAGTGCGGAATGATTGTGGATTTTATCTCCAAGCTCTTCGATACCTCCGACTACCCGCCGAGGTGGACTTGTGGAAAATGGAGCGCGGGCGAAGGCTGGCTGCACATCCTTTCTGACCTCGGCGTATGGTCGGCCTATCTGGCGATACCGGTGGTCCTCATCTACTTCTCCCGGCAAAGGAAAGACCTTCCGTTCCGCAAAATCTTCCTCCTTTTCGGAGCGTTCATCCTTCTATGCGGGACCACGCATTTGATGGATGCCATTCTGTTCTGGTGGCCCGCATACCGGCTCTCCGGATTGATCAAACTGTTCACCGGCATTGTGTCTTGGGCCACGGTGATCGCACTGTTTTCCGTTTTGCCGGGGGCGCTGAAGATGCGCAGCCCGGAGGAGCTCGAGCAAGAAGCCGCGGCCCGCAAGGCGGCAGAGGAAAAGCTGACTCTTGCAAATGCCGCGCTGGAGCAACGGGTGGAGGAGCGGGCGGGCGAATTGACCAAAGCCGTGACGGACCTTCGCACCTCGGAGATGCGCTACCGCAGCCTTTTTGAAGCATCGCACGACGGGGTATTGCTGCTCGATCCGGACTCGCAGAAAATCATCGACGCCAATCCGTTCATGACTCAACTGCTGGGCTACCCGTGCGACGAACTGGTGGGGAAGGAGATGGCTCAAATCGGCCTCTTCCGTGACGAGTCCGCCAGCCGGGAAATGTTCACCAAGCTGAAGGCGTCGGGCCAGACTCGATACGAAGACCTCCCGCTGGAAAGCCGGGATGGCACGAAGCACGAAGTCGAAGTGGTCGCCAATCTCTACAATGAAGCGGGCCGCTCCGTCATCCAGTGCAGCGTCCGCGACATCTCCGAGCGCAAGAAATCCGAGATTCTTTCCAACCGGCTCACCGCGATCATCGCTTCGTCGGCAGACGCGATCATCAGTACGGATCTGGACGGCGTCATCACCAGTTGGAATGAAGGCGCGGAGAAAATCTTCGGCTACATGGCTGAAGAAATGGCGGGGCAATCGATTACCAAATTGATCCCGACGGACCGACTCGATGAGGAAACGCTCATTATAGCAACGATTCGGCGCGGCGAGAGCGCTTACCATACGGAGACGCTCCGGAAAACGAAGGACGGCCGGATGATTCATGTGTCCGTCACGGCATCCCCCATTAAAGACGCCTCGGGCAAAGTCATCGGAGTTTCAAAAGTGGCACGCGACATCACGGGACGAAAGCTCGCCGAGGCGGAGTTGCGGGACAGCAATCAACGGTTCCGCGGGACGTTTGAGAATGCCGCAGTCGGCATCGCGCATGTGGCCTGTGATGGTCACTGGTTGCGCATCAACACCCGGATTTGCGAGATCACCGGATACGAGCGCGAGGAACTGCTCACGAAGACCTTTCAGGAGATTACGCATCCCGATGATTTGGACGCGGATGTCTCCCAGCTCAACCACTTGCTTGCGGGCGGGATCGAATCCTACACGATGGAGAAGCGTTACTTCCGCAAAGACGGACCGATCGTTTGGGTCAATCTCACCGTGAGCGCCTCGCGCACTCCCGAGGGCGAAGTCGAATATCTCATCGCGGTCGTGGAGGACATCTCGAAGAGGAAGGCTAGCGAAGACTCCTTGCGCGCCAGCGAGCAGCGGATGCGCCTTGCCACGGAGGCCACCAGGGTCGGCATTTGGGAATGGAATATCACGACCAATACCATCCGCTGGGATGCCGAAGTGTTTCGCATCTACGGAGTCACCCCGACCGCAGATGGGATTGTGCCGTATTCGACGTGGAGCGATGCCGTCCTGCCCGAGGACTTGGCGCACGAAGAGAGCGTCTTGCAGGACACCGTGCGCCGGGGTGGGCGGAGCGAAAGATTCTTCCGAATCCGCCGGGCGAGCGACGGGGAAATCCGCCACATCCATGCGGTGGAGACCTGCCGCCAAGATGCCAAGGGGCAGACGGAATGGGTCGTCGGCACCAATCTCGACATCACCGAACGCACGCAAGCTGCCGAGAAACTCCGCGAGGCCAAAGAAGCCGCCGAGGCTGCCAATCGCAGCAAGGACCGCTTCCTCGCCGTCCTCAGCCACGAATTGCGCACCCCGCTCACGCCGGTGCTCATGACGGCGGCATCGCTAGAGCACGACCCGAATTTGCGGCCGAATGTTCGTGAGGATATGGCCATGATCCGCCGCAACATTGAGCTGGAGACCAAGCTCATCGACGACCTCCTCGACGTGAGCCGGATCGCCAGCGGCAAGCTCGAACTACGAATCGAGCCCCTCGACCTCAATAGCGCGGTACACCACGTATGCTCCGTGTGCCGCCCGCAACTCGCGGGGCAAGAGATTCAGCTCACCCTCGACCTCAGCACCGACGCGGGATTCATCAACGGCGACCCCGCACGCTTCGAGCAGGTGCTCTGGAACGTCCTCAAAAACGCCGTGAAATTCACCCCGCGCAAGGGCGAAATCCACGTCGCCAGCAAGCGACTCTCGCCAGCGCGCGTCGAAGTCCGCATCTCCGACAACGGCATAGGGATTGCGGCGGACATATTGCCGCGAATCTTCGATGCCTTCGAACAAGGCGACCCCCGGATCACGCGGCAGTTCGGTGGCCTCGGCCTCGGGCTCGCCATTTCGAAAGCGCTCATCGAACTCCACGGCGGCAGCATCCGCGCCGAGAGCGCGGGAGCCGGTCAAGGTGCCACATTTATCATCGAAGTGCCCGGCACCTCTCCCGAAGCGCAACTCGTGGTCGCACCTGCCGAGCCCGAGCCAATCAAACTGCCCGCCCTGCGGCTCCTCGTCGTCGAGGATAACGTGGACACCGCGCGTTCATTGAAGATTCTCCTTGCCCGTGAAGGCCTCACCGTCACCACCACCGGCTCCGTCGCCAGCGCCCTCGCCCTCGCACAGACGCAAACCTTCGACCTGCTCGTGAGCGACCTCGGGCTTCCCGACGCGACCGGCCACGAATTGATGATCAAAATCCAGCGCATCCAGCCGCTCCGGGGAATCGCCATGAGCGGATACGGCATGGAAGAAGACATCCGCAAAAGCCTCGCCGCAGGGTTCTCCGAGCACCTCGTGAAGCCCATCAAAATCCCGCAACTTGTCGCCGCGATCCAACGCATGATCGCGGAAAAGACGACCCCGGAGGGGTAATCGCATCGTCCACGAATGAAGCGATGCGCCAGTTTTCGCACGACAGCCGCTGGCGGGCAAAAAAAAAGCGCGGGATGCTGAAACCAAACAGCACCCCGCGCCCCTTATGCCACTATCCAATTATTACGCCGGCACAGTCACCGCGAAGTCATCGCTCCATTCGCCGTCGCCTTTTGCGTTAAAGCCTTGCACTTGCAGCGTCCATGCGCCGACTCCCGGCAGTGTGCAGGGGATGCGCACTAGCGGCCACTCGGGCACCAGCGTCACAAAGTCTGTCATGCCCGGTCCCTTGCCTTGCAGGCGGAATTTGCTCGCACGCGCGGCGGAGACTTGGACGAGGATGGTCGGCCCGCCGGGTGCGTCCACGTCTTTGATTTCGCCTTTGCTCGGCGGCAGCTCCGGCGCGGCGGTCGGGATGGCCTCGATGACCTCCCGCTGCCAGCCGCTGGTAAATTGCAGCAGTCCTTGCTCGCGTGCGTTCACATTGAAATCCCGCAGACTCCCTTCCTGTTCATGCAGGATGCCTTCCTGTTTTTCAAACTCCGCCTCGATGCCAGCCGACTGACTTTCCAGCGAGCGGGCTGCCCCGATTAGGCCGAGATAGTTTAGGAGCGTGGAGCCCGGTGTCGGCTCCACGGTATGGGGGCCGGGGCCGGGCGGGACTGGGTAGCCGGGAGGCAGCGGGAGCTTCGCCCACAGGGCGGACAGCGCTTTTGCCCGTAGCTCAATCTCGCGGCGCGATTGATCTTTAGTGGGGACGCTGGCCAGCGCGCGGGAGCTGGCTTCGTCTTTGCGATACATGCTCACCATCGCTCCGTGGTTGGCCACGCTTGCGTCGTGGACTGCGTCCCATGCGACATCGATCGCGCCGCGATGGAGGGTGAGCGTTTGGTCTGCACTGATGTAGGCATCGCGCACGGCATCCGCTGCGGCTTGACGCACACCGACCTGGAGCGGTGTCTGCGCATCCGGGCGATATGCGGGGATGAGGTTCATCGCTGCAAGAAAAGACAGCAGACGATCGAACTCAAAATCAAAGGTAATCAACATAACTAGCTAAGGGAGGCGCCTGCCGCGATGGTTTGGTGGAACGCTCTCGACGCCCGGCGGGCGTCTCTCGGAATCAGCGCCGAGAGCTATGGTTGTTGGACTAACGACTGGAGGAAACGGCAGGCAGCCCAGCTTTGTCGAGGGAATTCTCTCCGATGGTAAAAGAATCTCCTCTGCCGATAGCAGGCCGTTTTGTGGAGGCGAAAGGAGGATTTATCGGGAAACGGCAAGTACCACCGACAGCGGGCAAAGTACCACTTTAAAAAGCGGAAGTACCACTTCGGAAAGTCAAAGTACCACTCCATAAACTCAAAGTACCATGTCAGAAACCGCCGGTACCACCTCCGATAGCGCACGTACCTGGTACTTTGCCCAGCTCGAATGGTACTTCGAGTTTCCGACGTGGTACTTTGCCTAAATCTGGTGGGATTTGCTCATTCACCGCTGGCGCACCCTCTGCGAGTGGTCGAAAAGCGACAATCGAGCCGGGATGCGCCTCTTTCTTCGACTCCCGGAGCCGTAATCGACCAAAAAGATCCCCTACTTCTTGCGATTGACCGACTGTTTGCGCTGGCGCGACCGCGTGGTGATGTGCAAGTGCGACAGGAGCGGGGCTTTCCTAAGCCCCGTGTGTGCCGCGTCAGCGGGACGGACGCTTGCCACTGACGTGGCAACGGGGCT
>JAYTMG010000648.1:0-13179 GCA_043728745.1 Verrucomicrobiaceae bacterium
TCCCCGAGCCCGAGCTGGTCAGCAAGCGTTCCGATTCTTCCGCTGTCGGTCGCGCCGACTCCGCCGGTCCCGCCAAGTCTCGCGGACACCAGCAGCAGCAGCAGCTTTCGCAGCTCGAAGTGCGTGGCGAATGCGTCGGGCTTCGAGTCTGCCGCGATGATTGCCCCCAGCCCGAATGTTTCCGTCAGTGTTCCAATCCGTCCTTGCGTGCTCATATTGAAAATACCCCCGGTGGCGGACGTGAAATAATCCGGTTGGGAACTCCGCGCTTGATTTCGACGCGCGTTTTCACGGCGAGAAAATGCGGGATTTGCTCCACTTTGATGCGCAGCCCGTTGTGGACGACGATGCCGCCGGCGGGCGCTGGTATCACCGGCAGTCGCGTCACATTTCGCCACTCCAAGCCGACGTGGTAGCGGTGCATCCACGGCAGATGCGCGAAGGAATGCAGATGCACATCGCGGTCGAGCGCGATGGATATTTCGTCGCCAAACGGGCAGAGTCTTTCCAGCGGTGCAGTGACCACTAAATCGACATCCACATCCTTACGTAAGGAGCCCTCTCGCACGAGCGAACCGGCAAAGGCGTATGCGCCGATGCGGTGCCGCTTCGCAATCAAATCAATCAACTCTCTATCCGATGGTTTCGGAGACGGTTTTGGTAAAGACACTGTGCGGGCTTTCGGTGGTTGAGGATTCGGACTCGCCAAAAACATCCATCGGCGCGGCTCTATTCGTGGCGACTGAGGACGCAATATCCGCCGTGATGGACATCGGCGGGTCGATGGGCACTTCGCCCGTGGTAATCGTTCCGGACGGAACCTCGGTGTGGGTGTAGGTGTATATTCCGCCCGTCACTGCGCCGGAGCGAACGCCTGTTTTTCCATCGCCATCCGCCGGATGAAATGCGTAATCCACCGAAGTCTCGTAAGCCGCCTCATGCGTGTAGCCGGTCGCCGGAGCGCCGGAAACTCCCACGGCTTCCGTCTCGCGCGATTCATCGAGCGTGCCGGTAAAAGTCGTGCTCACAATCAAGCATTCCGGAGGGAAGGTGATGCTCCCCTCGCCCACGTAATCGTCGCCGCCGGGCTGTGGAGGTGCGCTGTAGGTCGCTTCGACCGTGACGGTGCCGCCCGGAGTGAATGGCACATCCAAGTAATTGTAGGTGTGCGTGAATCCGTCGGATGCGGTGCCCAATGAGCTTCCATCCACAGTGCCGACCGGGCAATCCACCGAGATGAGTCCCACGCCCGCGGGTCCGCCTGCGACTGTCACTGTCACTGCGAGCGTAACCGTAGTGGGCACCGTGATGAAACATCCCGGGCCGTCCACGGAGCTTCCGGACATCGCCACAGATACCGTGACGGTAGGCACTGCGTCAGGCGCGTGCGGCTTGGGCTTTGGCGGAGGAATGGGCGGTGCCGGGTGTGGAGGCATTCCGCCGCCGCCATCGCCCCATCCATGCGGAGGCACGATGATTCCGCCACCACCGCCGCCGCCTGAGCCTGTTCCAGAGCCACCGCCGGAGCCGCCGCCGTTATTACCGCCGCCTCCCGAGCCTGTGCCGCCGGGCGGGTTGCCGGGCGGATTTGCGGGAGTGCCAGGCGGGCGCAAGGGGTCGTCATCCGGCCACGGAATATCCGGGTCGCCGTTGGGCGGAACGGGGTCGCCATGCGGGTTGTCGGGCGGGCGGACTCCGCCATTCCAAGGCTCGTCCGTCCAATCGCTCGCATTGAATTCTGCGGAGGCAAAATCGAAGTTCTGCGCCACGGCACGCCGCGCTTCCTGCCCCGGCTCATTGCTGGTCGATTCAATCTGCGGCTGCGTGATGGGCCAGATGCCCTCGTAGGTGAGCCATTTCCGCCACTCCTCGCGCCGAATAGGGCGGCCACGTCGCGCGACTCTATGCGCCTGAAACCAGTCGAGATTTTTCATACGGCGACATCGGCGGTCAGGTCGCGCACGATTTTCGTTCCGAACGTGAGCGAGCTGGCGCGCAGATGCGGAGGTCCGACCTGCGGCGTGTAGGAGTTGGTTTCCGTCCACTCCAATTCGGTGAGCGCGATAAACTCAGTGCTCGTGTCTTTTTCCACGTCGGACAATGCGCTGTCCACTGCGTCGCTCGCGATTTGCACGTAGAGCCGATACGCGGCATCCTCGCCCTCGCCGGTCTTCTGCCATTCGTCGCCGGAAATCACCACTTCCTCGCCGTCGAATTGCTTGCCGGTGATTTTCAGCGTCGAGATATTCAGGTCCGCCGCGACACCACCGCGAAGAAAGACGACGTGCATCACGAGGTCATCGCCCCGCTTCACGGAAAATAGCTCCTGCTTGCTGGCGTCGGCGGCGACAAAGCTGCCTTTGTTCAGCGATACCAGCCGCGTGGTGAGGTCCACAAATACTTCGAGAATTCCCGACGGCGTGATGTTGCTGCCGGGCTCGATTCCGCACGTGAATACCACGGCATCGCTCGAACCGCTGCCGTTGCTGGCGATGAGCGAAAAGACATACACGCCGGGGAGTGTCACGGATGCCGTGATGCGGCCCGTGTCGGGGTCCAGCGTGGCTCCGGGCGGCAACGCGGAGCTTTGCCATGCGGTCGGTGAATTGCTCGCAAACGGCTGGAAAGCCCACGTCTGCCGCTGGCGATAAAAGAGGACTGATTGAGTCGTGTCGATGACGGGTGCGGCCATAAAATTAGGATACCGATACGGTCACAAAGCGGGTGCGTTGGAACATGAGGCCGCGCGCAGTGGCGACGCTGTTTTCCGTGTCGGCCTGCACCAGCCGCGCCCGGAGCGCAAATTCGTTCGACGCCGGCCCGTCGCCATCGGCTGCTTCCCATTTGCCGAATGAGAGCACGTCTTTGGCGGTGAAAATCGTGCCGTTCCACGCGAGCGAAACGCCGAACTTGTTTGCCATCGGAGCCTCGCTGACGACGAAGCGGTGCGTGAGCAGCGGCGTGGAATCCCACGCGATGTCCGTGAGGTTTTCGCCGACGGGTGCGGGCGTGGTTTGCCCTGCAATCGTGCCGTGCTCGATGACGAGCAGCCATTGGCAGCGCGAGCGATTCTCAGCGCGCACGCCGCGATTGAGCAGCCCGACCTCCAAATCGAAATCCACCGTGAGCCGCTGCGCTGCCCGCAACATGCGCGATGAGACGGGCAGCATCCACAGCTCCTTCTCGAAGTCGGTCGGGGAAAATGTGCCCGTGGCGTCTGGCGTGATGTCGCGCGTGACGCGGTAAAACACACGTCCATCGTAGCTGAAATACCCGCCGCTTTTTACGGTGCTTGAACGGATTCCAAGCCCGCCCGGAAGCACAATATCCGCCGTGGCCTTGTAGAGCGTCCCGGTCGTCGGCGAGCCCGGCAGCGCGGAGACGGACGATGCGCTGATGACGTAGGCGCTGGAAATCGACATTCCTGCCGGTGTGACGGCGCTGCCGTTTTCATCCTTGAATCCGCCAGTCGCCGTGCAAGCGCCTGCGGCGGCGGTCGCGATGGTGACGACATTGCCAACGACACTCGCGGTGAAAGCAGCATGTGCATCGAGGACTCCGCTTAACGTAGAAGCGATAGTGTTTGCTGAATCTGACGACGCAACATTCACATCCACAATCGTTCGTCCCCCGGCATCGATGGGGAATCCCGTAGTCACAAAAACAACCCTCAGTTCCACTCCGGACGGCGCAGAAATGTCGAAGAATAGCCCGTTTCCGTAAAGCCCGGTGGACTCCGCAACAACCGTCACCGTCGAGGTCCGGCGCGTTTCCGCGTGAATGGCCGGGACGAGCGCATTGCCGCGCGGCGGGAGATTCGCGCCAGTCTTGATTTCCGCATCGAGGTCCAACTCCGCAGCCCAGCGGCCCGGAACGATGTCCGTGCTGTCCGGCAGCGTGAAGGACTTCGTTTCTCCGCCCAGCACTTCCGGCGTGGTGGGCGGAGTGGTGGGCAATTTTTCCTCAATGCTGGTGAGCCGTTCGCCGATGAGTTCCAGCGCGTCTTGCAGTCCGGTGATTTGCCCGATGGTATGCGTGTGCGACTGGAATGCAGCCACGGGACCGGCGGCAAGGACCGTCACAATCAGCGCGCTGGCGGAAGGCGCGGGGCTGGCGAAGTCGCCAATCAGCGTCACCTCCACATTGTTCGCATCCTCAACGGTCACGGTGTAGTCCACGCCTTGCGAGAGCAACAGCCCGCCCGCGAAATTTTCCCGGACGGCAACATGCGCCAGCGTCTCGGTGCCGAGTCCGTGCGTGATTGCAAAGACAATGGCTGCGCCATTGCCGACCGCCTGCGAATAGTTCTGCGTGCCGGTGATTACCTGGTCTTCCGTGAAAGGAATGTAGTCTTTCGGCGCTGGAGGCCGCGCCCAATCAATCGCCTCAGAAGCCTCAAGTTCCGGATAAATTCCTTCATCGTAGAGAATGATTCCCGTCGGTTGTTTCAGCGTGATGATTTGCGCGACCGCTTCCGAGTCTTCGATGTCGGCTTCGGTATCCACCGCAGCCAGCTCGATTTCAAACGGCAGTTCCACCGAATCCGCCGCACGGAGCGCCTGATAGACCGTCGGGCGCTTGAGGCTCATCGTGAAATTCGGGAGCCCGGATTCCGTGGACTGCACTTCCGTCGTGATGAGTTCCTGCGACGCGTCGCCCAGCGGCCCGACAAATTCGATGAACGCCTCATTCGCCACGACAAGCGTGACGGCAAAGCGCGTCTTCCCGTCGCTCCACATGGCGTTGAGCCGCGCGGCGATTTGCTCCACGCCGTCATTGATGCCCAGCACGCCCGTCTCGCGCATGTCCCATTTCAGCGTGTAGGTTCCGCGGAAGTTCTCCGGCAGCGTGAGCGATTGCAGCTCGTTGATTTTGATGTCATCCGCCGAAGACTCCGACCCACCCTCGCGCAACCGGCGCACGGAAGGCGGTGCAGGCAGCACCACCTCGTGCGTATCGCTCCACGCCACGGGTGTCTGGATAAGCCGGATTTCAAACCACCACACGCCGACTTCTTCGTAGGAGCGAATGCGGACGAACGAAAGCGGCGTGAGCTTGTTTTCCTCCACAATGACGGCAGGCGCGTCCTCGGAGTCAGCAACATCCGTCTTCATCACCCACAAGCACGGCGCTGGAATTGTCACTTCGTCCAGTGCGACCACGATGTTGTGTTCCGCAAAAAAATCGACAAACTCTTGTGCGCTTGAGGTGGTGGAAAAATCCAGCCACGGCCCTGCACCACCGATGTTGATTTTGAACGTGCCGCTCGTTGGCGGCTTCACCGTCCTGCCGAGATTCGCCTTGAGCCCCTTCAGAAACAGCTTCGTCTCCACGCGCTCGCCATCCGCATTGCGGTCCCATAGGCGCAGCTTAAAGCGCAATTCATCCCCCGCGACGAAGAGAGGAAACTCCGCAGTTCCGCCGTCCGGCGAGGTGAATTTGCGAGTCGTAAGGTCTGCGTTGAGCGTGATGTCCATCCGCACGAAGGCGCAATGTCAACATTCCGCAGCAAGCCGGTCCTGACACGGCTTGCAGATACAAGCGCCGCTCTCCACAGGCTCGCCGCGCAATGAGCGGTCGAGCTGCTCATCCGTCCACCCAAAGTCTTTTTTGACCTGTTCGCGGTCTTCTTTGGAAAGCTCGATGGGGTGGGGATGGGGCACGAAGTCGCCCTTCCATTCCTCGCCTTCCTCCGGCATCGAGCAAGCCATTGTTTCCACCTCCAGCATACAGTCGGGTTCGGCGGTAATCTCCTGCCCGCACACGCTGCATTTGAATTTCAGTTCATCGTCGTTAGTTTCTAATTCCATATCGTTGATTCCCCATCCTTACGTAAGGACAGCCGGCGGGCCTGCGGGAGCGGGTTCCTTTACCGGCTCCTCATCCGCGTCAAAAAAGAACGGGTCGAACGGCTCGCGGCGGTAGGGAAATGGCGGCTCCAGAAGCGCGGGCGGCTTTACATCCAGCGCACGGTCGATTCGGGCTTGTCGCGGGTCGAGGCTCATTTGCGCTTCAGCTTCTCCAGTGCGTTGTTCATGCTGTTGATGTCCTCTTCCATCCGCTCTGCCCAAGACCTGTTCTTGTAACTCCCTCTGCCATTGTCCCGGTCATGCGCAGCAAGGCATTCCTTCGCATATTAAATCCCAAGCGCGATGGCTGATTCCATCTCGCGGACATTGGTTTCGAGGAATGTGATTTCCACCGGCCTGCCTGAATGTTCATCTTCGATGCTCATAAATTGGATTTCCTTGCCGGGGTGCAGTTCGCGTGGATTTGTTCAGCCCACGAGTGGTTCTTGATTTCGCGCTTCCTGCACCACACCTCGTATGCAGCCGCCACCATGATTTTCGTGCGCTCGAAGTTATCAACCGAGTCGCCATGCCCGCTTTTCCGCTCCGGCTTCCCTGCCTTTTTGCGTCGCTCTGTCATGTCCAAAATTTCCCTGCGGTATTCGCCTGGTTGAAGAACGCCTCCACCTCCGCATACTGCGGATTTGCGGGCGTGAGTATCTGTGCGAAGATGGCGTCGGCGAGGCCCAGCGCGAGGCCGGTGACGAGGCGCAGCGGGTCGCTCGTGGGCGCGGGCTGTGCGGCGTTTGTGGCGTAGGAGAGATTCCACCAGCAACGGTGCTTTACGTGCGGCTCCCATGTGTGGTCCGGCTCGGCTTCGCTGCCTGCATCGGGCTGCGACACCATATACACCGTCGCCATGAAAAATTCATCCACCTGCGGGTCATTGTCGCGGAGCAGCATCCCCCAAAGCTGCTGCTTCGACTGCTGCACGGGCGGCGTGTATTTGCTCGCCGCCCGCAGCCGCGCCCGTCCGCCGGTCGCCGCGAAGTAAGCACTCACAAACGCCGTCTGGAAAGCCTGCGATTGACCATCCACCAGCGTCGCCAGTTCCACCACGTCCACCCGCGTCCCGATGCGCGGTTGTGCGAGCACGATGTCCATCGCCCGAATCTCTCGCGTGCGCAGCGGGTCGAATTCTTCTTCCGCCCCGCCGCGGAGTGCATCCCCGCCTTTCACGGCAGGCTTCACGCCCAGCTCCGCGAAGTAATCCGGGTATCCCTCGCCCGGCAACGCCCGCAGCGTCTCGCCGCTGGTGGCAAGCCCGCCGGAGCTGACCGGATTGCGCCAGCCGGACAGCACAAGATACGGCAGCGCGCCGTCGTGTTCATCCTCCGAGAAAACACCCGTCAGCGGCACCTGCTGCCCCTTCGCGCCCACCGCCGGCCATCCTGCGGGCATCGAAATGAAGGCATCGCGCCCATTCACAAAGCCGGGCCGGAAATAAGCCCGCCACTCCGCCAGCGGCTCGCCCGCCTTCGCCCCATCGCGCTCCTCCCACAGCATCGAGATAGACCAAGGATGCCCCCACTCCGCCCCCGCCGCACCGGACACAACGGTGCCATGCGGCGTGCGGAGGAAACGGCAGTTGCGACCGGCGATGAGGTTCATGCGTTCAGCCTTTCCGGAGCGTGGTCACGCAGCCATTTCTCCGCCTCGTCCTCTGGGTTCACCTTGCTTTTCGCGATGTCTTCAATCAACTCGGCAGCACTTCGCAGAATCTTCTCGATGCGTGCCATTTCGATAATCGCCGGGTGTCGTTCCGATAAAGACGACTGCATGAAGTATGCAAATGTCAGCGGTGTTTCCTTCTCGTTCATCCCCTTAAATGAGTGTGTCAACTCACCAGAAAAAATGACGGGCGGCTGTCTTGCGGTCGGCGGCGAGGGCGGCGCGGTGGTGGGCGGGGAAGTAGGCGATTTGGAAGACATCCAGTGTGCCGTCGAGTCGCTTGCGCAGCATGGCGACGGGCATCCTTGCGCGAAAGCCGGGGAGGTCGGTGAATGCGCCGTCGGAGCGGACTGCGGGGGTTTTCGTGTCGCCTTTGAGCCGATGCGGCGAGGCGCATTGCACCAGCTCCACCTTCACGATGGAGAAGTTGTTTTTCGGGTCATAGGTGAGTTCCGCCGCGATGTAACCGCGTCGCTCCACATCCAGCTCCAGCACGGGCGGAAGCTGGAGTAGCGGGATTTCGCCGGTCTTCTTGTCGCCGGAGAGCGGCACGCCTTTGATGCCCGCCTCCACGCCGTTGATGGTCGCCAGCGCCCCGGCATCTTCGCCCGAGAGGATGCGCGCGGACTCGGTGCCGTTCAGGAATGTCAGCCATGCGTGCGAGAAGTCCGACGGCGCGGAGTGGAAATTGATAATCTCTACAAGCGGATTGGAGGCAATTCGCACGCCTACGCCTTGGATGATTCTATGTTTCATATCCTTACGTAAGGACTCACAGCGAAGAAGTGCTCAGTGTCGGCACGGCACCGAGCCCGGCGCTGTCCGGCGATTCTTCATCGAGCTGCCCGGCGGAATACACGTCCTTCACCCAGCCGCGTGGACCCGACATCTGCCAGCGTTCGGTGATTTGCACAAGGTCGCCCCGCACGGAGATGCGCGGCGTGAGCTTCAGCCAGTTGCGCTTTTTTGCCCCGGCGGGAAGCGGAAATTTCGTCGTGCCGGGCGGCTTCGCGACGATGGTGCCGATGCCCTTGAGTACGTGCGACGGAATTTTGTGGCGGCTGTAGGTCTTGGAGAAAAGCGCCCCGACGACATACCAGGAGTCCGTGCCGTAAAGCGGGCTTTTTGTCGCTACTTTCTGACCAGGTGCCGAGAGCGGACGAGAGCCCACTGCGACGGGCGCGATTTCCGCGAAGCTGCGCTTCACCGGGTTCCAGCCGTATTTCTTTTTGAGCATCGAGAACTTCGGGTGCGTCTCAATCGCCTCCGTTTCAAATGTCACCTCCAGCTCGAAGGTCGTTTCCTCGTCGCTGAATTCGTAATTCGGCACCGCGCCCTCGTAGGAGTAGGTGTAAATCGCCATCGACTTCCGAGGGTCGTAGGCGCGGGTGATTTCCGTGCAGAGCGGCCCGAGCGGGGGCGCGGCCGCTTTCTGCATGTAGGTCCAATCAATCGCGTCGTGCGTCTCGTAGCGGTGGCGCTGCGCAGAGCCGCGCAACATGCCGAGCCGGTCCACCGCGAACTCGCCGATGTGGACCTCTTGGTGCGTGCCGTGGTTGTTCTTGTTGCTCATATCAATGGTTCCACTTGTCACCTACGTCGGCGGGCGCATTGCCTGCGGGACCGCCGGGATTCTCCCCGGCGATTTTAGCCAGCGAATCGGCCATGCGTTCGTTGAGCGCCCGGATGCGCTCTTGCACGGAGAGCACAGGGTCCGACACACCGCCGCCGCCGCCGACGCGCGTGAGGCTTTGTGCGATGGGTGCGCCTGCGCTGGCGGTGATGCTGTTGACCGATTTCCCCATTGCAATGCGAGCAGCCTCCGCCGCTGGGATATTCCTCGCCATCGCGTTGCCTACTTCGTCGCGAAAGGCTTGGTCGTCCTGCATCGCGACGAGCTTGCGGGCGTCGTCATCGCTGCCGCTGTTTGCGAGCCTGCCCATTTCAATATCGCGCCCGGCGGAAATGCGGAACTGCTCCTTTTGCGCCTCGCGTTCCCTCACTCGCTGTGCCTGCTCTTGCGCGGCTGCGGCGTCCGCCTGTTCTTGCGTGTAGCCCTGCCCCAGCTTGCCATCCACGCTCGCCTTCATTTCCGCCGCATCGCGCAGCGCATCGGCCTGCTGCTTCATCGCATCCGCCTGCGCAAACTGCCCGCGTGCCGCTGCCGTGGCCGCATCGACTTCGAGCTTCACCACGGCGAGGTGCGAGGCATCCAGCGAACGCTGCAACGCCGCCCGCTCCTGCATGAGCCTTAGTTCGCGCTCCGCAGCCGCCACTTGAATCTGCGCCTGCTCCGCGCCCTGCATGTCGCCAAATGATTCCAGCACCGCCTTCTGCATTTGCAGAGATTCCAGCCGCGCCTTTGCCGCCGCTTCTTCGCGGTCGAATCCACGGTCGCGCAATTCGGCGATTTGCTTTTCGGCATTGAGGTCCGCCGCATTGAGCGCCTGCGCCTTTCGCTCCTGCTCAATCTGCGACGCCAAGCCCTGCGCATTGCGGGCGTGTCCGGACTGCCCATCTTCGATGTCTGCCCTACGGACGGCGAGCGCGGCACGCCGGGCCTGCACGTTTTCACCCTTGCCCTCGGCATCACGAATCGACTGCTCTTCGCGGATGATGGGCGAGCTGCTGCCGCGATAAAGCCCGGAGATTTTCGCCTGCACCGCCTCGCTGGTTCCGCCCGCATCCAACTCCATCTGCTTCGCCTTTGCGGCCAGTGCCGCGCGCTCTGCGGAGAGCCCGCTTCCTTCGTCTGCCTTGCTTTTCTCGGATTGCCGGGCCTGCTCCATCAGAAGCAGTTTTTGCGAGCCCGTCGCCCTGCCGATGGCATCATTGCGCGCCATGCTTTGCAGCTCTAAATCGCGGGCGGCCTGCTGGCGAATCACGTCTTCCTGCTGCGCGGAAATTCCCGCCGCACCGGATGTCATGCCGCGCGAAAGAGCGGCTTTGCGGGCTTGCAGCGAGTCGATTTGCGACTGTGCATCCGGCATCGTGGCGCGGGCCTGTTTCGCCTCCGCGCTCTCGCCCAACAGAGAGCCCATCCATCCGGTGAAGGTATCCTTTTTCGCTTCCTCTTGCTGGAGGATTTTGCGCTTCTTTTCGAGGTCGTCGTATGCCGCTGCGAGCTGTTCGTTCGTGGTGATGAGCGCCTGCTGTGCATCATCGAGACTCGCGATTTTTGCAATCTGCTCATCGAGCGAAGCATTCACCGCGCCGTGTGCATTCGCCTGGTCTTGCTGCGCCTTCGCCAGTTCCTCCGCTGCTTTTGCCGCGCCAATCGTCTTTTCCGCCAGCGTTCCCAGCAGCGCGACGAGCAGCCCGATTCCGCTGCCGACGAGCAGCGCCTTCACCACAAAGCCCAGCACGCGACCGGCCACGGCCATCGTGGCGAGAGCGACGCCAGCGCGTAGCGAGCTTGCGGCTACCACGGCCTGACTCGCCGCGAGACTGCCGTTGCCCTGCGCGAGAGCACGCACGGAAGCGGTGGCCGCGTTTGCCGACGATGCCAGCGCGGCGAGTGATGCGCCGCCCTTTCCCGCGACGCCGGAGAGGGATAGGAAAAAAGCAATCGTCTTGCCAATCGCCAGCGCGGAGAAGGCGATGCCGAGCGTGAGAAGCCCGTAGGTAAATGCTTTGATGCCCGCGACTGCGACGGAGAGCACAGGGGAAAGCGCACCCATTTTTTGCAGCCATGCGCCTGCACGGAGGCTGATATTTTCAAACGGCGTGACGAGCCCCGAGAGAAAGCTGCCGAGCGATTGAACGACCGGCTGCATCGCACTCATCACGGCCAGCGTGTCTTTTATGCGGGAAAGTTCCTGCTCCTTGAACGGCTCCGCAAAGCCCATCGCAAGGGTCTTCTGCGTCTTCTCCAGTTCGGCGTTCAGTCCCTCCGCCGTCTTGCCGTATTCTTCCAGCGAGCCCTTGTTTTTTTGCAGCTCCGCGCGGAGGGCTGCAAAGACGATGGTGCTGTCGGCTCCGCCGGATTGCAGCTTCACGAGCCGGTCGGCGGTTTGTCCGGAGATGACGCCCATGTCCGCCAGCGCACCCGCAGTGGCGTTCACCGGCTGGCCGTCGGCGAGGGCGCGGTGGAATTCGCCGGTCGCACGGGCGACATCCTCAATCCTGTTTTTGCTGATTGCGGCAGAAGCGCCCATCTCATCGAGCGCATCGCCACCTACGTAAGCACTGCGCGTGAGCACTTCCAGTTCCTTGGCCGCCGCACCCACTCCATCGAGGTCGAACAGCTTTTGCTTCGCAGTGAATTGCACCAGCTCCGCGACGCGCGTGCGGGCGAGCGCGATGCTTCCGAGCATGGATTTGAACTGCCCTTCCAGCCCTTTGATTTGCGACATGCGCTTGAGCACGCCTTCCAGCCCTCCGGTATTACGGAGCACGACTTTGGTGACGCTCTCCAGCCCCTTGAACGCTGCGAGCACGATGCCCGCCGGCCCAATCATCTTATAGATACCCCAGTCTTTGATTGCTCCGCCGACGGCCTTTGCCTTGCTCTCTCCGGTCGCCAGCGCGGCAGCGACGAGCAGCGCGTCGGCGCGGTTGTTTTTGAGGGCTTGTTTGATTTGGTCGAGTCCGCTTGCCATGAATTATTTCCCCTCCTTCAAGTCCTGCGCAGCCTTGGTGAAACGCGCGTAAAGCGCCGGGTCTTTGAGCCGGATTTCTTCCTCCGTCGCCCGATGTTCCGGCGTCATAAAATCCACGGCGACGCCCTGGGATTTCCACGTCATCAACTGCCACCACCGCGCCTCGCCGGGAGCCATGTTCCAAGCGGGCGCGGGCGGGAGGTGCGTGATGTGCATCACGTCAGTCACCATTTGTAAAAGCTCCGGTGCAGCGCCCAGCGGCTCCGCGCTGCCGCCGCCTTCGCGGGGGACGATGGTGAATTCCGGCACCGGATGAAAGTCGGCGTTGTAGGCGCGGAAGGCTTCGATTTGGCGACGTAGCGCGCCTTTGCCCAGCACGCTCCACGCAGCGCGGAAGGTGCTGCGGGCGGAGAGGTCCACCACCGGGTAAAGGCACCGGCAGATGGAAGTCGCACGAAGAAGGTCGTGCGGCCCGACGGGATTGCCCGTGATGAGCGGCGATTCAATCTCCGCGAGAAGCAGGAGATGCCACAGCGAAAGCGGCCTGAGCCTGCGCCCTAAAACGCGGTGCTCGCTCCACGGGTCCGCCGCATTGTAGCGGGCAGGAAGCCGGTGGATGAAAGCCTCGGAGAATGCAGGTTCAAGGGCCACATTGCTCGGATTACGAGGTGACGCCTGCCCAGCTTGTCGCCTTCACGGAGCCTTCGACAAACTTGCCTTTCTGGCGGGGTTCCGTGACGGAGCCGATAATCCAAAAGCGGCTCAGGAAAGAGAACGTGCCGCCGACCACGCCGCGATAGGCGTTGATGTCGTTGATGTAGCCGCTGACCGTCACGGTCGCCATCGCCTTTTCGGGCTTGGACACTGCGACGGCATCCGTATGCCCTTCGCCATCCTGCGCGGTTTCGAGCACTTCGGGCTGATACTCCACGTCCGCAGAGCGGGCCGCAAATCCAGCGATGGAAGGAGCATCCGAATCTTGAATGCCGAACTCGTAAGTATTGCCGTGCTTATTGATGCCTGTAGCCATGTTTCACGGCTGCGGTGTCAACTTACGA
>JAYTMG010000649.1:0-1006 GCA_043728745.1 Verrucomicrobiaceae bacterium
ACGGAATTGCTCCTGAGTCTTCCTGCAAACAAAGGGAAGGCGGGGCGTATCGAGCGATTCAAGGCTGCAATCAGCGATGCGGATCTGACGGAGAAAGTGCGGAGCTTTCGGGTGAATCTCGAAAACCGGACGACCACTGAATTTATCGAGCAGGCGCAACAGCTCCACGCACTGTTCATTGCGCCCGTGGAGGCGTCGCTGAAGTCGAACGGGATCGATACGCTGGTCTTTGTTCCCGACGGCTCGCTCCGGACAATCCCGATGGCGGCGCTGCACGACGGCACAAAGTTCCTCATCGAAAAATATGCGATCGCGGTGACTCCGGGTCTGGAGCTGATGGAGGCTGGACCAAAGGGACTCCGCGCCCCGCGAATGATGATCAATGGCCTCACCGACGCAGTGCAGCAATTCCCGCCGCTCCCCGCTGTGCAGGTAGAGGTGGACCGGCTCGGGAAGCTGTATCCACAAAACGTGCAGCTCATGAATGCCGAGTTTGTGAAAGCGCGAGTGGACGAGAAATTTAGCGGCGAGCCGTTCACGATCGTCCACATCGCCTCGCATGGCGAAATCAAAGCCGATGTCCGGGAGAGCTTTGTCCTCACGCATTCTGACAGGCTGACGCTCGACGATTTGGAGCGCCTCATTCGCCCCGGTGAGCTCGCAGACAAGCCGCTGGAACTCCTCACGCTCAGCGCCTGCCAGACCGCCGCAGGCGATGATCGCGCAGCTCTCGGACTTGGTGGTGTTGCCGTGAAAGCAGGTGCGCGCGCCGCGTTTGCCACGCTCTGGTGCGTGAACGATCGTGCATCTGCGGAACTGGTCGCGGATTTTTACACCGGTTTGTGTGCCCCCGGAGGAAACACGAAAGCCATCGCCCTCCAAAACGCCCAACGCCGCTTGCTCACCGACCCGCGCTACGCGCATCCGTGCTTCTGGGCACCGTATCTGATTATTGGAAACTGGTTATGAAGACCATCATTAAGGCGCTTAGAAAACTGATTCATCG
>JAYTMG010000650.1:0-3268 GCA_043728745.1 Verrucomicrobiaceae bacterium
CAAACCCGAAGTCTATCGCCTCTCGAAGAAGCTCGACGAAGAAGTCGCCCGTCTCCACTTGGAGAAAATCGGCGTCGTCCTCACCAAGCTCACGAAAGCGCAGGCCAAGTATCTCGACGTCTCCGTCGATGGTCCTTACAAGCCCGAGCACTACCGCTACTAAGCTCTCTGCGGCTTAGTCAAAATTCAAACACCCCGGAGTCGGAAACGGCTCCGGGGTGTTTTGTTTGTTGTGAGCGACCACGGTTGACTGAAAAGAAGCAGAGGGAATCTGAGGAATCTGCGGTTCCAACTGCTTCTTTTATATTGTTTCCACGGTGAAGCGCGGCGAACGGGAAGGAGCGGGGCTTTTATAGCCCCGTATGCCACGGGTGGCATCCACAATGGCACCCGCGATGGGGGCGCGTTTCGCTTTTGGCTGCACCTTCGGCGCAGACGGGGCTATCAAAGCCCCGCTCCTCCGCATTCGCCGCGTTTCAATGTGAATCTCGTCTTAGGCTCAATCCAGCGTCTTCAACGCCTGGACTACGCTCATTCGGGAGACGGCGAGTGCGGGGGCTAGGCTGGAGGTGATGCCGAGCACGCATGAAATGAGGGCCGCGGTGCCGAGCATTTGTGGGGTGACTTCAAAAGAAACGAAGAAGCCGCTCGATGCCTTTTTCATGTCGGCAAAACGGTAGAGCATGGCTGCGCCGCCTGCGCCGATGAGTGCGCCGAGGGCGGAAAGTCCGAAGCTTTCCGCGAGGATGAATGCGAAGAGTTCGCGGCGCTGGTAGCCGATCGCTTTCAAGATCGCGAGCTCCCGAAATCGCTCGCGGATGGCCATGCTCATGGTGCTGGCGGTGACGAGGAAGAGGGTGACGAGGACGGCGATGGAGATGCCTGCGATGACTTCTTTGAGGCCGCTGAGCATGGAAACGAATGACATTTGGAAGGCGCGCTCGCTTTCTGCGCGGACTTCGTTGGCGGTGTTTGCGAAGGCGGCTTCGATGGCGGTGTTCACGGGGCCCATGGATTCCGCTTTGTCGATCCGCAGCCACCACATGCCGGTGAGGCCCCAGTCGTTCAGCGATTCGTCGAGGTATTTGTGGTGAAAGAAGATGTTCCGGTCGTCGATGGTGCCGATGTAGGTGCCGATGATTTTTAGCTCTAGCTTGGTGGGGTAAATGCCGCTCATCACCGTGAAGCGGCTGCCTACTTTGAGGCCCATCGATTTGAATTTCTCGCTCTGCATCGCATCGTTGCCGACGAGGCAGGTGGTGCGGTCTTTTAGAAATTCGGCGTATTGCTCCGGGTCGATCTTCATCTCCTGGAGCAGCGTGGGGAGCTTCTCCGGGTCGCATGCGATGGTGCCGAAGATCATTTGTTCGTCCTCTTTGAACTTCCCGCCAAACCACACGAAAGGCGAGCAGGCGACGACGCCGGGCACTTTCTCGATTTCGGCGCGCTGACGCTGCGGGAGTGTGGCGGCGAGGGAGACTTTGTTGCGCACGCAGATGCGAAGCGAGGAGTCGCCGTCGGACGGGGGCTTCGTAAGCTCGCGCAGGACGACCATGAGCGTGACGAGGAGGAACAGGCTGACTGCGGCGCTGAGCACGCTGAGGAGCAGGCGGCGTTTGTTGCGCGCGGCGTTTTTCAGGATGAAGGTGGCGATGTTCACTCCTTGAGCCGCCCTTTTTCCAAATGCAGCGTCCGCGTCCCGTATTGCGCGGCGCGCGGATCGTGGGTGACCATGATGACGGTCTTGCCGATCGCTTTGCTGCTGAGGGTTTGGAGGATTTGCAGGACTTCGTCGGCGCTGTGGCTGTCGAGGTTTCCGGTCGGTTCGTCGGCGACGATGAGGGATGGATCGGTGACGATGGCGCGGGCGATGGCGACGCGTTGCTCCTGGCCGCCGGACATTTGTTTCGGCAGGTGATGGGCGCGGTCGGCGAGGCCGACGAGTTCCAGCGCGGTGTTGACGAGTTGCTTGCGCTTGCTGCCGGAGAGATTCATGAGCAGCAGGGGTAGCTCTACGTTTTCGTAGGCGCTGAGGACGGGGATGAGGTTGAAGCTCTGGAAGACAAATCCGACGTTCTGATTTCGCCAGTCTGCGAGCTCGCTTTCTGTGAGTTCGGTGACGAAGACTTTCCCGACTTTGCACGATCCTCCGGTGGGGCGATCGATGCCGGCGATGATGTGGAGTAGGGTGCTTTTGCCCGAGCCGGACGGGCCCATGAGCGAAAGGAATTCGCCTTGTGCGATGTCGAGCGTGACGTGGTCGAGCGCTGCTACGGTGACGCCGCCGCGCTCATAGACCTTGGAGAGATCGCGGATTTCAACGAGGGGAATCACCCCGCGTGCGCCTCGTCAGGCTTGTGCTCGGCGGAGGATGGGAGTGATTTTACCTGCTCCTGCTGGTTGGACATGGGGACGTTCGTCGCCTGTACCGCACCGCCGAAGAACCGCTGGAAGAAGCGCTTTGGCTGGGCTTTGCCGCTTTCCTCATCGGCGAGTTCTTGAAATGCCGCCTGCTTCGCTTGTTCCCACGGGCCTGCAAATCCGGGCGCTGCGACCATCATTTTCTTTTCGGCGCGCGCGAAGATTTCCAAATCGCGGATGAGTTTTCCATCGCCGTTGTCCGCAGTGGACTGGACTTTGAAGCGGAGATTTTCGCTCTCTTTTTTCGTCGCCTCAAGTTCCTGCTTCATCTTGGACATCGTGCTGGCCTCGATCTCGAGTTTGTCGCTCAGCATCCGCTTGTAGCGGTTGTGCTCCAGCTTCAGCTTGAAGAGGTGGTAGCTGGCGATGCAGAAGAAAATCATGCCGCCGTAGAAACCGAACGCGGCGGGATGCAGTAGGATGTCTTTCATAGTCTGATAAGTGAGTGCAAATTACGCCATCATCTCTTCGAATCTCGAAGCGATGCCGGTCTTAAAGCGGACGACCTCATTCCGTTCGTCGAGCAATGCGACGCGGGGTGAATGATCGACAGCTTCTTCCGGCGTAAATTGACCGAAGCTCATGATCGTGAGCCGATCGCCAGGCGCGCCGAGGTGTGCGGTCGCGCCGTTTAGCTCGATGACGCCCTCGTGCCGTGGTCCGTAGATGACGTAGGTCTCGAAGCGCGATCCGTTCGCCATGTTGCTGACGAGGATGCGCTCGTACGGGAGCAAGCCGACGCGCTCCGCGAGATCCGCAGAAATGGTGAGACTTCCTTCGTAGTCCACACTAGCGCCGGTGACTGTGGCGCGATGAAGTTTTGATTTCAGCAACGTGAGCTGCATTG
>JAYTMG010000651.1:0-2639 GCA_043728745.1 Verrucomicrobiaceae bacterium
TCACGCGGAGGCCATTCGCGATATTCCCGGCGCGGAACTCGTCGCCGCTTTCTCCCTCGCGGGGATGAATGCGTTTTGTGAGAAGTGGGCGTGTCAGCCTGCAGCTTCGCTACATGAGTTGCTGGCCCGCCCAACGCACAATAAACCACACTCAAAGTGAGTCGATAGCTTCCATGAGCATCTGCTACAACAAACCAACAAGGGCGAACAAGGCGCGGCTGGTCAACCGCAGTGGCTCCTTTCGCTTTTCCATGCTTCACTCACACTTCAACCTCAACCCTGCTTCCAACGCTCTCCGCCGCCACCGCGGTGCCAGCGTTTAGTCGTTCGGCAAAAAATGAAGCTAAAGAAGACTGTTGGTTTATGTCTCCCTGGGCCGAACAAAACGCGTCCAGGCGACGTCTTGGCCATTCCGCTCGGCGGGGGATTCAATGGTTATGCGCGTGTTTGTCGCGGCACGTTCCTCGCCGTGCTGGATCTGACGACGACTGGCATCGAGAGACTTGAACGACTGGTCGGATTGAAGACGAAGTTCTTCATCGAGTTCTACGAACCCTATGATGTGTCTCCATGGATCTACCTCGGAAAGTGGAGGTTCGACTCAGAAAAAGAAGGTTGGGGTCCATCTGTTTGGTATGGTGTTCCGTTCAAGTATATTTCTGAGAGAGGTGCGCATCGTAAGGTCAGCGAAGAAGAAATTGTCGGCGTGCAGAAGCAGCAGCTCGTTCATCCAAACCGCATCGTGACGAGGATCATCGAGGAGTTTGACCTTTCGGTACCCGAAAACAAAAGGTCGAGAATCTAAGAATGCCCAACCAGACGCTACAAAGAACGACCTGAGACTCGGCGGTGCCAGACTCGGCGGTGCCGGTGCCAGACTCGGCGGTGCCAGACTGATTGAGCGAGACTGATTGAGCGCCGGAGGGCCGAAGGTCCGCAAATGTAATAGCCCAGGCAAAGCGAGGAACGAGCGCAGGCCTGGGTAAACATCCACAACCGGACTGAGCCCTGTAGGGGCGAGATGATTCGCGTGGCCACCAGTTCAATCGCGCCCTTACAGGGCTCATCCCGCTTTTCCCGGCGTGACCCAGGGCTGCGCTCGTTCCTCGCTGACCCTAGGCTATTACATTGCCGGGCTTTCAGCCCTCCACGCGAGGATCATGAACCGCACTCAAAGGAGCTTACGCTTTCGAGGAAGCCGCGCTGCACTATGGATAAGGTTTGACGATATCCGACGCTTGAGTCTGCCCACTTCACGCGAAACACCAATCATCCGGCGTGACCGCCGGGAATAATGCGCGCTTCGCGATAGGTAAATCACGCAGAGGGCTGCGTGAGCCACGACGATTCATTCAACCCTCCGGGTTGGCAACGCAGGCTTCTCTTGCGACAGGCGAGGGTGAACGCATACCCGCCTCCGCAGTGCCGGGGCGGCACTTCCGCGCGTTCCCGGCTTGCTTCCTCGCGCCGTCGAATCCATGCTGCGCGCCACCATGACAAGAAGCATTCTGATGGATCGCCGCACGTGCCTGAAAGGTCTCGGAGCCTCGCTCGCACTTCCGCTTTTGCAAACGATGGGCTGGGCCGACTCGGGGAAACGCGCAACCGTGAAGCCGCCGGTGCGCATCGGCTTTATGTATATGCCGCACGGGGTCATCATGGATCAGTTCTGGCCTGCGAGCCCGGAGACTTTTCTTTCCGCGCCGCCGTCGGCTTTGGAATCGCTGCGTCCGGTGATCGAGCATTGTCTGCTGGTGAAGGGAATCTCGGGCGTTCCGATTGCTCCGTTTAATGGTGCGCCTCACGCGCTGGAGCTTTCCACTTGGCTCACGGCGATGCTGCCGGATGCCGCCAAGCGCAATCGAATCCACATCGGGATTTCTGCGGATCAGATCGCGGCAAACTATCTCGGCGTGGCGACTGCACTTCCGTCGCTGGAACTGGCGACGATGCCGCAGACGCACAAGGAAAATCAGGAAGGGCTGAACGAGGGATATTACTCACACTGTAGCTTCCGCTCAGCGACTCAAGCCGTCCCAGCGGAGATCGATCCGCGCAGCGTGTTGAAGCGGCTTTTTGGAAAATCGGACAAACCCGGACTCGCTGGAAAGACGGACCCGCTCGACAGAAAGATGCTGGATTTAGTCATCGGCGGCGCGAAAGACTTGCGCCGCAAATTGCCGCAGGACGACCAGCACAAACTCGACGAATACCTCGACAGCGTGCGCTCGGTGGAACGCCGCATCGCCACGATTGAGCATCGGCAAAAAGAGGCGGCGCTGGAGGCTGCGGGAGTCAGCGTGAGCAAGCGCAATGCGTCCGATTCTCCGCCCATCGAAATCAAGATTCCCGAGGGCGACAAACGCAGCGAATACATGCAGGTGATGTGCGATTTAAACGTGCTCGCTTTCCAGACGGACACGACGCGCGTGAGCACTTACATCGGCTCCACGCCCAACGGAGTTTCGTATCCGGAACTCGGATTTAAAGACGAGCATCACTCACAGACTCACCACAACAACAAGCCCGAGCAAGTCGGCAAAGTCGCGGCGATCACCGCGTTCAACATTTCGCAATTTGCCTACATGGTGAAAAAGATGCACAGCCTGCGCGAAGGCAACGGCACGCTGCTCGACAAC
>JAYTMG010000652.1:0-5865 GCA_043728745.1 Verrucomicrobiaceae bacterium
CCAGTGCTCAAACGAATCACCCAAACTGCAATTTCTCTCATACAAAAAGTGAAAAGACTCATCGGACTATCACCGCGTCAAACCGGCAACAAACTCATCATCACCGTCGAAAAACTCGAGAAGCGCGTCGCGCTCCTGGAGAATGGCGTCCTCGAAGAATACAACATCGAGCGCACCAGCGACCGCAACATCGTCGGCTCCATATTTAAGGGCCGCGTTCGCAACATCGAGCACGGCCTCAAAGCCATGTTCGTCGATATCGGCTACGAAAAAAACGCGTTCCTCCACTTCTGGGATGCACTCCCGGCGGCGCTCGACGCGGGCATCGAAGAAGTCGAACGCACCAGCAAGAAACAGCGCCAGCGCATCACCGCAAAGGACATCCCGAGCATCTATCCCGTCGGCAGCGAAGTCCTCGTGCAGGTCACCAAAGGACCCATCTCCACGAAGGGACCGCGCATCACCACGAACATCTCGCTACCGGGACGTTTCCTCGTGCTCATGCCGTTCAGCGACCAGTGCGGTATCTCGCGCAAAATCGAAAACCCGAAGGAACGCGAGCGTCTCCGCAAAATTCTCCGCGAGCTCGAACTCCCGGAGAACATGGGCATCATCATCCGCACCGTCGGCGAAGGACAGAAGGCGCGCTACTTTGTTCGCGACCTCGCCTACCTCGTCGAGCAATGGCGCAGCATCGAGAAGCAAATGAAAGAGAAGCGCGCCCCGGCGTGCGTTTTCGAAGAGCCCGACCTCGTCGAGCGCACCGTCCGCGACTTCCTCACGGACGAAATCGAAGAAGTCGTCTGCGATGACGAACGTGCCGTGGAGCGGATGCGCGAACTCGTCGCGCAAGTCAGCAAGCGCAGCATCCAGCGCATCACGCACTACAAAGAGCCCGTGCCGATTTTTGAGCGGTACGGCGTGCAAAAGCAAATCGACGACGCATTTCATCGCCAAGTCTGGCTCCCCTGCGGCGGCTACATCGTCATCGACGAAACCGAGGCGCTCGTCGCCGTGGACGTCAATACCGGGCGCAATAAAGGCAGTAAGGACGTGGAAAAAACCATCTTCCAAACCAACATGGAAGCCGCCGAAATGATCGCCCGCCAGCTCCGCCTGAGGAACATCGGCGGACTGATCATCGGCGACTTCATCGACATGAAGAGCCGCAAAGATCAGCAGGCCGTTTTCCTCCGGATGAAAGACAGGATGCGCCGCGACAAAGCGAAGACCCACATCCTGCCCATCAGCGCGCTCGGCCTCATGGAAATGACCCGCCAGCGCGCCCACGAGAGCATCAGCGGAAGCGTCTTCACCCCGTGCCCATACTGCATGGGCCGTGGAAAAGTGAAGAGCTCCATGAGCATGAGCGTGGAGATCCAGCGCGAACTCCATCGCGTCTTGAAGTTCTACAACGACATCCACGAAGTCCGCGTGCAATTGCACCCGAATGTCTTGGAGCGTCTGCGCAAGGACGACGAAGAACTCCTCGTAGAAATCGAACGCAAATACGCCGGCCGCCTCAGCTTCCGGCCCGACGCCGCGTATCACCACGAGAAATTCACCATCCACGACACGCACACCAATCAGGAGCTCAAGCTCGTCTAACGCTATTGAACCTAGCGAAAGCAGTTGGGTCCACGGAACACACGGAAGTTCACGGGAACGAATACATTTCGAATATTCGAGGCTTCACCCGTTTGGCCTAGAAACCGCAGTTGATGGTCCACGAAGGACACTAAACACACGAAAAGAAAGCATTATGAAAAGATGAGCGCCTCCAGTTCAGCAGTGGCTCCTTTCGTGTCTTTTAGTGTGTTTCGTGGACACTCAATTGCCGTCTTCAGGGTTAGTGAACGACATCCATTTCACCAGTGATTCTTTCCGTGTCGTTCCGTTTCTTCCGTGGATATTAAATTGCCGGTTTTAGCACGCGCCATCTCGGCAATTGTCGCCACGTCCGCATTCGCTGCGGAGCCGGTGAGCTTTCGTCGCGATGTCGCGCCGATTCTGCAGCAGCGCTGCGTCGCGTGCCACGGTGAGGAAAAGACCAAAGGCGGCTACCGGCTGGATACGTTTGAGTCGCTCGCGAAACCGGGCGACTCCGGCGAACCGCCGTTTACGCCAGGCAACTCGGCGAAGTCCTCGCTGCACCGCTTACTCATCGCTCCCGACGCCGATGAGCGGATGCCGCAAAAAGCCGACGCGCTCCCGCCGGAAGAAATCGCCGTGATGGAACGCTGGATCGCAGAAGGCGCGAAGTTCGACGGCGATCGCCCCGCGCAATCGCTCGCCGAGCTTTCACGCGAGCGGTTCCTGCGGCCCGCGCCGGAGCACTATCCGCGGGCCATCCCGGTGACAGCGCTCGCATTCAACGCCGACGGCTCATCTCTCGCCGTGAGCGCCTACCATGAAGTGCTCATTTTCCCCACCGAGGGCGGCGGACCTCCGCGCCGGATTCGCGGACTGCCGGAACGCATCACATCGCTCGCGTGGAGCCCGAAGAACAATCTGCTCGCGCTCGCAGGCGGTACGCCCGCGCGCTGGGGAGCCGTCGCTCTCGTGGACGCCGCGAACGGCTACAACGTGCGCATTTTGTGCGACCTTCCCGAGCAGGCGTTGAGCGTCGCCATTTCTCGCGATGGGAAACAGCTCGCCGCAGGCTGTGGCGACCGCACCGTGCGCATTTTCGACTTACCATCCGGCACGCCGACGCGCGTGCTCCGGCTCCACGCCGACTGGGTGCAAAGCGTGGCATTTCATCCGAAAGGAACCCTGCTCGTCACCACCAGCCGCGACCGCACCGCCCGGCTGCTCGACCCAGCGAGCGGCGAAGTCCAGACCACCTATCGCGGCCACAACACCGCGCTGCTCAGCGCAGTCTTCATCGCCGATGGCACCCGCATTTTCTCCACCGCGCGCGGCGGGGTCGGCCACATCTGGCACCCGGAAAAGGCGGACAAACGCGGTGATTTTTCCGACTTCCCCGGCGACGTGGAAAAACTCGCCAGCTCGCCCTTGGGAATCGTCGCAGGCTGCGCAGACGGAATGGTGCGCCTTTACCAGCCGGGCGACTCATCGCCCTACTTCGCATTCGCCGGACACCGCACACCGGTGCAAGCAATCGCCGAATCCCGCAACGGCGAGTGGCTCGCGAGCGGCAGCACGGACGGCGAAGTCATCATCTGGAATCCAGCGTGCGGCAACTCCATCCGGCGCTTCCCCGCGCAGCCGTAGGGTCTCAACGCCATTCTTGCCAGACGCAGAGCTCCTGTCTGCGCAACAAAGGGCGGCGAGTGTGAATTCGCCGCCCTTTGCGTACTTGTTGAATCGGTTCGGATTACTTTGCCTCGATTGCTGCGGTGCTTGTGGTCACTGGCGCGGCTGGGCTTGTGGCTTCCAGCTTGGCGAGGCGAACTTCGCGCGCTTCGTCGCGGGCTTTCATCGCTGCTACTTCCTCACCAAATGTGGCGAGTTGCTTTTTCAGTGCGGCGTTTTCTTCGCTGAGTGCGCTCAGACGGCGATGATCTTTGAGGAACTCATTGAGCAACATCGCGTTCACCTGTTCGTAGCGAACGGTGTAAATTTCGCCTTTATCGTCTCGGACGACTAGACGGGAATCGATTTTACCGACTTCCTCAGCGATAAGGCCGAATTGCGGAATGCCCTTACTGTCGTATTCGGGTTTATATTCAAACGTCACGGGCCGCAATTTGAGTAGCGCAGAACTATCAGCACCCATATCAGCGATGTTTTGTTTGAAGCGGCCAGACGATGTGAGCGTTCCCAGCACTCCATTAGAATCGATATACACGGCGACCCCGCCGGAGGAAGTCGCTCCGCTGATCCCGGCGATTGCAGTAAGGGTATGGGTTCCTTGCGCGCCGATGCGAATCGTGTTGGATTCCGCAGTAACGCCTACGGTACTCCCTATCGCGATATTGTTGCTTCCAGTGGTGAGGTTATGACCAACATTGCGGCCCACCGCAATGTTATAGTTTCCAGTGGTGTTGTAAGACAGTGAACCAGCTCCGACTGCTGTATTGAACGCCCCCGAAATGTTCCGACCAAGCGCGCCGGATCCATTTGCGGTGTTCAACTGTCCGGCAGCGTTTACGTTAAGAGCTCCATTTCCACAGGCTGTATTACCTCCTCCGGAAGTGTTGTATTTGAGTGATCCAACTCCTATCGCAGTGTTTGCGCTACCTATTTCATTGTATTCGGGCGCGGTAGCTCCAACTGCAGTGTTATCGCCGCCACTCGAGCCGCTCCGGAGCGCATGGCCACCAATGGCTGTGTTCCAACCCCCGGTTTGATTACCTGAAAGAGCCTGAGATCCGATCGCAGTGTTAATCTGACCGGTATCATTCGAATCAAGAGCATAGAACCCAACAGCGGTATTGGAGCTGGCGTGATTCACCTGCAAAGAATTGAATCCAACAGCCGTATTGCAATTGCCCGTAGTGTTCGCGCCACCAGCATCAGAGCCGATGAATATATTAAAGCTACCTGAGGTGTTCGCAGCACCAGCATTGGTGCCCAAGAACATGTTCCCGTTTCCAGTGGTGCTCGGGCGTGGTTCAACAGAAAATGTGTTCCCTACATTGAGTCCACCGGTAAATGATGTAGTCCCACCAAGCGTCAGCCCCGAAGCAAGTTGCCCGCTCCCAATCCACCCCGTAATGTTCCCAGCAGCGAGATTCGTGAGCCCGGCACCATTGCCGCTAACATTCGCCGCAATAACGTTCGTCGCGCTGAGAGTGGTCGCACTCAACGCCGAAAAACTCCCCGGCTGGTTGTAGCTTGAAAGGTCGAGCTTCTTACTGAATGTAATATCCAGCGTCGGCTGATGCGAATTCGCGGTGCTTTCTTTGGCGTCGAAGCTCACATTTACGGCGGAACCGGTGGTGGGCTTGAGCACGATGCCGAAGTTGGGCGTGATGGGCGTGATGGGCGGAGTGGCGAGCCATTCTTTTACGAGGTCGGTGATGTCGAAGGCGATGAAGTCGTCGGCTTCCGCAGTCGCGAGGGTGAAGGTGGCATCCGCGATGGCCTCTTCACCGGGCTTGCTGGCCCACGTCAAGTCCCCGGCGGCACCAGCGGTGTTGTTCTTTTTGCCTTCGACCCATGCACCGGTTACATTATGGATGCCGATTTGGCCTGCCGCTGTGACCGTGGAAGGGAAGAGGCGCAGAGTGACTTTGGCGATGTCGTCGGGCGTTGCCCCGGCGGGGACGAACGAGGCGACGTTAAACTTCATATAGGCCCATCGTGCCTGGGTGGCGGAGCCGGAGACTTGGAGGGTGCCTGTGACGCCGAAGTTGTTGGCTGGGCTGAGCTGATAAACATGAGCGTCGTCCGCGATGGGAACGTCCACTGCCATCGCAGGGATGGAAATGGCGATCGCGGCGGCTGTGATAAGTCCGGTGAGGACGGTTTGGTGGATTTTCCGTAGTGGATTTTTCATGGGTTTTGTTTTGTTTTTGTTTACTCGAAAGGGTTACGCGCCGACGGCGATGGAGACATCATCGCTCCAGAGGCCGATTCGGGTGTCGTCTTTGCGCCAGATGGCTTTGAATTTCCATTTTGCGGCGGTGGCGGGCATCGGGGGCTTTCCTAGTTCTGCGCGTCCGCAGGAATTGCCTGATGCGCCTGAGTGATGGAACGCCGGAAGTGGGAACCGTTTTCTAAATTGCCAACGCGCAGCCCGCCTGTTAGAAGTTGTATCGAAGCAGGCAGGGGGAACTCGCACGCAAACGCCCCTCGAACCCTCGAACCCTCGAACCCTCGAACCCTCGAACCCTCGAACCCTCGAACCCTCGAACCCTCGAACCCTCGAACCCTTTACCAAACCGTACAGAAACA
>JAYTMG010000653.1:0-1192 GCA_043728745.1 Verrucomicrobiaceae bacterium
TCCTTGCCCACCTTGGAGACCGCGATCGTGCCGCAGTGTGGGCACTCGTGGGCGACTTGGGTGCCAGGCCGGAGCACGCTGAGTTCCTGTTTGTTGACCGGCCGGAACACTTGCTGCGGACCGGGACCGGCAATGGCCGCCAGGTTCATGGCCGCGACGGCTGCACCGAGCAGCAGACTGAGTTTTAGTGATTTCATTTTGATGTTTGGATCGTTGTTTGTTTTTCGGAGCCGGGTGTTCCAGCTCACAACGCTCAACATCGACGCCTGCGAGAATCCGGCTACGCATCCCCCCCGAAATACTCCGCATTTCTTGGCAGCGCGTTTTGCGCGCCTCGCCCTGCTCAAGCCTCCGCCAGCGGAAGCTTCGCGCGATAGGCGCGTGGGGATTCGCCGGAGATCCGCAGGAATGCGCGGTTGAACTGCGAGAGCGACTGGAAGCCGACCTCGAAGGCGACTTCACTCACGCGCCGGTTCGGATTCAGCAGAAGATTGCGCGCCTTCTCGACGCGAGTGCGCGCCACATAATCGACGAAATTGAGCCCGGTCATCTCCTTGAACTTCGCGCTGAAATGCGTCGCGCTCATGTTCACCGTTTGCGCCACGGCAGCCAGCGACAGCTCATCGTCGGAATGATCGCGGATGTAGCTCCGCGCTTGTTCGATGGCAGGTGTCTCGGCGCTGGTGCCGTGCAGCGCGAGCGCGTTGCCGCACTCGGCGAGATGCCGCGCGAAGATTTCGAGGAGCCGGATGAGCGCCTCGTATTGCTTCGGCGTGAGGACGCGCGTGTTGAGATAGTGTTCCTCGAGTTTCTTCAAATCGACCTCCGCGCCCCATTTGAGAAGCGTCGCGGCGATCCGCTTGAATTGCACTTTGTCGGGCCGCTGCAACAAGACCTGCCCGGTATGGAGAAACGCGATCACGTTCGCCCCGACCCGCACGGGCACGGCCGTCTCGCACAGCCCCGCGAAGCACTTGAGCGTCTTCGGTGTAAACTGCGCCGCCGCCTCCACCTTGCACTGCAAGGCGTAGCACTGCGCGCAGCTCTCGTCGGTTTTCGACATGAGGGCGCAAAAGGGATTCTCCTGCTTCTTCCCGTAGCTCACCGTGTGGAGTATGCCCGGCGCTTGCAGCCGCAACGGCAGTCCCGTGCCTTGCGTGAAAGCACGCTCGTAGTCGCGATAGACCTGCGA
>JAYTMG010000654.1:0-1486 GCA_043728745.1 Verrucomicrobiaceae bacterium
CCGACCTTTGGGAAATCAAACCCGAAAATCGCTGCCCAACAACGCAGGGAAGGCGGCGTGTTTGCAGACTGTCTCGATTGCCACAAGTATCACGTTCCATCCGCCGAAATGGAGATGGCGAAGTCGCTGGCGAAGTGAGAAATCAGGTAGCGAGAGTCCCAGTCAGCGAAGGTTCGCCGGTGACCCTGCGAAGGCTCGGTGAGGCGATGGCGGCGGCGCGCTGAAGGAGCGTCCGGGCCGCAGCGACGAGCGAGCGAAGCGTCGGACTGTCGGCGGCGGTCATTTTGACTATGGATGCACCTGCTGCGAGTCGGGAATATCCGAGCCACGCGCGACGCGGGTCGAAGGATTCCCCGAGTTCCACGAACGCATCGGAAACGGACTCCGCAGGTGGAGCGATGCACACAATACTCGCGTAGTAACCTTGCGGGAAAACGGTGCGCAATCCGTGGATGGAAGGGTGCTCGCTGCCGATTCGATAGCGTTCGCGGACGATGGGGCGTTCGGCGATGACGATGTCGGTGGAAATCCGCATATCTCGAAACTCGAAGACTTCTCCATGCGCGGTGCGGCCGGGGGCGATGGACTCCGTCCATAAGAGGGTGCCGCCTTGCTCGACCTCGATTCGGGTTTTCTGGCGATATGCGGAGTCTTTCTGCGGAATGAGGTACTCGGGCCAGACGTCCAGCGAGCCTCCCGCTCTCACCGCGAATCGCTGTGATACCTCGGCGAATCCTTCGGCCATTGTGTGGATGCGGTTCGCGCTTGGGGCGGTGAGGAGAATGCGCGCGCCGCTTTCTACTTCCACGTTCACATTCACGCGATCGCCCGCGAGCAGGCCGGGGGACGGGCTGGCCATGTTCACGACGAGCCAGCCTTCGTCGCGGTGCGGCTTTGAGATGTGGATGGGCGCGGCGAAAGATTGCCGCCGGAGCACGGTGTTTCCGGTTTCATCGATGCCGGCGAGTAGATCGAGATGTCCGTGGAGCCCGCTCACACAAACAACACCTCGCGCCGCAGCCAAGCCAGCAGTTCGTCTTTGCCGGTTCCGGAGCGCAGATCCATGAAGATGAATGGCCGTTCGCCGCGTTGGATTTTCGCGTCGCGCGCCATCACGCCGAGGTCCGCGCCGACGTAGGGGGCGAGTTCGATTTTGTTGATGAGCAGCAGGTCGCTGTTGCGAATCGCGGGTCCACCTTTACGCGGGATTTTGTCCCCCTGCGCGACGTCGATGACGTAGATAAACGCATCCACAAGTTCCGGCGAAAACGTCGCCGAGAGATTGTCGCCGCCGCTTTCCACGAGGATGAGTCTCGCATCGGGATGGCGGCGTTCCAGTTCCTCGATGGCCGCGACGTTCATCGAAGTGTCATCGCGAATCGCTGTATGCGGGCAGCCGCCGGTTTCGACTCCGAGGATGCGATCCGCAGGCAGCGCGTTATTGCGTGTGAGGAACTCTGCGTCTTCCCGCGTGTAGATGTCGTTT
>JAYTMG010000655.1:0-1098 GCA_043728745.1 Verrucomicrobiaceae bacterium
AAAATCAAACTTGTTCTCTACATCGTCTGCATCATCGGAGCGGTGGTGTTCGCCTCGCTCACGGTTAGCAGTTGGCGGCAGGCGGCGAAGACCAGCCAGCGCCGCGCCGCGAGCCTCGCTGACCTCACCTCCATCGAGACCACCAACGTCGCCCCCAGCACCAACCTTCTCACCGATGCCGTCGCCGAGACCACCAATGCGGCGAACACCAATCTCGCCGCCACCAAAAAGGACGAGACGAAAAAATCTGAGGGTACGGACGACAGCGCCGAGACCACCGGCTCGTCCAGCCGCAGCATCTCGCGCATGGTCACGCGCGGACTGGGCTTGCTCCTCTTCGCCATCGGCCTCGCCGCGTTGTTCGCCTACGACGTGTCGCAATTCCTTGCGCGCAAAGCCGAGGAAACCCTGTTCGCTGATGACGGCACGCCCGCCGACCCCGAATACGATCAGGCCGAGGAACTTTGGAAGGACGGCAAATATCTCGACGCCCTCAACGCCATGCGCAGCTACTTGAAGAATCATCCGCGCGAACAGTTTGTCGCCCTGCGCATCGCGGAAATCTACGAGGAAAACCTGAACAACCCCCTCGCCGCCGCGCTCGAGTATGAGGAAGTGCTGAAGAAAAAACTCCCGCCTGAACGCTGGGGCTGGGCGGCGATCCATCTCGCGAACCTTTATTCCGGCAAGCTGAACCAGTCCGAGAAATCCATCGCGCTCCTGCGCCGCATTGATGCGGAATACGGCCAGACCCCGGCGGCGAAAAAGGCGCGCGAACGGCTCACGCAGATTGATCCGAATTTCATTCCCGCAAGCGCACCCGTCGTTCCCGTGGCGGCGGAAGCAAGCGAATCGTCCGCGCCCGCGCCGTCGAATCTTCCGCCAGGATTCCGTCCGAAGAATTAAGTGGCGAGTCGCCCGTCAGAACCACCAACCGCCATTTTGATTTTTCTAATTCGTTTGCCCTCATTCGTTTGCCACTCCGAAGAAGGGCAGAAGAATTAGGGCAAACAAATGAGGGCAAACGAATGGGAAGCTGCCGTCAGATCACGCCCGCGCCCGCCGTCTCGGCGCGCGCATTTTCCGGCGCATCCGGTC
>JAYTMG010000656.1:0-1232 GCA_043728745.1 Verrucomicrobiaceae bacterium
CAGGTAAGCCGAGGCGTTCACATTCCGCATCGCCGTCTGCGTATTCGTAGTGATGAACGGCACAAAACCCGCCAGCGTGTCCGGCGCAGTGCCGCTCGCAAGCGTCGCGATGGCTGCCGCACTAAGCGTTTCGCTCCAGACCGAGACATCATCGATCTCACCCTCATGGTATTGCGAGGCTCCCGCATCGTTGGAAAACCCGATATTGATTTTCTTCTGCCAGTTGAAATCCGACGCCGCCTTTGTCCCCGACGCCACTTGCAGTCCATCGACGTAGATGCGCTGCCCGCCAATCGAAGCGCCGAAAGTGTGAACCAGATGATGCCATTGATTGTCCGCGTAGTTCTTCCCCGTCGATGCGATGTTCTCGGTGTTCCAGGTGCGCACGCCGATATTTCCAGCCGTGAGATACACATGCCTGTCATGCCCGCCCGCGCCCAAGTCGCCATCCACCACCGCAAAAAGTCCCGTGTTCGCCTGCGTCGTGCGAAACCAAAACGAGCACGAATACGCCGTCTCCGACACATCGAGCTCCGCCGACACGTAGGTATTTGAACCACGCGTAAAATGCAGCGATTTCCCTTCCCCGATTGCACCGGGAAACGCCGCGTTGTAAGTCGCCCCAATCAGCGAAGCCACCGGCCCCGTGGCGATGTTGTTTGCCGCCGTATCATCGAAAGTCCAATACGCAATCGGCAGTCCCGCGCCGGTCCCGCCGACTTGATACCCGATTCGCGCAGTCGCCGCCGTCCACGCCGTGTCGCTAAATCCCTGCGCCGTCCAAGTTGTCCCGAACGTGCCATTTGGCGGAACGAAAAATTTCCCCGTCGATGCCGAGACGACGAGGTCCTGCGAATCCACCACCGTCCCCTCACCAAAGCTGATATCCGCACGCTGCGCCGGATACGAAGCGAAGAGCGACGAAAATGAGCCATCCGGCTTCCTCAGCGCGAGATAACCGCCCGCAGCATTTACCAGCGAGAAATTCGTGTGCAACTCCGCCGCAGGAATCCGTCGGTCTTTGGACGATGCGAAAATAACCCGCCGTTCGCCCGCATTGAGCGTCATGTTTGGAAGCGGCCAGAGGAACGGCTGCTGGTCATCGTCAGTGAGAAACCAGCCCGCTAGATTCACCGCAGCCGCGCCGTTATTATGAAGCTCGATCCAGTCCGAGCTCGCCCCATCCACATCGAGAAGATGCCCATCATTCTCCGCAACGAACTCAGAAATGA
>JAYTMG010000657.1:0-1040 GCA_043728745.1 Verrucomicrobiaceae bacterium
ACGCCGGAGCGGATGATTGCCACCGGCTACTTGCGCCACTGGATTTACGAGTACAACAACCGCGACGTGGTGGGGCAGTGGGCCACGATCCTGAACGACCTCACAGACACGACGAGCGATGTGTTCCTCGGCCTCGGGATGCAGTGCGCGCGCTGCCACGATCACAAGTTCGACCCCATTCTTCAGAAGGATTACTACCGGTTGCAGGCCTACTTCGCATCGTTCCTGCCGCGCGAGGACATTGACGTCGCGACGGAGGCTGAGCGGGTGGAGCATCGGGCGAAGCAAACGAAGTGGGAGGAAATGACGAAGGAGTTGCGCGCGGAAATCGCCGAACTCGAAGTGCCGCATCGCAAAAAGGCGGATGAACTCATCCTCCCGAAGTTTCCCGAGGAGACGCTGGCCTTAATCGAGAAGCCGGTCGCGCAGCGCACGCCGTGGGAGCATCAGATCGCCGAACTCGCCTACCGCCAGGTGACGTATGAGCACTACCGGATGAAAGTCACCGGCGCAGACAAGGAGAAGCATGTCGCGCTGCTCAAGAAGCTCGCGTCCTTCGATGAATTCAAACCCGCGCCGCTACCGCAGGCGTTGCTCGTCACGGACGTGGGCGCGACTGCGCCGCCGGTTGTCATCCCGAAAAAAGCGCCGACGCCCGTCGAGCCGGGACTGCTGACGATTCTGGACGAAAAGCCGATGACGATTTTGCCGGTGCCGGGTTTGACGAACAGCACGGGCCGCCGCACCGCGCTGGCACACTGGCTGACGGAACCGGAGAATCCGCTGACTTCGCGCGTCATCGTCAATCGCGTGTGGCAATATCATTTCGGCCACGGCCTGTCGCGCACGACGAGCGACTTCGGCAAGCTGGGCGACATGCCGAGCCATCCTGAGTTGCTCGACTGGATGAGCCGGCGCTTCGTCGCGGAAGGCTGGTCGTTCAAGAAGTTGCACCGGATGATTCTGACGAGCGCGACGTACCGGCAGGGGAGTGGAGCGCCGGGAAGTGAACCAGTTATCAGTAAATCAGTAATCAGTAA
>JAYTMG010000658.1:0-7689 GCA_043728745.1 Verrucomicrobiaceae bacterium
TTTTGTAGAGGCCGTAGTCGCGCTTGAGGATGCCGCAGCGGTGGAGGACGACGCAGTGCTTGGAGATGTTCGTGGCGGGGACTTTGAGGCGTTTGCCAATCTCGATGGCGGGCAGGGCTTCGCCTTTGAAGAGTTCGTCGAGGATGCGCCAGCGGGTTTTGTCGGAGATGGCGGTGAGGAGGCTATCGAAGGGGATTTGCGGCGCGGTTGCGGATGCGGGATTCATGGTGTGGGAGGGAAGTGAACCAGAGAGGGCGGGAAAATCAAGCTCTTGCAGGAACCTTGCGTCGTTAAGTGGGAAGATATATTGCTCTATGAAGCGTCTATCTTGGTGCATGGCGCTGATATCTTACTGCATGACGCGGCTATCTTCCTTCATGAGGCTGCTATCTTCCTGTATGACTCGGCTTTCTTCCTGTATGACGCTGCTCTATTGCTGCATGACCTGGCTGCCTTGCTGCATGACGCAGCCGTCTTGCACCCGGTAGAGCGGGCCGGCCTTTCTGCCCGGCTTTTGTGTGACTCTATTCATCTGCGCACTCTATTTATGAACGATTCCAACGCTCCCGCGCAACCGGTCGTCGCGGCGGCTGGGCCGGTCGTGCAAACGGCTGCGGCGAGTCATGTAAATCTCCCGGACTTTTTCGCCGCGCTGGAAAATCCCATCCGCTGGGAGCTGGTGCGGATGATGGCGGGCGGACGGATGATTTGCGCGCGCGATTGCGCGAAGGCGCTGGGGCGGGAGTTCGACGGGGTGAGCAAGCATTTGCGGCTGTTGCGCGGGGCGGGCGTGGTGTGGTCGAAGTCGGCGGAGGATCGGCGGTTCGAGCTGTATTACATCCCCGAGACCATCCGCCGCGCGGATGGGGTGCTGGACTACGGGTTTTGTGTGGTGCGCGCGAAGGCGTAGGGGGAATGGAACGAAAAGCCTTGCCGGCAAGGCGACGGGCTCCCAATTGCGATTGCCCGAAAGGGGTATACTCCGCCCACAAATGTGCAGTCGGTCTGGCGCGCGTTCCAGGCATGAAAACCGAGCGAACGATTCCCGCCTCCTTGCTTTCCGTATGTCCGGCTTTTGCCGCGACTCCGGCGAATTGAGTTCATTACGCCACGCGGGAACCGGAGGGAATGTCGGAGCAGCTACAACGACGGGCCGCGATATCCGACGGGATCGATCTCCACACCCGCGTATCCCGCTGCGAGAATTCCACGCTCCAACTCGACTGCCAGTTCCGCAGCGCGCGGAAGTTCGTCCGGTGCGATGAGCAACCTCGCGCGGGGCGCGCTGTCGGGCTCCACGATGTGGCGGACGCGGAACACCCGGAACCCAAACGATTTCACCAGCTCTTCGCCGCGCTCGACCATCGCAAGCGCATCGGGAGTCACCGGCGTGCCCCACGGAATCCGGGAGCTGAGACACGGCTGCGCGGGCGCATCGGCGGTCGCCAATCCGAGCTCGCGGGAAAGCGCGCGAATTTCCGCCTTGGTGAGACCGGCATCGCGCAATGGGGCGATGATTTTGAACTCCGTCGCAGCGACGCGACCTGGGCGATCGTGGCCCATGTCGTCGGAATTCTCTCCATAAGCGATGGCTCGATAACCGCGCTCGGCAGCAAGCGTGTCGAGGCGCTGAAACAGCTCGGCTTTGCAGAAATAGCAGCGATTCGGCGGGTTCGCAGAATACTCGGGGTTCTCCAGCTCCAGCGTCTTCACCACCTCCACCGGCGCGCCAAATGTGCGCGCTACAGCGAGCGCTTCGGCGAGTGCGGCGCGCGGAAGACTCGGGCTGTCGGCGATGACTCCGAGCACTTTGTCGCCAAGCGCGCGATACGCCTCGGCGAGCAAAAATGCGCTATCCACTCCCCCGCTATACGCGATGACGAGCGGTGCGTTCTGCCGCAACAATTCGGAAAGGCGGACACGTTTCGCGGCGAGTTCGCTCACAGTAAATTGCGGCGGAACACTTCCTCGATAGGAAGCTGCAGCCCGATGTAGAATTCGCCAAACTCGCCGTATTGCGCAGTCACTTCATCGAAGCGCATTTGATAAACGATGCCCTTCACGTCCATCGAATCGTGCGCGAGGAGCGTGACGCCCCATTCCCAATCGTCGAGACCCGTGCAGCCCGTGATGAGCTGGAGAATTTTCCCGCTCCATTGCCGCCCCACTTTTGCATGGCCGGACATGAGCTGTTTGCGCGTCTCGAAATTCGTCGCATACCAGTTTTGGCCGGGCATCCCGCGGCGCTTCGACATCGGGTAAAAACACATCACTTCCCACGCTGGGAGGACTGGATAGAGCCGATGCTTTTGGTAATGCGCCATGCGGTCGCGCCACTCGGCGAGCGACTTATCAAACTCCGGCGTGCCCTCGGGCGACGTCTGTTTGAGCTCTGCGACAAATTCCGACTCGGGCGTCGAGTATTCGCTTTTCTCCGTCATGGAATAAAAAGAATACGCGGGCACCAAAACATCGGGCCCGAGCGAAATCGTGAGCCGCTTTTCAAATGCGTTCGCCGCTTGCAAGTCCGCGCACAGCAGCATGAATCCAACGTCGGACTTCGGAGTCACCATCGCAAACGTGAGTAACTGACAGCCCTCCGTCGCGCGAATCTCCTGCACAATCTCGCTTAGATTCGTGCGGGCGCAGAACTTCTCTTCGTCGGAAAGAAACGCCCATGCGCTGTGATCGACTTTGTAGAAAAGATGCAGGACGTGCCAGCCTTCGGCGGAAATGAGTTTTGGAATTTCGGTCATTGGTTGTCGTGAGAAGTAATCCGTGGGGCGCCGCAGTGCCAATCCTATTCCCATGCGACGTCGTGTTTACGGGCTGTGAATTGTGGGGCGAATGACGAATGACGGGCGAATGACGAATGACGAATGACGAATGACGGGCGAATGACGAATGACGAATGACGAATGACGAATGACGGGCGAATGACGAATGACGGGCGAATGACGAATGACGGGCGAATGACGAATGACGAATGACGGGCGAATGACGAATGACGAATGACGAAACGCAAGCGAGTTGAGTCCACCGCACGCTTGCGACTTCGTCATTCGTCATTCGTCATTCGTCATTTCCCCGCCCCGCTCCTCAGCGGTTGAGCGCGCCAATCGCCCGTCGTGCGGCGCTGCGCAGGCCGTCGTTGCCGCTGGCGCTGAGCTTGTCGAGCTCGGGCATGAACGCCATCCCGGCATCGCGCCCCAGCCGGCCTACACGCTCGGCGGCCCACATGCGGACTTCGTCGTGCGGGACGCTGAATGCGTAGGTGATGGAGTCGATGTCTTTCACTCGCATCGCACGCAGGGCTTCCATCGCGTAGGTGTGGTCGGACTCGTTTTGAATGATGTCGATGAGCGGTCGAATGGCGGGAATGGCGCGGACGTTTCCGCCTTCACCGAGCCGCGCCAGCGCTACCGTCGCGGCTTCGCGGACTGCGCGCGCGGGGTCTTTTAATGCGGTGACTCCGGCGGCGACGGATGCGTCTTTGTTTGGCTGGAGGACGCTGAATGCGTCGAGGGCTGCTGCGCGGACGGCTTCCTCCGGCGCGGAAAGCGCGGGCTCGATGACCGGGAGCACGGCGGCTGCATCGCGTGAAGCAACGGCGAAAATCTGCATGACTCGCGCACGCGCGGCTGGGTCTGCGGTGGGTATAAGAGCGAGCAGTTGCGGAATCGCAGGGGTTGCCGATGCTCCGAGTTTCACCAGCGATTCGAGAACTGCGGGGCGCATTTCGAGGTCGCCGAGATGGGCGGCGAGCAGTTCCGCACTATCGGCACCGCCGCCGACAGCGCCCGTGGCTCGCAGCGCGGCGACGCGGACGGCGGCATCCTTGTCGTTGATCAAGCGGGCGAGGTCTTTGGAAATCGGACGCGCTGCCGCGCCCATCGTGATTGCGGCTTCTGCGGCGGCGCGGCGCACGACGGGGTCGGGGTCTTTGATGAGCTGGCTGATGAACTCCACCTTGCGCGCGGTCGGCACGCCGAGTGGTTCGAGAACGGACAACACACCGGCGCGGACGAGCGGCTCGGGATCGGCGGCGAGGTCGAGCAGGCGGGCCAGAACGCTGCGCGCACCGCTTCCTTGTGCGCCAAGAACTTTTACGGCGGCGAGGCGGACTGCGGGGCTGGATGAGTCGAGCTGTTTAGCCAGCGCGGGGACTGCTGCGCCACCGATGCTGCGCAGGGCTTCGACGGCCCAATGGTTTTCGGAAAGGTCTTTGGGCGGGAGCGCTTGAAGCTCGGCGATCAAAATGGGCACGATCGGCGCACCGAGTCTGCTGAGCGCATCGGTGAATACTTTGCCCGGCGGCGTGGTGCGTTTTGCAGCGGCGATCAATGCGGGCGCGGCGGCGCTGGCTTCGCTGCCGATGAAGCCGAGCGTTGCTGCGGCGCTTTCAGCACTTGGGCCGTCGAGTAGCTTCACCAGCGCGGGGACGGCGACGGGCGCGGCGGGACGGACGAGCACGAACGCATCCTGTGCAGCGCGGTGTATCTCGGGGCGCTTATCACCCAGCGCGTCGATGAGAATCGCGACGCTGGATTTCTGCGCGATGCCTACGCGCGGGACTGCTCCGAGGATCGCCGCAAGCACGGGCGGTTCCTTTTCCTCCTTCGCGGCGCGGAGTATCGGGTCTGCCCCAGCGCGTAGTTCGCCGAGTGCGCGGGCGCTACCTTCGCGGACTCGCGGGTCGGGCCAGCCGAGGCTGGAATTGAGCGGCTCTACGGCGGCAGGGCCGATCAGCGCGAGGGCTTCCACGGCATCCGCACGCAGCGGTTGATCTTCGTGCCCGAGATTCTCGATGAGGGCCGGGATGGCCTCCGTCGCGTCTGCGCCGATAAAGCCGAGCGCCTTTGCACATCCCCGCCGCACACCGGTGTCCGCGCTCTTTAATCCCGCGAGCAACTCGGGAGATACGCCAAACTTCGACAGCGTGAATGCCGCGCGCAGCATCGCCTGGTCGCGGTCGCGTGGGCGAAAGCCACGGCTCTTCCGGCTGTCGAGCAGCTCGAATAGTTTTGGGGCGGCGTCTTTGCCTTCGGGACCCATCGCGGCGATGGCGGCGGCGGAGTCGGAGAAAACCTGATTGTCCGAGTCGTCGAGCGCGTTGATGAGTTGCGGCAGGAGCGACTTTGCGCCGACACCGAGGGCTGCGGCTTGGTGCGCGGCATCTCGCCGCTGATCGCGGTCGGAAGATGCGAACTGCTCGGCGAGCTTCGGCAGATTGGGCGCGGCAAACGCCTGCACTGAGAGCAGCGCGATGAGGAACGGCCTCATCCTTCCAGCCCGCGCAAGAGTCCCGTGCTGTCGCCGTGGCGCTGGGCATTGACCCCGGCGCGCTGGAGCATGGAGACGAGCAGATTGCACATCGGTGTCTCGTTGGCGTAGCGGATGTGGCGGCCCGGCAGGATGCTGCCACCGCCCCGGCCGGCCATGAGCAGCGGGAGGTTTTCGTGCTCGTGGCGGTCGCCGTCGGCGAGCGCGGCTCCGTAAAGGAGCATGCAATTATCGAGGAGCGTACCTTCGCCATCCGGGATGCTCTTCAGCTTGTTGATGAGGTAGGCGAACTGCTCGACGTGGAAGGTATTGATGTCGCGGATCTGGCGCAGGTTGTCGGGGTTATTTTGATGATGCGAGAGTTCGTGGTGTCCGCGGCTGATGCTGAGATTCCGGTAGGCGCGGTTGCTGCCTTCGTTGGCGAGCATACACGTCGAGACGCGCGTGGTGTCCGTCTGGAATGCGAGCGCCATGAGGTCCATCATGAGCGTCGAGTGCTCGGAGAAACTCTCGGGCACTTGCTCGGGCACGTCGTAGCCTTCGATGAGGCCGGCGTCCTGCGCGATCTTCACGCTGCGCTCGGCGGCTTCCACTCGCAGTTCGATTTCGCGGACGGCGGTGAGATACTCGTCGATCTTCTGTTTGTCGCTGCCGCCGACTTTCGCGCTGAGGTCGCGGGCGTCGTCCATGACGAAATCGAGCACGCTTTTGCGGTAACGCTGGCGACGGGCGGACTCCTCGCCGGCGACCGTGGGATTTGCGGAGGAAAAGAGACGCTCGAAGACGAGTCGCGGGCTGATTTCCTTGCCACTTGGCGAGCCTTCGTTGCGCCACGAGATATTGTTGGAATAGGCGCAGGCGTAGCCGCTGTCGCATTTGCCGCCTTGGCGACCGGGCTCGAGCCCGAGCTCCAGGCTGGCAAAGCGCGTTTGCTTTTTGAATGCTTCTGCTGCGACCTGATCGGCGGAGACGCCGAGGCGGATTGCGGAGCTTTCGCTCTTCAGCGGCTGTGCGCCGGTGAGCCATGAACCGGCGGCGCGCGCATGGTCGCCCGCTCCGTCGCCGTTGTTGCGGCCTTTGTCCTGCGCGAGCCCGGTGAGGACGAGGATGTCGTTTTTATGCGGGGCAAGCGGCTGGAGTGTGTGCGGCAGGGCAAAGTCCACGCCCGTTGTCGCCGGGGTCCATTCGCGCATGTTCACGCCGTTTGGCACGTAGAGAAATCCGAGCCGCACGGGCGGCCGGACGGTTGCCGCGAGGCCGCGTGGGGCGAGTGATTGCAGGAATGGGAGTGCTACGGTGGCACCGAGTCCGCGTAGAAAGGAGCGGCGTCCGAGTGGATTGGTAATCATTGTGGTGAAAGGTTGCGTTTGCTTGGTTTCGGTTTGGGCTTCGCTAATTCGGAGACGGATTCCAGCGAGTGCGGCGACATCACATCCACTCGCGGCAGAGGCGTCGCGTGAGCCGGTGCGGGCTTCGTGTGACGCACGCTCAGGACGGGCGCAGCGATGAGCGAATCATGCGCGGCGTATATGGCGTGCGGCTCACTGTCCCGTTTTGCGATAAGGTCCATCTGTCTTTCGATGATTCGCTGATGGCCTGCTTCTTTGAAAGCATCGGTGTTTTTTAATGCGCGCGCCCTTTTCCCAGCCACGTCGAATCTCCCCTGCCGCCGCTCCAGCTCCACCAGAAGCAGGCTCGTGTTTACGAAATACTTCCCGCTGTCTCCCATCTCAGCGAGTGCCGTCGCGAACCATTCGTGCGCACGGTCGATGCACTGCTTCGCGGCCCGCGGCTTATTTTCGAGCTGCCACGATGCGCGCAGGTAGCTGTGCCCGACATAGTATAACCGCGCCACCAATTGCTCCGGCTTATCATGGGGCGGGCGGAGGTATTCCTGCATTTGCGCGAGCAAGTAATAGCTCGGGTATTTCGAAGCGAGCTGCGCGTAATCCTCCGTCGCCACGAGGGGCTTCAATGCCGCCACGATCTCCGGCGGAAAATTGTCCATGAAAAGCACCGCCCGGCACTTCGGGCACTGCGGGAGCGTGGGCGGCTGCACGACATCGCCGAGCTGCCGCAGGTCGAGCCGCACGCCCTTCACCTCCGCAGAAGTCTCCATGCGTTGCTTCCACCGATTACTATCAAACGGACATGTGAACTCCTGCTCGATCGAGTTCACCGCAAACGCCGCCTGAGCGAGGAAGAAAAAGACGATGATAAAACGGAACATCGTCGTTCCATAGCAGATTGCCCCGCCGCGGACTATGGGATTCCGCTTTGTGAACAGGGCACACGTATCTAAATATCTCTGGTGGGAGGAAAGAGCGCGAATGGAGCGGGGCTTTCCTAAGCCCCGTTGCCACGTCAGTGGCAAGCGCCGTCCCGCTATCGCGGCACGCACGGGGC
>JAYTMG010000659.1:0-2691 GCA_043728745.1 Verrucomicrobiaceae bacterium
TCGGGAAGAGCGCGGAGAGTCTCATCGTGAAGCTGGTGGCGAGCGACGACCCGGATGAGCGGATGCCGAAGAAGGGCTCGCACTGGACGCCGGAACAGGTGGGGCTTTTGCGGGCATGGATCGACCAGGGGGCGTCGTGGCCGGATGGCGTGAACTTCGCGAAGCCGGTGCCGGAGAATCTTGCGCCGCGTGTCGTGGTTGCGCCGGCGGGTGATGGGAATCCAATCGACCGCGTGCTCGGTGGAAAAGTGGCGGGGCGCGAGGTGGTTTCGGATGCGGTGTTTGCGCGGCGGGTGTGGCTGGATACGATCGGGCTGCTTCCCTCGGCGGAGGAACTTGTCGCTTTCGAGAAGGACACGGCACCGGGGAAACGCGAGGCGTTGGTGGACCGTCTGCTGGCGGACTCGCGGGGGTATGCGGACCATTGGCTGAACTTCTGGAATGATTTGCTGAGGAATGATTATCGCGGGACAGGGTTCATCGACGGCGGGCGCAAGCAGGTGAGCGGCTGGCTGTATTCGGCGCTGAAGTCGAACATGCCGTATGATCAGTTTGTGCGGGAGCTGACGAACCCGAGCCCGGCGACGGAGGGATTCACGAGCGGCATCCTGTGGCGGGGAAATGTGAATGCGTCGGAACGGGCACCGATGCAGGCGGCGCAGTCGGTGTCGCAGGTGTTCATGGGGATCAATCTGAAGTGCGCGAGCTGCCACGATAGCTTCATCAACGATTGGGCTTTGGCGGATGCGTACGGGATGGCGGCGGTTTACTCGGACGATGTGCTGGAGTTGGTGCTGTGCGATAAGCCGACGGGAAAAAAGGCGGAGGTGCGTTTTCTTTATCCGGAAATCGGGACGATCGCGGCGGGCCTGCCGAAGGCGGAACGGACGAAGCGGCTGGCGGAATTGCTGACCTCGGACAAGAACGGAAGGCTGTCGCGTACGCTCGTAAATCGTCTGTGGGCGCGGCTGCTCGGGCGCGGTCTCGTGGAGCCGCTGGATGATATGGACAAGCCGGCGTGGAGCCCGGAATTGCTGGACTGGTTGGCCACGGACCTCATCGCATCCAAGTGGGATATGAAGCGGACGCTGCGGGCGATCCTGACTTCGCGGGCGTATGCGCTGCCGAGTGTGGAGGGGCCGAAGGAAGGCGAGAAGACGTTCGCTTTCACAGGGCCGCTGACGCGCCGATTGAGCGCAGAGCAGTTCGCGGATGCGCTCAATCTACTGGCGGCGGACTGGCCGTCGCTGCCGGGGTCGATGGAGTTTGATTTCGGCACGGAAGGTCTGGCGATGCCGAAGTGGATCTGGACGACGGAGCCCACGGACGCTGGCCCGCAGCGCGATGCCTTCCGCGCAGCGCAGGCGCAACTCGACGCAGCGACGGCGAAGATCGCGGCGGCGCGCACGGCGGCGGATGCAGCGGCGGCGGTGTCGGCGACGAGTGCCGCAATCATCATATTGAATGACGCGAAGACGAAGCTCCGCGCAGCGAAGGACAAACACGCGACGGGTGCGCCGGGGCAGATTGTGGAGCGGCCTGCATCGGACAGACACCAGGTGATTTTCCGGAAGACGTTCGAGCTGGCGGCGGCTCCGGCAAAAGCGCGAGCGCTGTTGGTGGCCACGCAAGGCATTCAGATGTTCGTGAACGGGAAGGAGGCAAAGGCGGCGATGTCGGATGGTTTCCGCAACGGCCGCGCGAAGCTCTACGACATCACGGCGCTGTTGGTAAAAGGAAAGAACGTGGTGGCGATCAGCGTGGCCAGCCATACGGAAAAAGGGATGAACTCGACGGAACGTGCGCAGTTTCCACAGAGCATCCACCACGAGAACAAGACGCCGGGGATGGCGTTCTACGCACACATCTCGGACGGCGTGGATATCATCTCCGACGCGACATGGAAGTCGCGCCGCGCGGCGGATTTGCCATGGACCGGCGCTGATGTCACCGATGCGACATGGGCTGCGGTGACGGTGCTGCCGGATGGAACATCGCCAGTGGATGAAGGGCCGTCGCTGGAGCCCATCAAGCGGCAGGACTTTGCGAACATCCCGGTCGATTTAGCCCCGACGCTGCGCCCCGGAATCAGCACGGCCGCGCGCTCGGCGAACATCCGCGCATCCATGATTGCCGCCGACCCGCTGCAAACCGCACTGGAGCGTCCGAATCGCGAAGTGACGACGGCATCGCGTCCGGTGCTTGCGACGACGATCCAAGCGCTGGAGCTGACCAACGGCGCGACGCTCGACGACGAGCTGAAGCGCATCGCCACGCGCCATTTACCCGCCGTGGCAAAGGACGCGGGGGCGTGGACAACGGAGTTTTACCGCGCCACGCTGGGCCGCGTCCCGTCGCCGGATGAGAGCGCGGTGGCGAAGGAAATCATCGGCGCCGCGCCCAATGCGGAACATGTTGCGGACTTCGTGTGGATGGTGGTGAATCACCCGGAATTCCAGCTCATCCGATAACCGAACCATGCAAGTCAAAGTCCTCGCTTTCGCCCACGCCGCCGACGCCCTCGGCTGGCGGGAATCACTCGCCGAATGCTCGCCCGCCTCGACTCCGCGGGAGATCGTGAGCTCGGTCGCACCGGGCTTTTCCCCCGGCTCGTGGCGCGTCGCCGTGGACTGCGACTACCGCCCGTGGGACGAAGCCGTGGGCGCGCTGGCGCAAGAGATTGCAATCATC
>JAYTMG010000660.1:0-2239 GCA_043728745.1 Verrucomicrobiaceae bacterium
ATCAACGAATTCGTCGCTGAAAATCAGCACGGGCTCACGGACCAAGATGGTTCTCATTCCGACTGGATCGAGATTCATAATCCCGATGCGACGCCGGTAAATCTGAGCGGCTATTTTCTCACGGACCTCTCGACGGCGCCGACGAAATGGGCGTTTCCGGCTGTGACACTCAATCCGGGGCAATTTCTTGTCGTGTTTGCTTCGGCCAAGAATCGCGCGGTTGCGGGCTCGGAACTGCATACGAATTTCTCACTCAATTCCACGAGTGGATACGTCGCGCTCGTGCAGTCGCCGGGCGCGGGTGTCGTGTCGTTTTTCAATTACCTCAAGCAGCACGATGGCTACAGCTACGGCACCGCTCGCACGCAGGGAAATACAAACCTCATCGGCGGCATCACACCGACTTACCTCGTGCCCGCGAACGCCGGAGCGTTGCCTGCAAATTGGAACGCCGTGACTACGACGGGCGGCACTTGGACGACCGGGACATCGACCGGCGGCATCGGCTACGACACCGCGCCGCCGCCTGCGGGGACGGTGAATGCGGCGCGAATTTCGGGCTCTGTGGCCACGCAATCGAGCGAGTATCCCGGCTATCCCGCACCGAACGCGACGGATGGGGCGACGAATAATTTCACCCACACAAACGGCGCGCCGTCGGACCCTAATCCTTGGTGGAAAGTGACGTTTCCGAGCGACCAATCGCTTTCCAGTATTCTGATCTACAATCGCGGCGACGGCTGCTGCGGCGGGCGGATGCGCGACATCACGGTGCAGGTGCTCGACGCTGCGGAGACGCCGCTTTGGACCTCGGCGGTGCTGAATCCAAACAACACGCTGAATAATCCGACGACCCTTTCGCTCGACCTCATCGGGCTCACGGGCGGGACGGTCACGGGGCGAAAATTGAAGATCACCCGCACGGGAAATCCGGCGCTCGGCGGCGGGCATGACAGCTACACGCTTTCGCTCGGCGAAGTCGTGGCGACGGCGACGGTGGCTGGTGGACCGACTCCGGATTTCAACATCGCGCCGACCGGTGTCGCGTCGGAAACCTCGACGGGTGCAGGTTCTCCGGGCGCTGGTAATAATAACGTCTTCACCGATTTCACCCACACTGCCGGCACCGACACAAACCCGAGATGGACGCTCAATCTCAATGGGCGCAAGAAGCTGAACAACCTCACGATCTACAATCGCTCAAGTTGTTGCGGCAGCCGGATGCGGGACATTCAAGTAACGGTGCGCGACTCGGATAATACGACCGTTCTTTATACTTCGCCGCTGCTCAATCCCGAGAATACCGGCTACGCATATCCGAACGGGCCGACGACGCTCTCGCTCGATTTGGCCACGCTCTACGGCGGCGCGCTCGTCGGGCAATACATCGAGATAAAGCGAATCCCGGACCCCGATTTGAGCGGCAGCGCGGGTCAGGGAAATGCGGATGAAGCGAGCGTGCTTTCGCTCGGCGAAGTGGTGGTGAGCGGCAACGATTTCACGAGCTACGTGCAGCTCATCGGCACGGATGTGAAGACGCCGATGTATAATGTGAACAGCTCCGCGTTTGTGCGGTATCCGTTCACCGTCGCGGCGGGCACGGTGTTTGAGACGCTGAAGCTGAACGTGCGCTACGACGATGGGTTTGTGGCCTACATCGACGGCGTGAAAGTGGCCGAGGCCAATGCGCCCGCTTCGCCCGTGTGGAACTCGGCGGCGACCGGCGGCGACCGCTCGGATACGCTCGGCACGCGGTTTGAGCTGGTCGATTTAGCAGCGCACATTCCGCTGCTCACGGCGGGAAATCATGTGCTTGCGATTCACGGGCTCACGTCGGCGGTGAACGATCCGGATTTCCTTTTTCACGGGCGGCTGGATGCGACTTGGCAGACGGTCAATACGTTTGCCAGTTACCTCAGTTTCCCGACGCCGAACGGTCACAATTACTCGCCGTGGTTTCTCGATTTTGTGGGCGACACGGTGTTCTCGGTGAAGCGCGGATTCTTTACCACTGCGCAAAGCGTGACGCTTACGTGCCTCACGCCAAGCTCGCAGATTTATTACACGACGAACGGAGCGACGCCCTCGCCGCTGAACGGCACGCTTTACACCGCGCCCATCAATATCGCGGCGACGACGACGCTTCGTGCGCGGGCTATCCGCACGGATTGGGTGCCGTCGAATGTGGACACGCAGACGTATCTTTTCCTCGCCGACGTGCTCGCGCAACAGCCGACGG
>JAYTMG010000661.1:0-2456 GCA_043728745.1 Verrucomicrobiaceae bacterium
GGGCTCGTGTTGTTGAGGAAAAGCTGGGTGCCCCGACTCTTCGGCCCGGCAGTCCACTTCGCGAGAAATGCCACGTTGCCCGCGTCGTCGGTTGCGGGCGTGTTAAAACTCACGATCTTCGCATTGGCAGGAATCCCGTTGGTGCCCGCTCCGGGTGCGCTGTCGCCGGTCGCGAATCGCATGTCGTGGACCGCGAGAATTTCGAGGTCGAACATCGCGCTGCTCGCATTGCCTGCCGCATCCGTGGCCGTGAGCGTGATGGTGCGCAGGCCAGCCGTGGTCACGCTGCCGATGGCGGGAGACTGCGTCACCGTGCGAAGATGCGCGTCCGAGGCCACCGCGAGGCTGGTGTAATCTGCGAGCAATCCCTCGTATGCTTGTCGCGTCGCGACGGGCACGGAGATTTGCGGGGCCGTAGTATCAATCGTCACGCCCGTCCGCGTGACCGTGGCTGGCAGATTTTCTCTCGCGTCGCGATAGCTCAAAGTCACCGTGTAAATCCCGTCAGCGAAAGCCGCGCCGCTATCCACTTGCGCCGAAGCCCTCGGATTTGCCGGGGAAAACGAAAAGCTGTGCGCACCGCTCGTTTCCTCCGAATCGGCGAGCGTCAGCACGGTCGTCGTCATGCCGGTAAATGAGAGCGTCACCGAGCCCGGCAGCGCAGCCTCCGGCAGGGAAAAAGACACCGTCATCGGATTCTGTGCGATCGCGTTTGCAGCAGGCGCAGTGAGCGTCGGCGGGAGTGTCGCCGTGTCCAAGGTGATCGCCAACACCTGCTCAATCACGCCCGAAGAAGTGCCGTGAAAACCGCCCATCGTGCGACCCCGAGCGCGGAGATGGCCTGTGCTCGGGAGCGAAAGTCCGGCGAGCTGCCAATTCGACGAAGTGCCCACGCGCACCGCATCGCCCAGCGGCATCCACGAGGTGCCGCCGTCCGTGCTTTTCTCCATCGTCACGCTCGAAAGTTCGGGCGCACTACCACCGCGAGTCCAGAGAACCCGCGTGGCGCTCGGCATCGAGAGGCTCTGCGTCGCCGGGTCATTGAGCAGCCGGGCGAAGCCATTGCGCGTGCTCCCGTTGAGCGTCGTGAAAGAGCCGCTGACGAGAACCTTCCCATCTGACTGCACGGCCACGCTCCGAACAATGCCATTCGGTGCGGGTTTAAAGCCCGTGTCGAGCGAACCGTCGCTGCCTAGTCGCTGGATGTGTTTTTGCATACTATCCCCAACTAGAATTTTCCCATCAGCCTGAAGTGTCAGGCTGTAAATGCCGTCGTTCCCGGGTGGAACAAAGCCACCGTCCAGCGTCCCGTCCAGATTCACTCGCGCAAAAACGATTCGCGCCGTCGGGATGGCTGCACCATTTGGCTGAAGCGTGGTGAAATTGCCTGCGAGCAAAATCTTCCCGTCCGCCTGCACCGTCATACATTCTACACTGCCGTTCGCATTCGGATTAAAACCCACATCCAGCGTGCCGTCCGCATTGATCCGTGCGATGCGGTTGCGGGGGCTGGAAATCGCCCCATTGTTCGCCACCACACTTGCCGCGACGCCCGCTTGGACTGTCGTAAAAGAGCCGCCGAGCAGAATCTTCCCATCGGTCTGGACCGCCACGCACTGGACACTGCTGTTCACACTGGTAGTGAAGCCCGAATCGAGCGAACCGTCCGCATTGACCCGTGCAATACCCACACGGAAAGTCCCGCTCACCGCGCCACTCGGCCGGAGCGTCGTAAAAGAGCCGCCGATCAAAATCTTCCCGTCCGCCTGTAACGCGATGCTCTCGACATGACTGTCCGGATTGGGATCAAAGCCGACATCGAGCGAGCCGTCTGCATTCACACGGGCGATTCCAGTGCGAAGTGTAGGGACAGCCGCACCGTTTGGGCGGAGCGACTGGATTCCCCCTCCGAGTAAAATCTTTCCATCCGCCTGGACGACCACCGTATGAACTTCGCCACCCGTATTGACATTGGGATCAAAACTAGCGTCCAGCGTTCCATCCACATTAAGCCGCGCGACATTGTTGCGAGGCACGCCCAGCACCGAACTGAAGCGCCCCACGAGGATGATCTTCCCATCCGGCTGCACGGCCGTCGCATACACCGCTGCAACCCCGTCCGAGCGGACGACGTTCACATTTAACGAATCCAGATCACCCGGCGCAGCCTCCGCACGGCTCGGGAAAAACAAAAGGAACGCAGCCAGCAAAGTGGCGTAGAGAGTATAGGTGGGTATTGGAATCACGCCGGAAATTTAGCGGCCATACTCCGCATGGACAACGGAAAATCCAGAACCCGCTCATACCGGGTGTGATTGAAAGTGTAATGATACCACCTTCCACAAATAAAGAGACGTAAGCGAAGCCGAGCGACGAGGCGCGGGTAGGGTGGGCGTCCCATAAGCATATACCTAAGGATTGCATTCCTCTGAATTCCCTGCATTCTTGCGGGGATG
>JAYTMG010000662.1:0-16420 GCA_043728745.1 Verrucomicrobiaceae bacterium
GGACTTCCTCCAGATGCTGCTGACGCTGAAGGTGGGGCAGACGATTTCGCGCGAGGCGGTGCTCTCGAAGCTGGTGGAGATGCTGTATGAGCGAAACGATATCGCGTTTGAGCGGGGGCGCTTCCGGGCGCGGGGCGATGTGGTGGAGGTGCATCCGGCGAGTGCGGATGAGGAGGCGCTGCGCATTGAGTTTTTCGGCGACGAGATCGACCGCATCTCGCGCTTTGACCCGCTGACGGGGCACACGCACGAGCAGCTCACGCATTTGACGCTTTTCCCGGCGAAGCAGTTCGTGACGCCGCACGACCGGCTGCGCGTGGCGATGAATACGATTCGCGAGGAGATGCAGGAGCGGGTGGTGTGGTTCGAGAAAAACAACAAGCTGCTGGAGGCGCAGCGCATCAAGATGCGGACGGAATACGATCTGGAGATGATGCAGGAGATGGGGTTTTGCAGCGGCATCGAGAATTACTCGCGGCACCTGAGCGGGCGGGAGCCGGGGTCGCGGCCCTATACGCTGCTGGACTTTTTCCCGAAGGACTTCGTGCTGGTGATCGATGAATCGCACGCGACGGTGCCGCAAATCGGCGGGATGTATGAGGGCGACCGTTCGCGGAAGCAGACGCTGGTGGATTATGGCTTCCGGCTGCCGAGCGCGATGGACAACAGGCCGCTGCGATTTCCCGAGTTCATGGAGATGGCGGGGCAGACGATCTATGTGAGCGCGACGCCGAGCGAGTTTGAGATTCGGAACAGCGTGGTGGGCAACACGGGGTATCTGCCGTTTTCAAAAACGCAGGGTGCCGATGAATCGCTGGAGCGTGTGTTCACGACGGTCATCGCCAGCGGCGGCGCGGATACGGTGGATAATTTCGACGTCCACACGCCGGGCGGTCCGCTCATCGTGGAACAGATCATCCGGCCCACGGGGCTGCTCGACCCGAAGATCACCATCCGTCCGCTGAAGACGCAGATCGATGACACCATCGAGCTTTGCCGGCAGCGCACCGAGCGCGGGGAACGCGTGCTCATTACCACGCTGACGAAACGCACCGCGGAGGATTTGAGCGATTACCTCAAAGACGTGGGGCTGAAAGTGCGCTACCTGCACAGCGACATCGACACGATCGAGCGCGTGGAAATTTTGCGCGCGCTGCGAAATGCGGAGTTCGACATCCTCGTGGGCATCAACCTTCTCCGCGAAGGGCTGGACCTGCCGGAAGTGTCGCTAGTCATCATCCTCGACGCGGACAAGGAAGGCTACCTGCGCTCGCAGACTTCGCTCATCCAGACCGCCGGACGCGCCGCGCGGCATGTGAATGGCGAGGTGTATTTGTTCGCAGACATGGTCACGCGATCGATGCAGGCGCTCCTCGACATCACCGAATACCGCCGCGCCCGGCAGCTCGAATACAACGCGCTGCACGGAATCACACCGACGAGCGTGAAGCGTTCCGTGCAGGAAAGTCTGCACGTGATTCTGAAGTCCGGTCAGGCCGGGCAAAGCTCGGTGCGCGAAGGCGGCGGGGATTTTTCGCTGAGCGAGACCATCAGCGAGCTGGAGGCCGACATGATGCAGGCCGCCGGAAATCTCGACTACGAGAAGGCCGCGCTGCTTCGCGACCAAATCGCCGAGCTGAAATCCGGCACTGGCATTTCGAAGCTGGAGCCGAAGAAAAAGCCGGTGAGTTACGGAAAAGGCGCGCGGAAGCGGAAGTAGGGGCAGGGTTGCTCGGGCGAAAATGTGAACGTTTCCCCCGAAAAAGGGTCTAGTTGGGGCGGGGCGAAATAACGGTTTTCCGGCAAAACTAACATTTCCATCTCTGAAATCGTCGCTACCGTTGCGGATCAAACCATTAACGCTATGAACTCGGCTCAACTCCCTGAATCACTCATTGTTCAACTTCGGTCTTACGAAAGTAGGCTGAAGCGAATGGAAACCATCGCCGCGATTGCCGGGGGATTCGCGGGATTGTTCATCACCTACGTGCTGCTCTTTGTCGTGGACCGTTTTGTGAATACGCCCATCGCCGCGCGTATCGCGCTGACGGTCACGGGCGCGATTTTGGCGGGGATGTTTGCGCAGAGTTGGGCGCGGTATTGGTTGTGGACGCGGCGTGGCCCGGCGCAGCTCGCGAAGCTTTTGCAGGGACATTTTCGCGGGCTCGGGGATCGGCTTCAGGGTGTGATCGAGCTGACGGAATCGGAGGAACTTCCGGCGAATATTTCGCCGGCGCTGTTGCGCGCTGCGGTGCGTCAGGTGGCGGATGAATCGGGACGGTGCAATTTTGAAGACGCAGTGCCGACACGCCCGGCGAAACGGTGGGCGCTGGCAGCGACGGTGGTGACTGCGCTGGCCGCGACTCCTTTCATGCTGGCTCCGCGCGCGGCGACGAATGCGGCGCAACGTTGGGCGATGCCGTGGGCGGAGATCGAGCGGTTTACGTTCACGACGGTGGACCAATTGCCGAATGACCTCTACGTGGCGCATGGCGAGAAATTTGAGCTGTCAGTCGGGCTTCGCGCGGATGCGCAGTGGAAGCCGGGCAGCGCGACGGCGAGCATCGGCGAGCAGGAAAAACTCACGGCGACCGTGGCGGAGAACCGGGCACTTTTTGCATTCCCCGGCCAGACGAAAGACGGCGTGATTGCGCTGCGGTTCGGCGATTATTTGAAGGACATCACGGTGCATCCGTTGCATCGCCCGGAGCTCAAGGAACTCGCGGCGCGCGTGTCGCTGCCGGATTATCTCGGCTACCCGGAACAGCGCTTTGATTTACGCGGCAGCTCGGGTGAGTTTTTGGAAGGGAGCAAGGTGGCTTTTGAGGGAACCATCGCGCGGGCGATGGGCCGCGGTGAAATCGCGAGCACGGAGTTCACATGGCTCGCAGGCGCGGAAGGTAATCTTTTCAGGACGCCGTCGATTGCGCTGGCGGATCTCGGCAGCGAGGTGCGCTTTTCGTGGGCGGACTCCCACGGGCTTGTGCCGGTGCAGCCCTACACGCTGCGCTTGGGCGTTGGGAAGGACGCGGAGCCTCGTATCGAGTGTCAGAATCTGGAGACGGAGATCGCGATTTTGCCGCATGAGTCGGTGCAGTTTGTCATGGCTGCGAGCGATGACTTCGGGCTGAAGGAATCGTGGCTCTCTTGGGAGATTCGCAAGGTCGGAGAAAAGCCCGAAGCGGAGAAAAAGAAGGATGTCGCAAAAGACAAGGCGGCATGGGTCGGCTCGCTGTGGGAGGATTGGAAAAAAGAAAACAAAAACGGGACGACTGCATCCGGAAAACCCAGCCTGGAAACGCCCCGCGTCGCTGGCGGGCAGAAGATCAAAGAGATGGTGCGCCCAATGAGCTGGGCTCCTGCGGAATGGAATGTGCCCGAGGACTCGGTGGTGGAACTCGTAGCGAACGCGGTCGATTTCTACCCGGACCGCAAGCCGTCGCAATCGACGAAATTCACGGTGTTTGTCCTAAGCACGGAAAAGCACGCGGAGCGTATCCGCGAGCGGATGGACAATGTGCTGAAGCAGCTCGACGAACGCATTCGCGACGAAGAGCGCCAAGTGGAAGAATCGAAGGAAATCGCGCAGCGGAAAGACCCGGATTCGGAGAAGGCCGCTGAAGACATCAAGCGCGCTGAGGCCGGAGAAAAGCAGAATGCCGAGGAGATGAAAAAACTCGTGGCGCAGATGCAGGACATCATGAAGGACGCGCTTCGCAATAAGGACATCCAGAGCGACACGATCAAGGAATACAGCGACATCGCCAAGAAGCTCGATGAGGAAGCCCACCCTGCGCAGGCCAAAGCGTCGGAATCGCTCGCGAAGGCCAGCCAGTCTTCGCAGCAGCGGAAAGAGGATCTGAAGGAAGCGCAAGACCAGCAGCAGAAAGCGCTGGATGCGATGCGCGAGGCCGCGAATAAAATGCAGACGGCGAACCAGAATCTGTTTGCCCGCAATTTCTACAACCGGCTCCGCCATGCTGCTTCGCAAGAGCACAAAATCTCGGACGGGCTCAAAAAGCTCGCGAAGGCCACGGTGGGCTTGAAGCCCGATGAAATCGGCGACGGCGAGAAGAAGGAATTCAACGGGGTCGCCGGAAATCAGGACGGCGCGGTGAAGGATGTGGATAGCATTCAGAACGACATGACCGCATTTCTGCGCCGCATCCCGAATGAAAAATACGATATTGTGGTGAAGGAAATGGAGGAGACGAAAGTGGTGAGCGAACTGAATGAACTCGCCGGTTTCGTCCGCGCGAATCTCGGCCTGAAGAGCGTGGGCCGCGCAAAGAGCTGGGGCGACCAGCTCAACAAGTGGGCGGAATCGATTCAGAGCGAGTGCAATTGCAAGGACGGCGGCGACGCCGAGCAGGACCCGGATGAAATGGAACTGATGATCGCAATGGTCCGAGCAGCCGTCGCGCAGGACACGATCCGTGACCAGACTGCCGAACTCGAAAAGACGAAGGCCGCCGACAATTACGGCACGGAAGCAACGAAGGTGAGTTCCGTGCAAAGCGGGCTCGCAGGCGGCGTGAAGAAACTCACCGAAGAGCCGAAGTTCGCGAAGTTCATGCAGAAGTTCGGCCCGCTTTTAGAAAAGGTCGGGGAACTCATGACGGAGTCCGCCGGAGAATTGAAAGCACCGAAGACCGATGAGACGGTGGCGCAAATCCACGGTACGATCATCGAACTGCTCGTCCCGCCGGACAAGAAGGGCGGCAAGCCGAACCCGCAGTCCGCAAAGATGCAAAAAATGATGCAGAAAATGATGCAGCAGATGGCGAAAGGTAAGAAGCCGGGCAAAAACGCATCGCAAAATCCAAGCTCGCTCGCAGGGTCGCCGGCGGACGGTTCATCGGGCCGCACAAAGGCAAATGCCCGCGTCGTGGATAAGAGCGGCGGCGCATCGAGCGCGGGCGAATGGCCCGAGGAATTCCGGGATGCACTGCAAAGCTTCATCCAATCCGTAGAGGAAAAGTGACCATCATCCCTCCATCGTGGTGGCGCGCCGCAGCGCTGCTTCTCGCAGTTGCGACTGCGGCTCCGGCGCAGACCCCGCTGGGGGCGGATGTGGAGATTTTCGGCGACGACCCGGTGCCAGTACAGGCCCCGGCACCGGACGTGATTCGGCCCGCTGCAAACCTTCTGATGGGCCTTTTCGGCGCACGGCGTCGGACGGTGACCCCTGCGGAACCGAAAAACGCGACGGTGCCCGGAATGGAGCAACTGATCGTTTTCCAAGATGGCCGGCAGATGCGTGGAAAGCTGCTGGAGATCGCCGGGAAAGAAGTCGTGTGGAGCCGCCCGGATATCAGCCAGCCGCTGCGATTTGGACGCGCAGACGTGCGACGGATTTCGCTGCGCGGATTCACTCCGGTGGAAGACGGGTCGATTCAAATTTTCGCGACGGCATCAAAAAGCGACTCCGCGCCCGAGCCGACGTCGGACGGCACGATGCAGTTTGGCGGCCCCGACTGGCTGCACGGCGAGATTTCGAGCACGGACGGCCAATCGTTTGGCATCCAGCTTCCGAAGTCCGCGAAGTTTGCGGTGTCGCGGGACAAGATTGCGTGGATCAATTTCGGCAAAACCCCGGTGACGGGATTCGGCCTTAGTATGGCCACCGTGGAGTCGTGGACGATGTCCGGCGAGGGAGTCGAAGATGCGAAGGACGGGCGGCTTCTGTTTAAGAAAAATTACTATGTGGGGAAGGCGATGAACCCGCCAAAACGGTTCGAGGTATCCTTTGAATTGCCAGTCGGAAAAGCGGACGAAACCGTCGCGTATTTGTGGCTCCAGCCGTATCAACCGAGGCCCAACAGCTACAGCAACGGGACACAGTCATTCGGATTTGGGCAGAATGAAATCCGGCGAAAATTTATCGACAACGGAAATGGCATCAAGGAGGAGAAATCGGCGATTCCCGCGGATGCTCCCGCAGCCGTCGGGGGCTGGAACCGCTTCCGCGTCCTCTTCGACGGCGTGGACCGGAAAATCGCACTGGTGCGCAACGGGAAGAAGATCGGCGAATGGAAATTGGGCGACGATAAACTGGACCGCCCCGTGCGGGGGCTCTGTTTCAATGGAGAGAATCGGACGGATATGCTGCTGGGGAATGTGCTTTTCCGCCCGTGGGATGGAGACCTTTCCGCGCTGGATAAAGTGATCGAGGGCGATCGGCTCGCGATACCGGGAAGCCCTACGGAGGGCGGCAAGGTGACCGCTATCACCGGAAAAACGATCCGGTTTTCCGGTGCCGACAAGGAGCTGAAAACCGGGGCGTTTTTGGCTCTGTCCGAACCCGGCGGCGGGCTGACTGGTGGCGATGCAACGCTGTCATTCGGCAGGAACGGCGAACTATCCGTGGCAGACTTGGAGATCCGCGCGGAGAAGGCGAAATTCCGCACCAATTTCGCGCCAAAACTGGAGATCGAGACCAAGCTGCTCGGCACGATTCTTTTCCAGAAAAAAATTCCTCATGCTGTAGGCGACATTCTCGTGTTCAAGAACGGCGACGAGCTCCCAGGCAAGCTGATCGCGACAAGCAATGGTGCGGCCCTGAAATGGAAAACGCCGTCTGGTTTCGAAGTAGATATCCAGCCCGAACGGGTGGCCGGTGTGAGATTTTCGGTGAGACCACCAGTGGCACCAGTGGCACCAAAGCCCGCTGCCGATCCAAAGGAAGTCGCTAAACCGCCAATCGCCACGCTCGCGACGCTAGAACTGAAAAACGGCGACCGACTGCCGGGCGAGTTGGTGGCGCTGGAGAAGGACGCGCTGCGCTTTAAGCACGAGACAATCGGCGAACGCGAACTCCCCCGCTCGCTATTGTGGTCTTATTTCCCAAGCGTGGTCACCGAAGGTGCCGCGATGTGGCTCGACTCCGATCCGGAATCCACGGGCCGTCGCTCGACGGTGGATCGCTGGATCACCGTGGACGGCGCTTACTTCGCCCGCGTCAACTCGCCGTCATCGAACGACTACGCCTACCTCTCGCGGTCCGGGATGAAATTGCCACCGCGCTATGAGATTCGCTGCACCGCAGTCTCAATGGCCGGCGAGCCGTATTTCACACTCTCGCTGACTTCGGCGAAATCTACGAGCAACCTGAACATGTCGTTTTCATACGGCGAAATGAACATCAACGGCTACTCGCAGCGGAAGGACGCACGTTCGTTTTCCGTCGAGGTTCCGCTGCGGGACAAGTTCAAGATGAGCTCCAACTTGCGGACGATGCGCGTTTTTGTGGACTCGGAAAAAGGCACCACCGCCATCATGCTCAACGGCATCCTGGTGAAAAAACTCGGCTCGAAAAAAGAAGAAGTTTTACCCGGACTCGGCGAGTCGATTTCGTTCTCCAGCTACAGCAGCTACAGCCCGACGAGGCTCTCGAATCTATGGATCGGTCCGTGGAACGGCGAACTGCCGAACGCGGCAGACCCCGCGTCCGGCTCGGTGGCGCTGAAAAACGGCGATGTGGCACCCGGCAATGTTTTGTCGCTGCGGGATGGGAAGGTCGTCGTGGCCACGGATGTCGGCGAGTTTGAAATGCCGATGGAGCGCATCGTGGGGATCGAGTTTGGCGGCACGCCCACACCCATCCGGCCTGCGGGCCGCATCCGGCTGCGCGATGGCTCGGTGGTGAACGTCGATGAGTTTCGGTTCGAAGCTGACGGCATCGCTGGAAAAAGCCCGGTGTTCGGCGAGCTGAAGTTCGCGACTGCCGATGTCGCGGAACTGGTCCTCTCGCCGCAGCCCGCCCGTTTTCCAAGCGGCCCCGCACCAAAGAAAGTTGAAGAAACTCCGATCGTCACGGATGCTGCCGCACCGAAATTCGAAATTGGCCCGGCTCCACAATGAACATCCGCATTTTATCGCTCACGATCCTTTCCGCTCTGCCACTGGCGGCGCAGACTCCGCCGCCGACTGCGGATGCGGTGAAAGACTATCAAGTTTATCGCGGCACGCAGGTGCCGCCCGAGGTGGAGAAGATTTACGAAAAGGGTCTGCGCTATTTGCAGCGTGCGCAAAATGACGATGGCTCGTTCCCCGGCCAGTATGGCACGGAGCCCGGCGTGGTGGGGTTTGCGCTGATGGCGCTGCTCTCGCACGGCGAAGATCCAAACTACGGACCGTATTCGAAGGCGGTGAAAAAGTGCGTGGACTTCATTCTCAAAAACCAGGGCGAGACGGGTTACATCGGCAGCTCAATGTATAATCACGGCTTCGCGACGCTGGCACTCGCCGAGGCATACGGCGCGTTGCAGGACGAGAAAATCGGCCCGGCTTTGAAGAAGGCGGTGGAACTCATTCTCAGCTCGCAGGACAAAAATAAATTTCACGCGTGGCGCTATTCTCCCGACGCGCAGGATGCGGACTCGACGGTGACCGGCGCGTGCTTTGTGGCACTAATCGCGGCGCGAAATGCGGGAATAAAAGTGCCGGAGAAAAACATCGACGATGCGCTGAAGTTCCTCACCGATTGCCAAAGCCCGACGGACGGCAGCATCGGCTATATCCCGCGCTCCGGCTCGCACGGCGGCGCGACGACGGCGATTGGCGCGGCGGCGTTTGCGTATGCGCGGAAGAAGGACAATCCGACTTTTACAAAGGCGCTCAAGAAGATGAAGGACGACGACTCCAATAGCTCGAGCAGCTACCCATTTTACCTCGAGTACTACGCGGCGCAGGGATTCTTTCAGGGCGACTTCAAGAAGTGGGAAGAGTGGAACGAGAAGCGCGTGAAGACGCTTACCGAATCACAGAATGAAGACGGAAGCTGGGACGCGGGACTCGGCCCCGGCACTTGCACGGCGCTCGGCCTGCTGTCGATCGCGCTGAACTATCGCTACCTGCCAATTTACGAACGCTAGCCGATGCGAAGTTTCTTTTTGGAAAAAACGGCGGTTGATCCTTACGCGACGGCGCAGAGACGCAAAGAAAAGACACACGGATTCGCTTGCCGAACGATCTCTCAATTCAACAGAGTCTTTGCGTCTCTGGGTCTTTGCGTGAGGCTCGGGTGTGCCCCACTCATCGCGCTCACAGCTTGCGGAGAGGAGCTTTTTCCGTGGTCGGTAAAGGGTAATGAACTGAAGCTTGAGATTCCGCTAGGGATGGGTGACGCGATTCTCCCACTGGACGAGATTGGAGGACTTGATGGAAAACTCGTAGATAAGCTCGAAGCCAAAAATTGGTGGCAGCGTGACCGTCCGATAAAAGTGAACCAACGGATCGTGGTGGTGAATCAAGGTCAGCAGATCATCGTCACGAACGGCGCAGTCGCCGAAGCTCGGCATGTGGTGCGTGAGCCCGACCCTGCGGGCGAGCATGTCTTGGAGCTCACCGATGGTTCGCAACTCCACGGCAAGCTCGTGTCATTTGGAAAAAGTGAACTCGTCTGGCAGCGGAGCGATGCCGCGCAGCCGCTCATATTTTCGCCATCCGATGTGCGCCGCCTGGTCCTCGGAAAAGCAGTGCCCGCGAAGGACACGGCGGCGAATGCGACGATCAAGTTTCCCGGCGGCGACTGGATCACGGGAAAGGTGAACGCATTTGCCGATGGGAAATTTAATGTGCAGCTCGGTGCCGGGCCGGCTGTCGATGTGGCGAAGGCATCCGTCAACTGGATGATGCTTTCGCCATCGAAACCGCCGGACGCTTTCGATGGACCGCGCGGCCCTGCGGGAATGGCGGGCTGGGAACCGATGATTCCCGGAAGCTGGGATTACGTGGAAGACACGCTCATCGCACGGCAATCCGGCGCGATCACTCGGAGGTTCGGCGTGCTGCCGGAGCGTCTCGATATTCAGTTTACGGCGAATGACGGCGGCAACGAGAATCGCGGGCTCACGCTCTGGATTCAGCCGGAGGGACAAACGATTGGATACGGGCCCGGCTCGCTTTATCTGCGGTTTCAGGCGGGCACAGCGTCGTTGAATTGTTACGACGGCAATACGATGAAGTCGCAGACTGCGAACTTCGAGCAGGACAAAAACAAGCGCGACAAGATCTCTCGCTACCGTCTTTTATACGACCGCAAGGCAGGCAAACTTCAAGTGCGAGTCAATGGAGCTGTCGCTGAGAACTGGAATGTTCCGGCGGTCAAAGACCCTAATTCGGGAGGCACGTTTTCTTTCCAACCAAGCTACTGGAGCGAGACCTTGGTGTGGACCCTCAGCGGTGTCAAAGTGCAGCCGTGGGATGGCGACCCGCTGCCCGACGGCGACCCGGAGCACGTCGGCAAGGAAATCATCAAAACCGCGGCGGCCCCGAGAAAATCAGGGATTCTGGACGGACTCACGGCGGAGGCGGTGAAATTTAACGGCGCGGATGTCTCGCGAAAGGAGCCGATTTTTTTGCGGTTTGGTCGCCGCGATGTAGAGCCGTCCGCAGGTGCGATTGCGCGGGTGTGGCTGGCGCACCGCGGTGAGTTCGATGTCTCGGCTCTCGGCTTTAGCGATGGCGTCTTGCGGGTGCGGACTTCATTTGCGGGAGACATCGCGCTGCCGGTCGCGTCGTTGCAGGCCGTGGAGTTTCCGGGCAAGCCGGGCGCGCCGACCGACGAAACCAACGACACGCTGGTTTTCACAAACGGGGATCGGCTCAAAGGCTCGCTCGTCACAGCGGCCAGCGATCAGCAGCTCAAGTGGAAGCCGACGAAAAGCGGAGGCGATGTGCAATTTGGCACGAAGCTTCTCGCCGGCGTGCTACTAGGAAAGCGTGAAGACGAGGCACCGCGGCAGAAAACCGGCAGTGTCGTCGCGCGCTGGAAAAATGGCGATTGGCTGTCAGGCACCCTTGTTTCCCTCGATGCGGACACGCTCACGCTCAAGACCGCGCTCTCCGAGAAAACCGAACTTTCCCGAGCCGGGCTCAGCGCCCTTTACCTCGGGCCGAGCGGCGAGCCGCCTGTGTGGGACGGTGCCAGTGGACGCGAAATGTGGATGTCCGGCGCGGTCGTGCCGGGAAACTGGAGTGCGACGCGCACTGACAAAAACCGACCGAAACCGCCGAGCCCGTGGCGCTATTTCGACGGCGCATTCACGCTCGCGCAGGTAGGACGCAACAACGCTTCGAACGGTCAAAACATCGGGCGCTCGTTCGAGACCCTTCCGGACAAATGCGAAGTGAGTTTCGACATCAGCGCGGCGAGCGGCGATGCGTCCTTTGTTGCTCATTTCTTCTTCGATGAAAACAAGCCCGGCATCATGGTGCAAAGCTCCGGCGACTTCGCCTATCTCTACGACATGAGCCCGCGCACGGGGCGGCTAAACGGCAACCAGCAGCAGCAAGTCGAGTTTGGGAGTGCGGGCGGCGGAGAGCGAGTCGCGCGGACATTTACATTTTACTGCGACCGTTTGACGGGGCGTTTTTCGATGGCGGTGAACGGGAAACTCGTCGGGCAGTTGATGCGCAAAGGCACTTCCGACAGCCCGAAGCCGGGGCGCGGAATCTCGATTCTGCCTCAATCTTCCAACTCACGAGTCTCGGTCTCGAATATATGGGTCGGCCCGTGGACCGGGGCACTTCCGCCGATGGCCGATAAAACGAAGACTGCGGACGGCGGGAAACAAAAAGAGATTCGAATCGGGAACGGGGTGCAAATCGAGGAGAAGAAACCCGAGAAGAAAGAGGAGCCTGATACGAAAACGGAAGCCGCGGCGGAACCGCCAAAAGAGCCTGAGTCTCCAAGTGATTCCGTGGCGCTCGTGAATGGCGACGAGACGCATGGCACTGTCACGAAAGCCACCGCGGACTCGCTTTTCATCGAAGGCGAAATAGGCGAACTGGAGATTCCCGCTAAAAGGGCGACGATGGTTCAATTTGCTGCGTTACCCGCGCCGCAGCCGTCGGGCGCACGCTTTCGCCTCGCAGGGAAAGGCGCGCTGACGGTCGAGAAGTTCCGCTTTGAAAACCGCAAGGCGATGTGCGAATCGCCGGGCGCAGGAGTGTTTGAGATTCCGGCATCCGAATTGAGTGAAATCGTATTCACTCCGGGCGCTCGTTCCCCATTTGAGACCCAGCCTTCCGAAACGGTGAAGAGCACCGGCGGCAGTTCGAATCAAATATTTTTCCAAGGCGGAAACGTCATCCGGCGGGTCATTCAGGAGTGATTGGCGGGTTCATCGCAAGCGGAACGGCGGCGCTTCCCGCTTGCGACAAATCACAATTCACTAATCACCAATCACCGCCAAAAAACCGTGGGGTCGCTCCATCCACTACCAACTTGCCAGAACACTACGGCAGCGAGAAATAATCGGAGCCCTGATAGTTCCCATCAGTGAGCTTCGCGATCTGCATCACCACATCGTTCGCAAGCGTGCTTGCGCCGAAGCGGAAAAGGTCCGGCGTGAGCCAGTCGTCGCCGAGTGTTTCGGAGAGCATGACGAGATAGGCCAGCGCTTCTTTCGCCGTGCGGATGCCGCCCGCGGGCTTCATGCCGATGCGGCGACCGGTGGCGAAAAAGAAATCGCGGATGGCTTCAAGCATCACAAGCGTGACCGGCAGGGTCGCGGCTGGTTGCACTTTGCCGGTGCTCGTCTTGATGAAGTCCGCCCCGGCGTTCATCGCGATGTCGCTGGCAAAGCGCACGTTGTCGTAAGTGACGAGTTCGCCCGTTTCCAAAATGACCTTCAGATGCGCTTCGCCGCACGCTTCCTTTACGGCAACGATCTCGTCGGCGACGCGGCTGAATTCCCCGGCGTGAAATGCACCGCGGTCGATCACCATGTCGATTTCGTCCGCGCCTTCACCCACAGCGGCGCGCACGTCCTGGAGCTTCACGCGCAGCGGCATCGCGCCGCTCGGGAATGCAGTCGCCACGGCGGCGACTTTCACGCCGCTCGTTCCGAGGAACGATTTCGCCGCGCGAACGAGATTCGGATACACGCAAACCGCCGCGCAACTCGGCACAGCGAAACGTGGCTCTGCGGGCTGGATGGCTTTGCGGCAAAGGTAGGCGACTTTGCCGGGCGTGTCTTTTCCCTCCAGCGTCGTGAGGTCCATCATGGAGACGATCATCTTTAGCCCGGCGAGTTTCGCGCTCGTTTTGATGCTCCGTTTTGTGAACGACGCGGCGCGTTCTTCGACCATGACCTGGTCAATCGGGTGCGCGGCTGGAAGGGTGATGCTCATGGTGTTTATTTAGGAAAGTCGGACGAAGTCCCGGAGAAGTTGCACCCAGATGAACCACAGCCCGCGCCATGTGTAGCGGATGGCTCCGTCCGGGTCTTTGCGCAGGATGCCAGCGGTGACGTTGTGCGCGATCTGGCTGCTCTGCTCGCCCTGCAATTGATCCTGAAGCCGGTCGGGGTTTGTTTCATCAAGGTCCTCATCATGGACGAGGTGCGCCGCGAGGAATAAGCGATGGCTCTCGATCAGCTCGAGGAACGATTTGTCGCCGCTCTCGCGGTTGATGCGCCAGTCCGGAGACAGTTTCAGATTCAGCGAAAACGGGTAGTTCCACGTCGTCCAAACCGTCCCATCTTTCGCGCGTGAAAGGATGCGCAGGTAGTAAAATGCGAACTGCTGCTGCTCGACGAGACAGATGACGGACTGCACGCGCTCGCTCGTTTTATGATAGATGCGGAAGAACTGCTGCGCCTCGTCCCACTCGCGCCCGAGGTCCTCGACATGCTCAAAACCTTCCTGCTCCATCTCGTCGCTCAACTCGCCGAGCGCGGGGAAAAATTCAGGATGCGGCGGTGATTTGTGCCGCAGTGGATTCTCCACCGGCATCGCGATTTTTTTCACCCGCGTGATCAGCTCGTACCAAGGCCACACCAGCCAAAAGCTCACAAACACGAGCCCCATCGGCCACCAGTCGCTGACGAACCAGCCGATAAGAAACGAGGTCGCCAAAAAACCGAACACACCGAGCTTCCGCACGAGGATTCCGTTTAATCCGCGCAGCGCGATGCTCAGCACGCAGACGCCCGCGACGAGCAGAAGTTTTGCGGTGGGTGTCACGGACGGAGGTTGTGCTTGGCGACAAATGCAGCCAGCTCATCGGGACCAAAATCGGGCAGCACCGCTCCATCCTCCAGCACAAGTGTCGGCGTCTTCGATTGCCCGGAAATGCGGATCATCGTCTCGTAGTCAGCCTTCGTGGCTTCCACGTCGATGAGTTCGTATTTATAGCTGCGGGAGTCGAGCCATTCGCGAGCGGTCACACACCACGGGCACCATGTTTTGACGTAGAGTTTCATTATTCGGTCTTCCCTTCTTGCGCGTTCTTTTTCCAGCGGTCGGAATAACCGTTGATGTAGTTCGTCACGTTGTCGCGATACTTCGTGATCGCATCGCCCAGCTCCTTGTCCGGGACAATCTCCGTCTTATTGACAGGCACGATGAATTGCGCGCCCGCAAGTTGGAGAATGACCATCGTGTGCGACTCTTTGTAAGCGATGACCGGGAACGCATCGCCTTTGTCCATCCGCCACTTCGCGCCGGTCGAAAGCTCGACCACTGCGGCGTCGGTGAGACGGGCAAAGAGCACGACTTTTTGCCCTGCGCGGGCCGGAGCCAGCAGCGCAGCGAGCAAAATCAAGAATGTGAGGACCGTTTTCACAAGGGAGAGAATGACGGAGGAAAGGCTGGGCGTCAACGCGCCGAAATCAAACCGCGACGTAAGTGCCTCGTCATTCGTGGGGCGACGGTAGTGGCGCAGGCGACCCGCCTGCATGAGTCCTGACCGGCGACTCGCCGGAAGTCCCGTAGGGACGCCGCACGCGGGCGAGTCGCCCGCGAAGACCGATGCAGGCGGGTCGCCTGCGCCACTACCATCAGGTCACGACTTGCGGAAGCGCACGCCATTCGCCCGGAGCGAGGCCATCGAGGGTGATGTCCCCAAACCGGCTCCGGTGCAGTCGCGTCACCGTGCAGCCCTGGCTGGCGAACATCCGCTTTACTTGATGATACCGCCCTTCCGTGAGTTCCAGCGTCGCCTCGCGCGGACCGAGCACCGTGCATTTTGCAGGCAGGCAGGGCTTGTCCTCGCCTTCCAGCATGAGCTCACCACCGGCGAAAAGCTCCGCGATTCCTTCGGGCAAATCTGAATCGACCGTCACTTCGTAGAGCTTCGCGACTTTGTGTTTCGGCGATGTCCAGCGGTGGACCAGCTCGCCGTCGTCCGTGAGCAGCAGAACGCCGGTCGCATCCTTGTCGAGCCGGCCGATCGTCGTCACCACCGGATTTCGCTCCAGCCAGCGCGGCGGCAGCAAATCATAAACCGAAGGCCCCTCGCCGGGATCGTGCGAACACACGTAGTCGGCTGGTTTGTGCAAAAGAACCAGCAGGCCATCGGGGAAATCCACCGGCTCGCCATCCACGAGCACGGAACCCGGGACCGCTTTGTCCGAATGCGAAACGAGCGTCTTTCCATTCGCAGTCACCCGCCCCGCTTTCAGCCACGCACGCGCCTCGCTGCGGCTGCAATAGCCGTAGCGGGAGAGCAGCGCATCGAGTCGCATCGGCTTCAAACGCGTTCTTTGAAAGGCTCGAACCCGATCTCGAAGAAATTCGCCGAGTTCTCCATCACGCTCGGCATCGTCCCGAGAAAACTGTCCCACTCCTGATCATTCGAGAACTGCGTATCCCACGCGATGAACACCGAATTTGGCACCGGCTGCGAGAGCTCGATGAGCACGCGGATATCCTTCTCCCAATCCTGAATCCGCACATGGCCCAGCGACGCCGGCTTGTGAATGAGCGAGCTGTGCGCAAATTGCCCCAGCCACTCGTCCCGCGCGTCCAGCGTCTCGAAGCGCGCATGAGCGTGCGCGGAAATGTGCGTCTGCGTCTTCGGGTCGAAGTCCATCAAGTTATAAAACTTCGTCAGCGTCTGGTGCATGATGTTCCAGTCGCCCGCCGTGCGCGCATTGCGGACTCCAAATTTCACGCGGTCCGCCGTGCGGGTCATCGATCCGTTCTCGCCGAAGAAATTCGCCTTCAGTTCGAAATCGAAAAGATCATCGAGGCGGCGGAGCCGGATTTGATCCGGACGCAGGCCGAGCCCTGTTTGCGGATTGCAAAGCTGCACGGAGAATTCATCGAGCTGCGCCTTTGAATAAGGCTGCGGCGCTGCAAAAGGCACATCCACGTGGATGCCAAAAAGTTCGATCGGTACGATTTCCATATTCTGAAGTTTAGCGCGACATCGCCCGCGAGAGAAGCGCGAAGTCAGCCGTTCACGCGCAGCCCGTTTCGGTGACGGCGAATATCCGGTTCGCCCCAAGGAGAGGGGCCGTCCCGGCCCTCTGAACTCTGAAAGAGTTCCCAATAAGCTCGGATGTTATGGGAGACGCTTCGCGCCTCAGGGGGCCGAGACGGCCTAAGCATTACCCACAAGTCTGAAGGGCGGACCGGCGGAGCGCGGTGAGTACAAAGTAAGTACTGGTACTCCCCTGATTTTCTG
>JAYTMG010000663.1:0-2493 GCA_043728745.1 Verrucomicrobiaceae bacterium
ATGATTACAAAATGGCGGGCGCATTTACGACGAATGGGGGCGGGCAGTTCGTGATCAGCGGGCGAGTCGTGGTGAACGCACCGGCGGTGTTCATTGACGCGCTCCGTATCTCATCGCTCGTCCCGGCCGCTGTAGTGGATTTCGGGCATCCAGTGATCAACGAATTCACCGCGGACAATGCGAACGGCATCGTAGATGAAGACGGCGCGACGAGCGATTGGATCGAGATTTGGAATACGACGACCGCGTCGCTAAATCTCGCGGGCTGGACGCTTACAGCCAACGGCGCGCTGCAAGCACCGGTGACGTGGACTTTTCCGGCGGGCGTAAGCATTCCTTCGCAAGGATTCCTGCGCGTATGGGCTTCGGCGAAAAATCGCACAGTCGGCGCGGCGAATCTGCATACGAATTTCACGCTGGAAAAATCGGCGGGTAGCTATTTGGCGCTCGCGCAACCGGGAGGGGCAATTGTTTCATCGTTCTCGAATCTTCCGGCTCAGCGGGCGAATGTCAGCTACGGGCGATATGGCACCGCCGAGCCGCAAACCATCGGCTATTTTCAAGCGCCGACGCCCCTTGCGCAGAACGCGGTGGCTCCGGTTCCGGGTTTCGTGAACGATACGACTTTTGACATCAATCGCGGCTTTTTCACGACAGCGCAGACGGTCCACATCACCTGCGTCACGCCGGGCGCGACGATCTATTACACGACCGATGGAAGTGAGCCGACCACTGCGAGCAGCGTGGTGACGGCAGGCGGCGTGGCGGTGACGACGACGACTGTGCTGCGGGCAAAGGCATTTGCGCCGCCGCTCGCGCCGAGCAATACGGATACGCAGACTTACGTTTTCCGGGCCGACACGCAGAACCAGCCTGCCGCGCCCGTAGGCTGGCCCGCTACTTGGGGCACAGACGCCCAAGTCGCGACGAATAACGGCGGCAACGGCACTGTCCCCGCCGATTACGAAATGGACCCGAATGTCGTGACGACTACGCTCCCAAATTACAGCGTGGCTGATGGATTGCACGCGCTGCCGGTGCTCTCCGTCGCGATGAATCCGAGCGACTTCCACAGCGTCGGCAGCGGCATCTATGCGAACCCTCGGAGTGTCGGCGATTTGTGGGAAAAGGCGTGCTCGTTTGAACTGCTCGAACTCGATGGCAGCAATACGCACATCAATTGCGGCATTCGCGTTCACGGCAATTCCTCGCGCACGCCATTCCGGATGCAGAAGCACTCGTTCCGCATCGCATTCCGGTCGCAATATGGCGACGGAAAGCTCGGCTACAAACTCTTCGATGATACGACGGTGAAGCAGTTCGACCGGCTCGTTCTGCACGCATTTTTCACCGACGGATTCGGGCTCGTGAGCTGGACGGAATCGCGCTACCGCCCGCACACTGCGGTGAGTTTTCGCGACCCGTTTTTGAAGAAGACCTTCGGCGAAATGGGGCATCAAAGCGTGAGCGGTCGATACGTGCATCTTTACATCAACGGCCTCTACTGGGGGCTCTACGAACTGGCCGAGCGTGTGGACGAAAACTGGTGCGCGGACCACCTCGGAGGGCTCCCGGCGGACTGGGATATTATCGCGCCGGATACGACGCTCAATACTGCGGCGGCTCAGCTCAAAGCGGGCAATCTCGCCGAGTGGAACAATCTCATCGCCCTCGTGACCACGCCCGACCTCAGCGCGCAGGCGAATTACGACGCCGTCGCTGCAAAGGTCGATCTCACCAACTTCGCAGATTACTATTTGCTGCACATCCACGGCGACGCGGAAGACTGGCCGCATCATAATGGATTCGCCATTCGCAATCGCCTCGTTCCGGGATCGAAGTGGCAGTTTGTCGCGTGGGATCAGGAAATCGCATTCGACCCGCTCGTGCTCGTGGACCGGCTCTCCGTCGGCGCGCCGAACACCGGCACTGCTTCGAACGTCCCGCTCACCATGGGCGTGCTTTTTCAAAAGCTGCGCGTGAACTCCGAGTTCCGCCTGTTGCTCGCAGACCGTGCCCACAGACACATGCACAACGGGGGACAGCTTTCCCTGGCCGCCGAGCAGACTCGCTGGCAGTCGTTCATCGACCTTCTCGATAAACCCATCGTCGCCGAAAGTGCGCGCTGGGGCGATACCGCCGACGCCACGCCCTACGGCAATGCAGTGCTCGCCGGAAATGAGACTCTGAAGCGTGAAACGCACTGGCTGCCGCAGGTGAATCTCGTCCGCGATTCGCACCTGCCGATGCTGCATAATACGGCGAACAGTAACGCGACGATCACCGAGCTCCGGTCGCAATCGCCGAAGTTTTATCCCGCAATCGAGCCGCCGAATTTTGCGCAGTTTGGAGGAAATGTGCCTTCGAACTACGCGCTCACGATCACCGCAGCAACGGGGCAGATTTACTACACGACGAACGGCTCCGACCCGCGTGTCGCCTACACCGGCGCGATCGCAGGTTCGCTTTACAGCGGCCCGGTAACGCTGACGC
>JAYTMG010000664.1:0-2428 GCA_043728745.1 Verrucomicrobiaceae bacterium
TGGCTTCGGAGTAATTTCGCGGTTTTTGTAACGTCCGGTATTGAACAAAAAATCGAGCGCGGCTTGCCCATCTTCCACATGAACCAGATTGTTCGCGAGATTCCGATTTTTCAGCGCTCGGATAGTGAGCTCTGCGTCTTGCGGATTGTCTTCGACAAGGAGAATTTCGAGTGAGGAGCTCATAGTGATGGATTTGGGATTGTGAAAAAGAATGCAGCCCCTTTGTCGAGCTCCGCCTCGGCCCAAATGCGCCCGCCATGACGCTGAACGATCCGCTGAACAAGCGCGAGGCCGACGCCAGTTCCCGGAAACTCCTGCTGGCTGTGAAGTCGCTGAAAGACCCCGAAGAGTTTGCCAGCATACTGCATGTCAAAGCCGGCTCCGTTGTCCTTTACGAAAAAGACCACAGCACCGCCATCGCCCGCATGAATGCCTATCTCGACTTCGCCGACTTCGCGTCCATTTGTGAACTTGATCGCGTTGCTGATGAGATTCACCCACACCTGCCGAATCATCGGCGCAGAGCCGTGTATCGCAGGAAGCTCATGGAGCGTGAGCCGGACATTACGTGTCCGCTCCATCGCCAACAGTTCATCGAAAACCTCTTTTGCCAGCGCTCCCATATCGATCGGGATTCGCTCAATTTGTTGCCGCCCGAGCCGCGAGAATGCAAGCAGGTCGTCGATAAGCCGCCCCATGCGCTGCGATTCTGCGCGGATGACGCCGAGCATCCGCTTGCCATCCTCGTCGAGTTGCGAAGAGTAATCACGAAGCACGATCCGGGAGAAACCATCCAGCGCACGCAGCGGTGCCCGTAGGTCGTGCGAGACGGAATACGAGAACGCATCAAGCTCCTTCACCGCCACCTCAAGTTGTGTAGTGCGCTCGCGCACCCGCTGCTCCAGCGATGTATTAAAAAGCCGAATCTCTTCCTCCGTTTGTTTCCGCTCGATGGCGATGTAAGTGATGTGGACGGCACGCGCGATTAAATCCAGCTCGGCAGCAATCGGCGACCGGGGCTCGCGATAATAAACCGCAAAAGTGCCGACCGGATGTCCCGACCGATTATGGATCGGCGTGGACCAGCAGGCGGAGAGCCCGTATCCGAGCGCTAAATCCCGGGAGTTCGCCCATAGCGGATCGGCTCCAATATCCTTAACGATGACCTGCCGATTTTCAAACGCTGCGGTTCCACACGAGCCAACGCCGGGGCCGATCGCGATGCCGTCGATAAGCTGGTTGTAAGCAGGGGGCAGGCTCGGCGCGGCTCCGTGCCGGAGGTGAACTCCGTCCTTGTCGAGCAGGAGCACGGAGCAGAGCGCGCCCGCTGAGTACTTCTCCAAGCTGAGCATCAAGCCGTCCAGAACCTTGTGCAACGAAGCATCTCCGCAAATCAGCTCCATCGCGCTCTTTTCCCAAGCCAGAAGCTCCTCCGCGCGCTTTCGCTCCTGGTTCTCAGCGCTCAGCGCGGTGTTGGCCGTGAGCAAAGCCGTGTCGCGATCCTTGATGCCCGCCAGCATAAGATTAAACCCGTCGGTAAGCGTCCCGATTTCATCCTGCCCATGCTTCTGCGCACGCGCCGAATAGTCACGAGTGAGGCCGATGTTCTTCGCGGTATTGGTAAGATCAATGATGGGGCGGGTAATAACTCCCTGGAGCACGGACGAAAATATGAACGCGAAAATCAGCGTGAGGATGAGGACGAGCGCCGAGATCACGATGTAAGTCTGGAGATGTGCATCGCGCTCCATGAAATCATTTCGGAGGTAAATCGTGCCTACGCGGGAACCGTTGTTTATTATGATTGGATGCACGACCGCGAGGTGGTCCGGCATCTCCCACGCACCATCAGGCCCCGGCTTTGGCGGAAAATCAATCGCCACACCGCTCCTTCTGTACGCTGTGAAAAGCCGCCCCTCCGCATTGTAAAGGCAAGCCATCTCGATAGATGGCTTCGCGCTGAGCGCGTCGAGGGTCTGCCGCGCATCTTCGGGATTCATAAAGCTAATGGCCGCCGTGCAGTTCCTTGCGAGAACCTCGGCGAGAACTTCGACATTCCGCGTTTGCACTTTGCGGAAAGTCCTCTGCTCGTAAACCGCGAGCGCCGTACACGCCACCAAAAGCGCGATGAGCGTCGTCCCCATCAATGCCACGATCATCTTCCGTTTGATCGGCAAATCGGACAATGAAAGTGTGGAAGGTCGGCTGCTCATGGTGTTGCTCTAGCGAGTTTGACGAGCCGTGAACTTAGTTCAAGACCCGCGCGTCTCGCCGCTCCGTTGTTGATCTCAAAACGCACTTTATCTCCTTCCATCAGAAAGCCAACCATCCCTCCATGCTTTACGAACTGCTCCGTCTCGCCGACCGTGAGGATGCTCGACATCTGAAAACTGCCGACAATATCGGCGATGCGGGCACGCTCGGATTT
>JAYTMG010000665.1:0-4868 GCA_043728745.1 Verrucomicrobiaceae bacterium
GCGAAGACTTACAGCATGTGGCTTTACGGGAGTTCGTCGCGGACGTGCCGGTTCAAGGTGGACACAAATGGAAACGCCTCCATCGCCGACGACACGGCGGTGACTTCGCCTGCGAATGGCGGCATTCTCGTGACGGGCATCCAGCCGGACGCGACGGGGAAAATCATCGGCAATGCGGACACGCCGGGCGGCGAGGTGAACTGGAGCGGCTTTCAAATTTTCGTGCCCTCGACCAGCGGCCCCGCGCCGTTTGATCCGGGCGCTTTTAACAACAGTCTGGAAAAGCGGCGGCTGATGGATGAGTTCAATTACGGCGATTCGGGGAAATGGCCGGTCGGTCCGGATGGCTCGAATTTCACGCTTGCGAAGATCGATGATCAACGCGGCGGGCAGGCTTCAAATTGGACGACTTCCGCGCAGCTCCACGGCACGCCGGGAGCGCAGAATTTCGCGCAGCCTGTCGTGACGATCAGTGCGTTGGACACGTCGGGAAATAATCGTCACGCGACGAATGTCGTCGGCGTGTCGCGCACCACCGGCGCGAGCGGGTATCAGGGCGAAGCGTTTGTTTTCGACGGAGCGGGCGCGGTGGATGTGCCGATCAATATCACGCCCGGCACGGTGCCGAGCGCGACCATCGGCGCGTGGGTGCAGGCGACGACGATTCTCTCGCCAGCGCGTCACGAAATCATCGCCACGGATAACGGCGGGTTCGACCGGTCGCTGTCGATTGATTCGCGCTCCGGCACCGGGGAATCCGGCGTGGCGCGGTATGCGGCGTTTGGCGGCGCAAGCACGGGCATCGTCGGCGGCATGAATGCGACGACGGCGGACGGCTGGGTGTTTGTGTGCGCGGCCTTCGACGCTGCGATCTCGCAGACGCGGCTCTACGTGAATGGCAACGCCTACACCGGCGGGCTGACTCACAATGCGAGCCAGACGTTTATTCGCATCGGCTCGCATCCTACGGGCGTGGAGCCGTTTCGTGGGAAAATAGACAACGTGTTTGCGTTCAATCGCGCGCTGACTGCTGCGGAAATAGCGGCCATCCAAACGGGCGGTGCGGCGGCGATCAAAGCTCCCGCGCTCGCCGCGAATCTGCTCGGGCTTTATGAGTTTGAAGACGCTGCGTCGGCTGGATTGCTGCCCGCTGCGGGCCCGACCGTTGCGCTCAATGAAGTCTCCGGCGCGAGCGATCCGACGTTCCGCGTGGAGCTGTATAATCACGGCGCAAACCCCGTCGCGCTCGACGGCTGGCAGCTCGTGAATGGCGACACTGCTGCCGCTTACACGTTCCCCGTTTCATCGCTCGCAGCGGGCGCGTATCTCACGCTCGACGAAACCACGATGGGCTTTCGTCCGCTGGATAATGCCCGCCTTTTTCTCCGCTCGACCACGCGCATGGCGGACGCTGCAAAAGTCGCCACGACTCCGCGAGCGCGGCAGACCGCTGGCACTGGCCGCTGGTTGCGTCCGAGTGCGGCGACATTTGGCGCGACGAACACTTTTGCGATTCCCGGCGATGTGGTGATCAACGAAATTTTCCACACCGCTTTCGACACATCGCCGGAGCAGTGGGTGGAGTTGAAAAATCGCGGCGCGGCTGCGGTGAATATCGGTGGTTGGAAACTCAACGATGGAATCAGCTACACGTTCCCGCTCGGCACGACGATTGGCGCGGGGCAGGTGCTCGTGGTCGCGGCGGACAGCGCGGCGCTGCTCGCGAAATATCCGGGCCGGACAATCATCGGCGACTTCGGCGGAGGACTCAGCGACGGCGACGAAATCACGCTCGAAGACTTGAGCGGAAACCCTGCCGATGAGGTGGAATATTTTAGCGATGGACGCTGGCCCGCTTATTCAGACCGCGGCGGCGCGAGCATCGAGCTGCGCGACTCGGATGCCGACAACGCGCAGCCCGAAGCGTGGGCCGCGAGCAGCACGGCGGCGCTCGGCGCGTGGCAGACGATTACTTACAGCGGCGTGGCGACGGACGACGGGCTGGGCAACGATGCGTTCCGCGATTTCATGCTCGGAATGCTGGAGACGGGCGAGGTGCTCATCGACGATGTGAGCGTGCGGGAAAACCCGACGGGAGCGAACACGGAGTTTATTCAAAACGGAACATTCGAGACGGACACGCTCGGCGCGGTGCCGCTGAAATGGCGCTTCCTCGGCAATCACGGACAAGGCCGCAGCGTGGTCATCACGGACCCGGATAACGCGTCGAACAAATGTCTGCGCGTCGTCGCGACGGGAAACACTGAGGACAAAAGTAATCGCATCGAAACGACCTTTTTCACGGGGCGACAAGTGACTGTCGGCAACACGTATCAAATCTCGTTTCGCGCCCGCTGGATGGCTGGCTCGAACCAAGTGAACACGCGCCTTTATTTCAACTACCTGCAACGCACGACGCTGCTGAATGTCGGCAATCAATGGGGCACGCCGGGCCTCGCAAACTCTGCATCCATCGCAAACATCGGCCCGACCGCCGGCGCGCTCGCGCACACGCCGGTCGTGCCCGCCGCAACGAATGTCGTCACCGTTTCCGCGCTGCTCAATGATCCGGATAACGTCGCGAGCGCGTCGCTTTTTTACCGCGTCGCGAGTGGCGCGTGGCTGAGCAATGCGATGACTCTCGGCGCAGACGGACGCCACAGCGCGAGCATCCCGGCGCAGGCCGCTGGTGCGCTCGTGCAGTTCTACGTGCGAGGCACAGACGGGCTCGGTGCAGTCGCGGATTTCCCCGCTGGCGGCGCGGCGGGCGGTGCATTTTATCGCGTGCTAAATGGCGATGCGGACGTGAGCGGGCTGCGCGGCAATTTGCGCGTGCTCATTTCGCCGGAGAGCGAAACGACGCTCTTCACGAACACAAACCGGATGAGCAACGACACGTTCCCCGGCACGATTATCGAGGATGAACGCACGGTTTACTACGGTTCGCGCGTGAAGCTGAAAGGCAGCGCGTTCGGGCGTTATGCGGCGACGGAGTTTGGCTACAGCCTCGACTTTCCGCCCGAGAAACCGTTTCGCGGAGTCCACACGAGCGTGAGCATCGAGCGCGCGGGAAACATGAAAGAGATCGTCGCCAAGCACATCCTCAATCGCGCGGGCGGCGGCTACTGGAGCCAGTTCGACGACGTTGCGCGCATCAACGGACCCGGCGTCGCAAATATCGCGATCATCGCCGCGAGCCGCACTTCGAGCGTGTTTGTGAAGAGCCTTTTTCCCGACGAACCCAACGGCACCGTCTTCAATCACGAACTGCTCTATCAGCCAAACGGCACCGTCACGCCCGCCGATCCCGAAACTCTGAAACTCAACAATCCCTACAACCACACGCGCGCTGGCTACGACCTGCTCGACCGTGGCACCGACAAGGAAGCGTATCGCTGGGGCTGGCAGATTCGCAGCAAGCGCCGCGACGATAACTACGCGGGCATCGTGCGGCTGAACCGCGCGTTCGCGCTGAGCGGCACCGCATTTTCCAACGAGATCGAGGCGACCATCGACGTGGATCAATGGATGCGCACATGGGCAATCATGGGGCTCTACGGCAACGACGATCAATATGGCCGCCAATACCCGCACAACTGGCGGCTTTACCAGCGCCCGACCGACGCACGCCTCGTCGCGTTGCCGTGGGACCTCGACCGCGCGTTCCAACTCGGCACAAGCGATTCGCTTTTCCCGAACGCCGCAAACGCGCTGGGCGAGTTTCAGAACATCCGAAATCTTTTCACCGTCACCGCGTTCAAGCGGCAGTTCGACAGCCACGTGCTCGACCTCGTGAACACGACGCTCAACACCACGTATATGAACCCGTGGATCACGCATCTCACCACGGTGACCGGCGAGACGACCGAGTTTTCCGGCATCTCCGGCTACATCGCCGCCCGCAGCGGCTACGCGCTCACACAGCTTCCGGCGAGCGTGCCGTTTGCCATCGCGACAAATGGCGGCGCGGATTTCACCACGGCGGCAAACACCGTCACGCTCACGGGAAATGGCTGGAGCGATGTCTATACGATCACGCGCACCGGCCAGCCCACGCCGCTCGCCCTCACATGGACCGGCAGCACGACGTGGAGCACGACCATCCCGCTCATCGCCGGCGCAAACGTGATCGCGCTCGCCGCATTCGACCAACACGGCACAGCCACCGGCACCGACACAATCACCATCACCAGCAGCACCGCAAACGTCGCCGCGAGCGCTGCAAATATCGTCATCAGCGAAGTCCACTATCACCCGAAAGACCCGAGCATCTCGGAGTCCAACGCGGGATACGACGATGCGGATTTTTTCCAATTCGTCGAGCTGCACAACATCAGCGCCGCCGCCGTGGAGCTTGCAGGCAGCAGCTTCTCGCAAGGGCTGACGTTTAATTTCACCACGAGCACCGTCCTCCCGCCGGGCGGAACATTCGTGCTCGCACGCCACGCCGCCGCATTTGCAATGAGATACGGCTTCGCGCCCGGCGGCACCTTCATCGGACGGCTGAGCCATGCCGATGAAACCATCACGCTCATCAGCGCGACGAGCGCGACCATTGAGACATTCCGCTACGAAGACAACAACCCGTGGCCCGCAAGCGCCGACGGCCCCGGCTACTCGCTGCAACTCATCCGCCCGCGCACCAACCCCGATTCCACGCTCCCACAAAATTGGACGAGCAGCGCCACAATCAACGGAAGCCCCGGCGCAGTAGAAGACATCACGTACGCCGCATGGCTCGCGCAATTCCCCGCGCTCACGCTCACCGCCCCGCTCGACGACGAAGACCGCGACGGCCTGAACAACGCAATCGAATACGCCCTACGCACAAACCCGCTCACGCCCAACACCGCCGCAACCCCCGCAGC
>JAYTMG010000666.1:0-6575 GCA_043728745.1 Verrucomicrobiaceae bacterium
TGGGCGTAATTCTCCCGCTTGCGACAAATCACAAATCACCATTCACTAATCACAGCCAATAAACACGGCGGGTTTCAATCATCTCACCGCTGGCAGAACCCAATCACTCCGAGTAGCTCTCTACGGACGGGCATGTGCAGACCAGATTGCGGTCGCCGAATACGTTGTCCACGCGTCCGACCGAGGGCCAGAACTTCGAGTCCGCGACCCACGGGGCCGGGAATGCCGCGACCTTCCGCGAGTAGCCGTGCGGCCACTCTTCGGCGGTTACTGCGCGGGCGGTGTGCGGGGCGTTTTTAAGAGGGTTATCGGTTTTAGAAATCTCGCCGCGCTCGATGGCAATAATCTCGCCGTGGATCGAGATGAGCGCGTCGCAGAAACGATCGAGCTCGGCTTTGGTTTCGCTTTCGGTCGGCTCGATCATGAGCGTCCCGGAGACTGGCCAGCTCAGCGTTGGCGCGTGAAAGCCATAGTCCATGAGGCGCTTCGCAACGTCTTCGGCGGTGACGAGCTTGAAGCCGCGGATGTCGATGATGCACTCGTGCGCAACCGTGCTGTTTTCGCCGGTGAACACCACCGGGAAAAAATCCCGCAGACGCGCAGCCATGTAGTTGGCGTTCAAAATCGCGAGCTTCGTCGCCATGGTGAGGCCGTCCGCGCCCATCATGCGGATATACATCCACGAGATCGGCAGGATGCTCGCGCTGCCGTAGGGCGCTGCGGAGATCGCGCCGGTGTGTCGCTCCGGCCCTGTGCGGGCGCGGGGCGGCAGGAATTCCGTGAGATGCGCCCCCACGCAAATCGGCCCGACGCCGGGACCGCCGCCGCCGTGCGGGATGCAGAAGGTCTTGTGCAAATTGAGATGACACACGTCCGCGCCGATGCGGCCGGGGCTCGTGAGGCCCACTTGCGCATTCATGTTTGCGCCGTCCATATAGACCTGTCCGCCGTTGACGTGAATGAGGTCGCAAATCGAGCGCACCGTCTCCTCGAAAACGCCGTGGGTGCTCGGATACGTGAGCATCAGCGCGGCGAGGTCGTCCGCGTGTTCGCCTGCTTTTTCAAACAGATCGCTCATGTCGATGTTCCCGTTCTCGTCGCATTTTACGGGGACGACGCGCATCCCGGCCATGACGGCGCTTGCGGGATTGGTGCCGTGGGCGCTGTTCGGGATCAGGCAGATGGTGCGCTTTTTTTCGTCGCGGGATTCGTGATATTTCCGGATGGCGAGCAGCCCTGCGTACTCGCCCTGCGAGCCCGCGTTTGGCTCCAGCAAAACGCCCGGAAGCCCCGTGATTTCGCCGAGCCATTTCTCGAGCTGCGCGCACATTTCGCGATAGCCGGCGGTTTGTTCCGCAGGCGCAAACGGATGAATGCGCGAGAACTCCGGCCATGTCACCGGGAACATTTCGCTCGTCGCATTCAGCTTCATCGTGCAGGAGCCGAGCGGGATCATCGAGTGGCAGAGCGACAGATCTTTTGACTCCAGCCTGCGGAGGTAGCGGAGCATCTCGTGCTCGGTGTGGTGGGAGTTGAAAACCGGGTGCGTGAGGAACGCGCTTTTGCGCTGATGCGCCGCAGGAATATCGCTCAAAGCCTGCCGGGAGGTTTGCAGCGCCGTGTTGTCGATTCGATTGCCGTAGGTGAAGATCGCGATGAGCGTGTTGATGTCTTCCACCGTGGTCGTCTCGTCGAAAGCGACCGTGAATTGGTTCTCGCCGATCCGGCGCAGATTCACCCGCATCGCCCGCGCGGTGGCGAGGATTGCGTCGGCGTCGTTCTTCGCCGTCTTCACGCGCACCGTGTCGAAAAACGGCTTGCCGCTCAGTTCGAACTTCTGCGGCAGACTCTCCAGCGCGAGCGCGAATGTGCGCGCGCACAGATGCACGCGCGTCGCGATTTTCCGCAGCCCGTCGGGGCCGTGGTAAACTGCATACATCGACGCGATGACCGCGAGAAGCACTTGCGCCGTGCAGATGTTCGAGGTCGCCTTGTCGCGGCGGATGTGCTGCTCACGCGTTTGCAGCGAGAGGCGGTAAGCGGGGTTCCCGTGCGAGTCGATGGAGATGCCCACGAGACGCCCAGGCATCAGCCGCTTGAACTCATCCTTCGTCGCCAAATACGCCGCGTGCGGCCCGCCAAATCCCAGCGGCACACCGAACCGCTGCGTGGTCCCCACCACGATGTCCGCGCCAAACTCCCCCGGCGGACGGAGCAGCACCAGCGCCAGTAAATCAGCAGCGCAGATGCACAGTGCTCCCGCTTTCTTCGCATTGGCAAAAAGAAGATCGTACTCGTTGATGGAGCCATCCACGTCCGGATACTGCACCACCACCGCGAACACCGAGCCGTCGAGCGAAAGCGAAGATTCATCATCCACGATCACCTCGATTCCCAAAGGCTCTGCGCGCGTTTGGATGACGGCAATCGTCTGCGCGTTGCAGCGTTTCGAGACGAAGATTTTCTTCCCCTCCTTGTTCTTGCGGACCGCAAACGCCATGTGCATCGCCTCCGCAGCAGCCGTCGCTTCGTCCAGCAGCGAGGCATTGGAAACCGGCAGCCCCGTCAGGTCCGCGACCATCGTCTGAAAGTTCAGCAGCGCCTCCAAACGCCCCTGCGCAATCTCCGCCTGATACGGCGTGTAAGCCGTGTACCAGCCCGGATTCTCCAAGATATTGCGCTGAATGACACCCGGCGTATGCGTGTCGTAATAACCCTCACCGATGAAGCTCCGAAACACGCGGTTCTTCATCGAAATCCCGCGCAACTCCTCCAGCGCAGCACTCTCGCCCGCAGCAGGAGGAAGATCCATCGCCCCCGAAAGCCGGATGCCCGCCGGCACCGTCTTGTCGATCAGCGCGTCGAGCGAAGGCTCCCCCAGCGTCTCCAGCATTTGCGCGACCTCCGAATCGTTGACACCGAGATGCCTCCGGGCAAATGAATCACAAGGCGCAAGCGGATCAGAAACGGACAGATTGGTCATAAAGAAATAAGCCGCGCACGCTAATGCCCTCCCCGTGAAGTGCAAGCCGCGCCATGCGGAAATGATTCCTTCTACTTTGTCACTCGGGAAATACTCGCAGAATAGACCGATAGAGAGGGCAGCAAAGGGAAACCAGCACCCGATCATTCTGTGGATTCCGGCGCGCCATGGAAACAGAATGATGAGCACAGAATGATGAGCTATTGCACCAGTAGTCGTCGCCCCGCGCCCAAAAAAACCGCCCAGCAATTGTGAAAATCCAAGTCTCATCCCCTCTGCCGGAATTAAAGAGTCTATACCGAAGGCGCGAATGGGAGCGGGGCTTTCCTAAGCCCCGTTGCCACGTCAGTGGCAATCGCGGTTTGCCGCTGTCGCGGCAGACGGGGCTTAGGAAAGCCCCGCTCCCATTCGTCGCTGCTTACGGCGCTTTATTCCCGGTAGATCATTTCCCGCTTATCGGGATGAACTGCGCTGGACAGGCTGAGAACCTTTCCTACAGTGCTCCGCAGTATGAAATTCCTTCCGAGACTCATCATTATTCTGCTGCTTTGCGCATCCACGTCCGTGCGGGCGCAGTTGGTCAATGTCGCGCAGGGGAGGCCGACGACGGGGGATACGGCGTTTGGATTCCCCACATCGAACGGTGTGGATGGGACGACCTCGACATTCACTCACGCGAACAACACGAGCGCGGCTCCGAATAATCCGTTTTGGCAGGTGGACCTGACGCAGAATCGCGACCTGACGAGGCTGGAAATCACGGACCGCTCCGATGGCTGCTGCGCACCGAACCGGCTAGATGGCTCGGAGATTCGGGTCTATGATGTGAATAATATGCAGATCGGCGCGACGATTCCCATCACGGGGCTGAGCACGCCGAGTAGCTCGCAAACGCTTATTTTTACGAACGGTGCGACGGGCTGGCCGGGAGCGCGGCGTATTCGGATCGATGGGTATGTGCAGTATTTCCAGTTTGCGGAATTTCGCGCATTCACGGGCCTGCCAGTGGCGAATGCGAATCTCGCTCTGAATGGCGTCGTGACGAGCTCCGGCGCGACGTGGCCGGGGCTGCCAGGATCGAACCTCACGGACGGAAATCCCGCGACTTTTTCGCACCCGGAGGAAGGAGCGCCGCTTGGTGCGTTCTTCACGGTGGACCTCGGCGCGACCTACGGTCTGGAGCGGGTCGTCCTCGTCAACCGGGCGGATTGTTGCCCTGAGCGACTGAGCAACTTTCGCGTTCAACTCATGGCCGATAGCGCGGGCTCGCCCGGCGCGGTGAATTGGACTGGAGCCGTGCGAACGGATGGCACGAATAGCGGCCAAGGTGGGACCGACACGGTGCGTGTGACCGACGGGATTGGGACGTTTACCGGGCGGTTTATCCGCGTCACCGATCTCGCGAATGTCGCTTACAAACCGCAGATCGCCGAGATTGAAGCCTACGCACCAGTGCCGGCAACGATCCGCTATTTCCTCACGGATGCTGGAAACATCGGCGGTCCCGGCCTGCCCGCGAGCGCGACGCTTTCGTGGTCGGTGGTCAATGCGACGAGCGTGTCGATGAGCGGAATCGGCACAGTGCCCGCGAGCGGCAGTATGGTCGTCGCCCCCGGCAGCGCGACCACCTACACGCTTACCGCGATGCGCACGAACGCGGCAAATTCCGTCGCGACGGTCACGATCGACGTGAACGCTGCGGCGCTCGCGCCGAAGATTACGGAGTTCCAAGCGGCGGACGGAATCATCGAGGATGAAAACGGCGATCGTCCGGATTGGGTGGAGCTGCAAAACCCAAACACCTTCACGCTGAACCTCGCAGGCTACACGCTCACCGACTCCGCGCTGTTGCCTGCAAAATGGACCTTCCCGCTCGCAAACATTGCGCCCGGCGGCTACGCGCTCGTTTATGCGTCGGGGAAAAATCGCGCAATTGTGGGCTCGCCGCTGCACACGAATTTCTCGCTCACCGCGTCCGGCGAATACCTCGCACTCTCGGCTCCGGGCGGCGCGCTCGTGCATCAATTCCCCACCGACTACCCGGCGACTTTGCTTTTCCCGAAGCAATATGACCGCGTGACTTACGGCCTCACGACCGGCGGTGCGACGAAGTATTTCAAGCCCGCAACGCCCGCCGCTGCAAACGCGACGAGCTACGATGGCGTCGTCGGCGATACGAGTTTTAGCGTGAAGCGCGGCCTTTTCAGCACGCCGCAAAGTGTCGCGATTACCTCCTCCACTGCGGGCGCGACGATTCGATATACGACTGATGGGACCGAGCCGACGGAAACAACCGGCACGATTTACACGGGACCGATTTCAATCACCACGACCACGATGCTGCGCGCGCTGGCGTATAAGACGAACTTTGCGCCGACGAATGTGGACACGAACACCTACATTTTCCCCGCCGCGGTGGTGGCCTCGCCGGTGATGAGCACGACGATCACGCATAACCCGGCTTATGGCCCGCAGATGATTGCGGCGCTCACGGACTTGCCGAGCATTTCCGTGGTCACGCCATCATCGATCGTGAATGGCACGAGCGCGCTTTGCTCATTTGAATACATCCCGGCCATCGGCGTGGGCGTTCAAGAAAATGCGGGCATTGAGTTGTTTGGCGGCGATTACACGAACTTCCAAAAGAAGAGCTTCCGCGTCGCTTTTAAGGCGGACTTCGGGGCGGCAAATATCGCAATTCCCGACCTCTTCACCAGCCACGCTCGCGGCTGGAAACCCGCCGGGAAATTTGACGCGCTCGAACTCCGCAGCGGCTCGCACGACATGGCGCAGCGCGGCTTCTACATGTCGAATATTTTCACCGACGGCACCATGCTCGACATGGGCGCGCTGAACCCTCACTCGCGCTTCGTCCACCTTTACCTGAACGGCTCGTACTGGGGCATGTATCACCTCCGCGAGCGTTGGGATGCCGACATGCACAGCGCCTATCTCGGCGGGCCATCGGGCGACTACGAGTCAGTAAACGGCAACCTCAATGTCGGCGGCTGGGCCGAGCCCGGCGACGCGTACGATGGCGATGGATCTTCGTGGACGCGGGTGAAGTCTCTGCGTGCCGACTACGCGGGAGTCAGCCCGTATCTCGATGTCGCGCATTACGTCGATTACATGCTCATGTTTTGCTTCGGAAAAAGTGAGGACGAATATCGCATCGTGAGCCCGAAAAACGCCGGGAGCGGATTCAAGTTCTTGCTCAACGATGCCGACGGTTATCTCGCCAGTTCGGACTATATCAACTCCGTCCCCAGCAACCGCATGGAGCTCCGCTCGAACCCGGATCCCGGGCGGCAAAATGGCGACGGTCCCGGCAGTATTTTCAGCCAGCTCTGGCAGCAAGGCCACGCAGACTACCAGATGCTGCTCGCCGACAAAATCCACCGTCACCTTTTCAACAACGGCGCGCTCACCCCGGCTGCGACCAACGCCCGCCTCACGGCGATGTGCGCGGAGATACAGCGTGCATTTTACGCCGAGAGCGCGCGATGGGTCGCTAGCGGTGAATCCCGCACTCCCGCGACTTGGGCGAGCGAGCGCGACAACATGCTCAATAATTTTCTGCCCACCCGCACGA
>JAYTMG010000667.1:0-6030 GCA_043728745.1 Verrucomicrobiaceae bacterium
GCGCGCTCTGGCTCTACGCCGTGCAACTCGCACTCAACGCTGCGTGGACGCCGATTTTCTTCGGTTTGAAAATGCCCGCGTTGGCCTTTGCGGAAATCATTTTGCTGCTCGCCGCCGTCATTGCCACAGCGAGGGCGTTTGCAAATGTGGTGCCGCTTGCTGGATGGCTCATGGCTCCTTACGTCGCATGGGTCGCCTTCGCCTCGTGGCTGAACTTTACGCTCTGGCGTCTCAACTCGTAGCAGCGTGGCACGTCGATTTGCAGCGGCGTGCGGATAAACCCCGCCCCACACGCGAGTTATTCAATCGCAAATGAGGGCCGAAGTCCCGATGTTCGGTGTGGCGGCGCGGCCATGTAATAGCCCAGGCAAAGCGAGGAACGAGCGCAGGCCTGGGTCACGTGGGATGAATGGAATGAGCCCTGAAGGGGCGGCATGTTCGCGTTGCCAACATTTTGATCCCGCCCCTTCAGGGCTAATCTCTGTTTGTGGACCATGTTTGAATCACGCCCCTCGGTGGGTGCCTATGCGAAGTCTTCGGGGGCGATGGTTTTCCAGTGCTGGAGGGAGCTGGCGAAGTCGTATCGGAAAACGAAGCCTAGATCGATGAGCCGCTTTGGGACGATGTGGGTGGGCGTGGCGGCTTTGCGCACGCGGACGGGGTGGATGGGTGATTTGCCGCCGGTGAGTGCTTGGATGATGTGGGCGGCGGCGACGAGGGCGGTGATGGGGAGGCGGGTGACGGTGCCCTTTTTGCCGACGGCTTGCCCGCTGAGGCGGACGAGTTCGCGGAGGGGCTCGGTGTCGCGTTCGACGTAGTTGTAGATGAGGTGGGACTCGGGGCGGGCCATCATGAAGTCGATGCTTTCGAGGAGGCCGTAGATGTAGCCGTAGCTCTTGCGGATGGCGGCGTCGCCGGGGAAGAAGAAGCGGCCCTTTTTGACCGCGCGGATCATGCGGAGGATGTTGCCGGGGTCGCCGGGGCCGTAGATGACGCCGGGGCGGCAGACGATGAGGCGGCGCCCGGCGGTAGAGCGGAGCCAGACTTCGTGGATGAGCTCGGCGGCGTGCTTGGTGATGCCGTAGGGGGTCTTGGGGTAGTTCGGCGAGTCCTCTGTGGTGGGCCCGGTGGTGGGGCCGTAACTGGCGATGCTGCTGGTGAAGAACAGGTTCGGGCAGCCAGTGGCTTCGGCAAATGCGCAGACGTTGCGCGCGCCGTGGAGGTTGGTGTCGTAGTATTCGTGCGGCTCGTGGCCGGGCTCGCGGTGGACGGCGGCGAAATTAAAGATCCACTCTGCGGAGAGGACGGCGAGTTCCCCGGTGATGGGTTTGCGGATGTCGTGCGGGATGAAACGGGTGCGCTCCGGCAGCGGGGCGGCGGGTGGCTTGGTATCGACCACCACGATTTCCTCGAACTGCCCCGCAGCGGCAAAATGCCGCGCGAGCATGGTGCCGATGTAGCCGCTCCCGCCAAAAATAATACAACGTTGCATCCGTCAATTCACTCCCCGCAATGGCAAGGGACCGCAAGCCAAGAGTTTTGAGCTTGCGAATATCCGGGCTCGCGAGCATAAACGCCGCGCATGAAAACAGTGCTCCTACTCCTCTTGCCCGTAATATTCCTGACCGCCTGCGACACTACTCGCCCGATGCCGCGGGACCCTTACATTGGCCGCAAAGTCGAACGCATGGACAGCGGCGTCGGCACGGGCGTCAATCACCCCGACTTGGACCCCGGCCGCTACGACGGATACGGGCGCGACCGCGGGCGCAGTTATTACAACGGGCACGAAGGGTACGACGGCTACAACAACCGCTACTACGGCAACTCGCTCCGCCGCCGTTACTACTAAGACCGGAACCTGCTATCGTCCAAATCTCTACTATGAAGAAAAACCTGATTATCCTCAGTGCCATCGCCGCGACCGGGCTCTCCGGTTGCGCATCGTTCCAGACTGCACAAGTCGCCGACTACAACGGCGACGGTGTGATCTCGGATGCCGAGCATCGGCAGTATCAAAAACAAAAGAGCGTGGAAGCGAGCAACGTGAGCGTTGAGCGCATGAAGCGCGAAAACGCCGTGGATACCGTCCGCGACGTGAACCACACCATCTGGAATGTGCATGGAATCCGTAACGGAATCCGCGCATTTTAGTCGAGTGTCTCTCTAAATCCTATGCAAGAGCCCGTCTGCCATGCGTCAGGCGGGCTCTTTCCCCGTCCTAAGGTAAACGAGTATTCCCGCGCCTGCCGCGCACTTTAAACCTGTAAACCCCTTGGGAAGTCTTCCGTTTTTATAATGCCAGCCTCGAACACAGAACCATGTCCCGCCTGCGGAGCGATGCTTGATGTATCGGGTGCGCAGATATTCGCGGAGCGCACATGCCCAGTTTGCTCGACGCCTATCAATGTACGGAGGAACTTCGGCCACTATGAGTTAATCGAGATGATCGGGCACGGCGGGCAGGGACTTGTGTTTCGGGCGGTGGATAACAATCTGAACCGCCTAGTCGCGCTAAAGATCCTCCGCACGGAATACGCTAACGACCCGGAGTTTGTCCGCCAGTTTGAGAGCGAAGCGAAGATCACGGCATCCCTGAATCACCCGAACATCGTCCGGGTGTATTCCTATGGAGCGGACGAGGGTCACGTCTATCTGGCGATGGAGCTCGTGCCCAACGGAACGCTGGATGACCTGATGGAAAAGCTGGGCCGCATCCCGGAGGCGAGGGCGCTCCAAATCGGCATCGAAGTAGCACAAGGGCTCCGCGCGGGCCTAGAGCACGGCCTCGTCCACCGCGACATCAAGCCGGGCAACGTCCTGTTTGGCGAGAACGGCTCGGCAAAAGTCGTGGACTTCGGGCTGGCGACAGTCTTGGCCCAGCAGGCCGCTGCGAGCGGAGAAATATGGGGGACTCCCTACTACCTTTCCCCGGAGCGGCTACAACGAATCCCCGAGGATTTCCGCGGCGATATTTACTCGCTGGGAGCCACGCTTTTTCACGCGATAGCGGGCCGCGCGCCGTTTGAGGCCGAGGACGCTACGGGCGTCGCCATGAAGCACCTCCATGCCAATGCGGTGAGCATCCAAGCGTGGGCACCGGACGTGACAAATGCGACCGCATTCGTCGTGAACCGCACTCTGGCGAAGAATCCCGACGACCGGTATTCGACATACGACGAGTTCATCGAGCAGCTCCAATTCGCCCGCGATGAAGCGCTCACAAAAAAGAAAACCGGAGCGACCCCGGAGAAAAGCCGCGTCGTCATCGAAGACGCGGGCTCGCGAAAAGCGAACAGCCTCATCACCATCGCCACATTGTTCGTGCTCATTGGCGGGCTGGGCGTCGGGGGTTGGATTCTGAGCAAGTCGGGCGGCGACACGACAGCCGCTCCCACCGAGCTTTCCACTATCGCCTCGTTTGGTGCCGGATGGCAGGAGGCCCGCGATCAGCTCGCGGGCGGCAATAGCGCACAAGCCATCGAATCGTTCCGAGCGCTCGCAGCATCCTCCAGCGGAGACAAGCGCGCGTGGGGCACGATTTTCCAGGCACTTTCCCATCATCTTTCCGGCGACGCCCAGGCTGCCTCCACTGCGCTCTCGAAGCTCGATACCGGTACACCCCACGGGAAGTTCTTTGCCAATTTCGCCCCGACGGTAGTTTCCTCGGACCCAGCCTCGATCTCAGTCGGAGAATCTTACAGCCACAGCAACTACGAGTCGCTCGCAAGCTTGTTCCTCGCGATCAAAGCGTACGACGCTGGCGACATCGAGGCGGCTCCCGCGCTCTTCCGGCAATTCACCACCAGCAGCCCTCAGCGCGAATACGAGTTCCTCTCGGAGTTCAAGAAAGTCGCGCGTTCTTACGAGGACGAGTTCACCACGTTTGGCATGGCAGCGAGCGCGCTGAAATCCGCGAAAAGCCCTATCGAGCGAGCGGCAGCAATCGCCAGCCTGAAAGATTTCCAATCCAAGCTTCGCCCCAACAGCCGCCTGTTGCCCAAAGTCAACGAAGCCATCGCAGCCTCGGAAAAAGCAGCCGCTGCGGAGGCGGAAGAACGGCGCAAGTCGAACTTCGCCGCCACAGCCACAGTCACCGCATCCGGGTGGAATCAGGAAAAAGGCGACAAACCGGAAAACGCCGTGGATGGAAATCCGGAGACCCGCTGGAACCACAGCGCGCCCGGAGAGAAGTGGCTCCAATTTGACTTCGGCTCACCAAAAACCGTCGGGCGCTGGGCGTTACGGACCCACCCCGCTTCCGCTGTCGGTGGCAAAAATCAGCACCGCCTGCGGGATTTCAAACTCCAATCCAGCAACGACGGCACCGCATGGACAGACGCCGACTCCGTTTTCGGCAACCGCTCCGACGTCATCGACCGCCTCATAAAACCGTTCACAGCCCGCTACGCACGCATCGTCGTCAGCGTCGGATCGTCGGACCCGAAGGACCGCAGCGCCCGCATTTTCGAAGTGGAGCTCACCGACGCCGCAGCGCAGACGAAAGCCGCCTACGGTGCCACGGAATGGGTCGCGACCCGTTTCTCCACAGACTCTCCTTTTGCGCTGCAACCCGTCGGCCCGATGACAGTCCAAGGCAGCGCCACATTCGATCCAAAGACGGGGCGCTACACCATCAAAGGCAGCGGTGAAGACGTATGGGCGGTCGCCGACTCGTTCCATTTTGCGCACCAGTCCATCGAGGGAGATTTCGAGCTCATCGCGCGAGTGACCAAAGTCGAAGGCCCGCACATTTGGACAAAGGCGGGCATCATGGTGCGCACCGATTTTACCAAGGAAAGCAGCCACACCGTAATCACCGCAGGCCCCGGCGAAAAGGCGCAATTCCTATCCCGCAAAGAGCCCGGGAAGCCCTGCACTTCCACCAACTTGGAGAAGCGCAAACTCCCAATCTGGTTCAAACTCGCGCGCACAGGCCCGACGATTACCGGCTTTGAATCCAAGGACGGACAGGCTTGGAACAAAATCAGCGAAGAAACTCCAGCAGGACTCGGCCCCATAGCCCTCGTCGGCCCATTCGTCTGCGCGCATCAGGCCGGCGCGCTCGGCACCGGCGAGTTCGACAACGTATCGATCAAGCAGACGAAGTAGTGGTTCACCCGGCGGGGAGGGATGGGGGGAAATGACGAATGACGAATGACGAATGACGAAACGCAAGCGAAGGGATGATGCCGCACGCTTGCGCTTCGTCATTCGTCATTCGTCATTCGTCATTCCCCCTACTCCCGCCCCTCCGTCGGTCCGCGATTGTCGGGCACCGGGTCGTAACCGGGCGTGCTCCATGGATTGCAGCGGCAAATGCGCCCGACGCCCAACCTCGTGCCGCGGAGGACTCCGTGTTTTTGCACGGCTTCGGCGAAGTATTCGGAGCATGTGGGCTCAAATCGGCAGCCTGCGCCGGGGCCGGCGATCGTATGAATGATCGGGGAGATGATCAGCTTATAGCCTTGGAGGAGTTTGCACACGAGCCATCTCATGGCAGCACTCCAGCACGGCGGGCCAAGGCGGTCCATTCATCGCGTAACGCCGCGACGGTTGCTTTTGCGGCGCGGGGCTTGGCGACGATTACCAGCCAAGTTCCCGCCGGGAAACCAGCACGCGAAAGCCGGATGATTTCCCGAAGCCTGCGCCGGATCAGGTTTCGCATCACTGCCCCGCCGACCTTTTTCGAGGTGACAAACCCTATGCGGGCGGGCTTTTCATCCGCTCCTTTGAGCACCCCGACGACCATCAGCTTTCCGTGCTGGGCCTCGCCTTTGGTCCGGACCCGGAGAAATTCCGAGGACTCGGTGAGGTGTGCTTTCTTGGGAAAGCGCAGACGCGGCGGGCGATTCAAGGAATCGTCCGCCGCGTCGTGGCGAATTTTATCGTCTGGCTGAGGAGGGATCAGGCTCCCGTGTGACGTGCGAAATGCACCTCAACGCCTTTCGGCAAGAGACGCTTGCGACCGCGTTGGCGGCGGCGTGAAAGGATTGCGCGGCCGTTTTTCGTGCTCATGCGTTTGCGAAA
>JAYTMG010000668.1:0-7342 GCA_043728745.1 Verrucomicrobiaceae bacterium
GAGGACTCGGTGAGGTGTGCTTTCTTGGGAAAGCGCAGACGCGGCGGGCGATTCAAAGAATCGTCCGCCGCGTCGTGGCGAATTTTATCGTCTGGCTGAGGAGGGATCAGGCTCCCGTGTGACGTGCAAAGTGCACCTCAACGCCTTTCGGCAAGAGACGCTTGCGACCGCGTTGGCGGCGGCGTGAAAGGATTGCGCGGCCGTTTTTCGTGCTCATGCGTTTGCGAAAGCCGAACTGCTGCTTGCGTGTGCGCTTCGTTGGTTGATATGTGCGTTTTGGCATATAAGAAAGTGGTAAAAAGGGGTGCGGAAGATAACGACCCTCTATCGGGTGTCAACGTTCGCCTTTAGGTATTTTCTAGCCCCCCGCGAGGGCCGGCGTGATGCTGATCTCGTCGCGCTCGGCGACCACGGTCTTCACTCCGTCGAGAAATCGGATGTCTTCTCCGTTCACATGGACAAGGATGAAGCGGCGGACTTCGCCTGCTTCGTCGTAGATACGCTCTTTGATGCCGGGAAACGCCTTATCGAGGTTTTCGATGACGTCGCCCACGGTGGCTCCGGCTGCGCTGACTTCCGAAAGCTCGTTGGTGAGTTTGCGGAGTGGTGTTGGTATTAAAACGGATGGCATGAACCGCAGACCCTCGCGGATTCCCGGCGGGCTGACAAGCGCAGCTTTTCCCCCACGGGCAACGGAACGACTAATGGGGAATTCACCGACGCCGGATGTTTTGCAATTGAGAGTTGATAGTTCATCCCCGACAGCGCAAACCCGCTGCCGGTCATGCTTTCTATCCGCATCGAAAAACTCACCAAGCGCTTTGGCACATCCACCGCACTCCACGCGCTCGACCTCACCATCGGCGCAGGCGAAATCTTTTTTCTCCTCGGCCCGAGCGGCTGCGGAAAAACCACGCTCCTCCGCAGTATCGCCGGTTTTTACCAGCCCGAGGAAGGGCGCATTCTTTTCGGCGATGCGGATGTGACGAATCTGCCGCCGCACGAGCGCCACACCGGCATGATGTTCCAGAGCTACGCGCTTTGGCCGCACATGACGGTCGCGCAGAACGTCGCATTCGGCCTCGAAGAGCGAAAACTCCCCCGCCCCGAAATCGATCGGCGCGTAAAAGAAGCACTCGCTTCCGTCCGCATGGAGACTTACGCGGAGCGCAAAATCAACCAGCTCTCCGGCGGCCAGCAGCAGCGCGTCGCTCTCGCACGCGCGATGGTCATCCGCCCCCGCGCGCTGTTGCTCGATGAGCCGCTTTCGAACCTCGACACAAAACTCCGCATCGAGATGCGCGGCGAGATTCGGCGCATTTGTAAAGAGGCTGGGCTCACGGCCATATACGTCACCCACGATCAAAAAGAAGCGCTTAGCGTCGGCGACCGCATCGCCGTGATGGAATCGGGCCACATCCGCCAGGCAGGCCCGCCCGCCGAAGTCTATCGGCGGCCGCTTACACGCTTCGTCGCGGACTTCATGGGCGAGACAAATTTCATCGACGGAAAAATCGCGTCGCTCGACGGAAGCATCGCCCGCGTGGATACCGCGCTCCGGCAATTCACCGGAACCATCCACGGCTGGACGCCAAGCGTCGGCCAAAGTGTCACGCTGAGCATGAGGCCGGAAGCGTGGCGTCTCGGACAGGACGCCGCCGCGCCCAACTCCATCACCGGCAGAATCCGCGAGCGCGTCTATCTCGGCGAAATGGCGCAGTACCGCCTCGCGAGCGCCGACACCTTGTTGAAAATCTACGAACTCAATCCCCGGTTCATTTTCAAATCGGACGATCAGGATATCACGGCAAGCATCGACACCGACGACGTCGTAGTGCTGGCGAACTAGCCGAGCAACTTCACGCACAACCCCACAACGCCTGCGCCGAGCACGACGGAAATCACGTCCCATTTCCTCCATTGAATCCCCGCAAACGCCACCGCCGCGATCGCGACTGCGAGCCAATCGACGCCTTTTGGAAAGAGCACCTGCAAGCCGAACCAGACGGCAAGATTTAGCACCACACCGACGACCGCAGCAGTGATCGCCGAGAGCGCGCAAGTCAGTCGTTCGTTTCGCCGCAACCGCTCCACGTAAGGCGCGCCGAGAAAAATCCACAGGAAGCACGGCACGAAAGTCGCCCACGTCGTGATCGCCGCAGCGAGCGTCGCCGATACAAGCGGCGACAACGCACCGGGCTGGTTCCAGCCGCCGAGAAATCCGACAAATTGCAGCACCATGATGAGCGGTCCGGGCGTCGTCTCGGCCAGGCCAAGTCCGTCCAACATCTGCGGTGCCGACAGCCAGCCGTGCGTCTCCACCGCTTGCTGAGCGACATACGGCAGCACCGCGTAAGCTCCGCCAAAAGTGACCATCGCCGCCTTGCTGAAAAACAGACCTTGCTGGAAATGCGTCCCGCTCCAGCCCAGCCACGCACCCACTGCGAGAATCGGCAGCCACCAAAGCGCAAGGCACGTCGCAATCACTCGCACCGCTCGCCCGAGCGTCGGCGCGACGGCAATATCCAGATGCAAGATTTCACCTTTCCCGTGAGCCTTCGCCACGAGGAACTTGTCCTTCCGCACCTTTCCTCCGACCCAGCCTGTGACACCCGCAATCGCGACGATGAGCGGAAAGGGAACATGCAGAAAAAAGATCGCGAGAAACGCGAGAAACGCCAGCGACCACATCACCTCGTTCTTCAGCGCCTTCGACCCGATTCGGATCACCGCCGCAGCCACGATGGCAAGCACGGCAGGCTTTAGCCCGTAAAAGATTCCGCCCACCCAAACGACATTTCCAAACGCCACATACACGTAGCTCAGCGCCCAAAGAATCAGCGCCGACGGGATCACAAACAGCGCGCCCGCCACAATGCCGCCCCACGTCCGGTGCATCAGCCAGCCGAGATAAATCGCGAGCTGTTGCGCCTCCGGTCCGGGCAACAACATGCAGAAATTCAGCGCATGAAGGAAGTGCGCTTCATTGACCCAGCGTCGCTTTTCCACGATCTCGCGATGCATGATCGCGATCTGCCCGGCTGGCCCGCCGAAGCTGATAAAACCAAGCTTCAGCCAAAAGCGAAACGCCTCCGCAAAACTCGGTCGGGCGGGTGCATCCATATTCGCGATCCGGCTTTATTTCGCCGCCGCTCGCCCGACTCCGTAGTAGATAAAGCCGAGGTCTTTCATCGTTTGCGGGTCGAAAAGATTGCGTCCATCGAACACCAGCGGCGTGTGCATTCGCTCGCGAACTTCGTTCAGGTTTTGATTCGCAAAATCCTTCCACTCGGTCGCGATGACGAGCGCTTCCGAACCATCGATCGCTTCAAGCGCGGAGGCTGCAAGTTTCACGCTCTCGGGGATGAGATTCCACTCTCGCGCCTTTTCCATTCCTTTCGGATCATACGCAGTCACGATGGCTCCTTCGTTGACAAGACGGTTGATCAACTCGATCGGCACCGAGTTGCGGACGTCGTCAGTATCGGGTTTAAAAGTGAGTCCCCACACCGTAATTTTTTTGTCCTTCAGCACCCAAAGCCCGTCGCGCATCTTGCGGAGGAAGCGCTCAAGCTGGCTCTCGTTGATCCGTTCGACTTCCTTCAAAAGGTTGAACGGCACACCGATTTCCTCGGCAATCGCGATGAATGCCTTCACGTCTTTCGGGAAGCACGAGCCGCCATATCCGAGCCCGGCATTTAGAAACTGCCTGCCGATTCGGCGGTCCATACCGATTCCATCCGCAACCATTTCCACGTCTGCGCCGCTCGCTTCGCAAATCGCGCTAACCGCATTGATGTAGCTGATTTTTAGCGAGAGGAATGAGTTTGCGGCGTGCTTGATGAGCTCGGCGGAGTTGATGTCCGTGACGAGAATCGGAGCCATGAATGGTTCGTAGATGCGCTTCATCAAATCGGTCGCGCGCTCACTGCCGCAGCCGATCACGATGCGGTCCGGCTTCATCAAATCGGGCACTGCGCAGCCTTCGCGCAGGAACTCCGGATTCGAAACTACGTCGAATGACGCTTCTTTATTATAACGCTGAATCGTCGCTGCGACACGCTCTCCGGTCTTCACGGGGACGGTCGATTTATCGACCACCACGCGATATTGATCGGGCTTGAGCGCCGAAGCGATCTCGCGGGCGACGCGCTCGATGAAAGTCATATCCACCGATCCATCCGGCTGCGGCGGTGTGGGCACTGCGATGAAAATGACCTGCGAGGCATCGACGCCTTCCTGAATGCTATTGGTGAAACGGAGCCGCTTCGCCGACACATTTCGCTTCACCAGCTCCTCGAGGCCGGGCTCGTAAATCGGGATTTTGCCCGCTTGGAGCATGTCGATTTTGCGCTGGTCGTTATCGACGCAAATGACGCTGTGACCTACTTCCGCGAAGCAAGCTCCTGTAACAAGGCCCACGTAACCGGAGCCGATAATGCAAAGTTCCATTAGTTTGATATTTCCGCGTTGATGTAATGGGGAAGCCAGTCCGGTGCAAGCCCGCTACCACGGCTTTCGTTGAAACCACCACCACTCCAGCAGCAAAACACCATAGCCGCACAGAGCTACGAGCCACCACAGCGAACGATCTGTTTTTTTCGCCGTCTCCTCCACGACGACCGCCACGCTGTCGCCAAACTCGACTTCTTCGACCGCTTTCAAACTTGTCTCCTGCAACGACAGAAGACTCGCGCCGACGCGATAATCGCCACCCGGCCCGACAAGTCGGTACTCGCCCACGCGCGCCGCCGGAATCCCCGAAGCGATGCCGCTTTCCGGGAGCTTCTCTTTCCGACTACCCGCCGGGCCATCCACTCGCACCTCGCCGGCACCGCTAAAAGTTTGCGGCGGCAACACGCCCGTCGCGATCGCGTTTGCCTCGGAAGTCCCCGAAATCTTCCGCGCGTATTCGACGAGATTGCTCACCCACACCGGGAACGCGACGCGAAAGGGCATCGTGCTGCGGTCGGGATGAAAGAGCAGTTGCACGCGCCCCACATCGCCCTCGAATCGCCCAAGCATCAGCGGCCCATGCACGCCGTCCACAAGCACTTCGTAGCCCGAAGCGCCGACCGTCTTGTCATCACGAGCGAGCACCGGATCATCGCTGAAAAGCACTTCATCAAAACTGATATGCTGAAGCACCGGAGAATCCCGCCGCCAATCGATCGCAGCCACGCTCCCCTTCTCCATGGTGATCGCATTCGCCAACTCCGGCGGCACAAATCCGATGCCTACGGAGAGCCTTGCCGTGGTCTTCAATGCATCCGCAGTTTCGGCAAAAAGAAGATCGTAGCTCGTCGGCGAAGGCGTGTCCTTCATTGGAAAAATGCGGAGCCCCTCAATAGTGCCGAGCGCACGGCGGATACCGCCCAGCGACTCCGGCGCGAACACATCCAGCGGACGAATCGCAGGAAGGAAAATCCACGCATCATTGTCACTCGCCAGCGAATCCCCCGCACCCGCCTCCACCACAGCGCGGACAAACGTCGCGGTCTCGCCGCTGATCCGAAATGCTAGACGTGGCGCGACGGAATCACCGCCTACCGCGATGGATTCCCGCGCCAGCACTTGATCCCCGGAACGAAGCGCCACGGAGATCGATCCGGCGGGATGCTGGGCCGAAGTTGCAATCTGAACGAACACATCCCAATCCGAGCCCGCCGAACGGCGCGCGCTCAACGCCACGATGCCCGCATTCGCGCCCGCGCCGGGAATCTTTTGGAGCTCGATCTGGAACGGCAGTTCGAAGTTCGTTTTGCCCGGCAGATTTCCATCCGTGAGCAAAACGACGCTCTCAAACGGATGCGTGCGCGCCATCGCCTGCGCCACGCGGAGCGCCTCTTCGATATTCCCCGCGACATCCTCCACTTCCAGCGCATCCAGCGCCGCGCGCAACTCGCCTTTGCTGTTGGTAAATCCCGTGGCTCGACGCGCCGTTTTTCCAAATGCGATCAGCGCCATCTCCTGCGCGGGCGCCAGCGCTTCGATGCGTTCGCGGATGCGCACCTTTGCTTCGTCGAGCCGCGATTTACCGTTCAGCATCGCAGCCATGCTCGCGGAAACATCCACCAGAACCGGGAGCCGTGTGCCCGCTTTTGGCTCGCGCTTCAAGAACGGCTGCATCGCGGCGAGTGCGAGCAATGTGAGCAGGAGGATTTGTAAAAGGAGCAGGATGTTCCGCTTGAATCGCTGGAACGGCGAATTCACCCGCTGGTCGCTCAGCACCTGCCGCCAAAGGACGAGCGACGGCACCATCTGCCGTGGCCGACGCAGCTTCAAAAAATAGAAGACAATCAGCGGCACAAGCAGGCCGAAAAGCCAGGCGCTCGACAGCGAGGAAAAGCTCATTCCCTGCTCCCTGCCGGATTCCCAGCGCGACGTCAACGGAACGATCGCGCCGATTTATCCGTCCGGCCTATTTCGACAGCCACTGATCGCCGTTTTCGGCGAGAGCGTCGGCAATTCCTTGTAGCGTCGCGAGCCGCGCGTATTCGGTATGCGGGATGGTAATATCGAGCTCTGTCTCGATAAAAAAAACGAACGACGCCATGTCGAGCGAGTCGAGCCCCTGCTTGCGCAGAGGGATGGCCGGATCAAATACGGACGAGTCTTTACCAAGGTCGGCCTTGTCCATGATTTCGCGGAGTTGCGGGATGGTGATGGTCATAAAAGTGGGTGTAATTGGATTGACGAATGACGAATGACGAATGACGAAACGCAAGCGTGAAGATGGTTCGTCATTCGTCATTGGGCACATGACATCACCTTCCAGCCAGCTGAAAAACGAGGAAGTTGAGTGACACCCAGGGCTTTTCACTTGGCCGTGAGCGAAGCAATGAGGATGCGGTACGCGTACGCTGGTGTGCGTTGACAACGCGCAAAGAGCGCTGGGCATGGCTCGCCAATGAGCGCCAGTAAGGCTCCGCGCAAGATTGCGAGGATTTGCGCCGTCCGGCTGTTCTTTTGGCGCGGGCCCCTGCGGGGAAAATATGGCATGACCTTTGCCCCAGCGTAGCTCGTTCCCGCGTGAAAGGGAGCCTTACAGCCCGCCTCACGCGGCTGCGCTCGCAACGCTGGGCTCAATGATACAACGCCTTCGGCGTAACTCTGCGGGCTATCCACATACATAAGGGACGGGCGAAGAAACCGCTGCTTGGGCTATGGGCCTATGGGCGACGGACAGCTCTGGCGAACTGCGGCTGCTCCTCCGCGAAGGCGACGCCATCGGTGCAAGCATGGTGAAGACATTCATGGTGCTGAGCAGCGTAGTCGGCAGCCCTGCGCAGACGCGCAGTTTCAACAACTCCGGTAGCGTGATCGTGCGCGTGACGGATCT
>JAYTMG010000669.1:0-2013 GCA_043728745.1 Verrucomicrobiaceae bacterium
CCTGTTAGAATAGGAAAGAAGTAGTCTTCAACAACCGCTCGAAGCAAAGTTTGCGCGGTGAATTCCTCGTCAACCCAAGGCACAACGACTGACAACCCCAGTTCATTGGTGCGCTTGAGTCTGAATTCCTTGCTGAACTGTTCGATGAAGCCACGTTCGCCAACTGGTAGAACGAGGCCGTCACAATTAGGTCGCCCGTAATCACCATCTGGCGTGAAATACTTCTTCCCGACAGTGTGCGATTTCAAAACCGCCTGTCCCATCAAGTAGCGTTTCTCGTCGTCAGCGCGAACGGTGACGGCGATGAATGCATTGATGCGGCTTGAGCGGGGGAACACATACTTGCCGATGCCCCAACGACCGCGATCTTCCTCTCCCTTGCCGGATCGTCCCTCGGTGCGAAAGAAATAGTAGAAAGAGTTTTTCTCGCCCGGCGTGTGACGCCACTGGTTCACCTTGCCAGTCAGTCCAGTGGTTTCAAAGTCTTCCACAACGAGAAACGGGCACGTCGCACCTGTTTCTGGAATGTCATCCAATCCATTACCATCAGCGATGAAATGTTTCCATCCGTCTTGGAAAAACTTCCGAGCTTTTTGCGCCGGCAACGCGTGCGCTCCGTTCGCCAGATAAAACCGCACACGCACCGGCCCGCCAGAGGATTCGATCCCAGCATCAAGTGAGTTCTGAATGCTCTCCCGCACCAGGGCTTCAGCCACGGAACTGATTGCGTCGGTAGCAAAGAACTCTCCTTGAGTTGGCTGGCGGTCTTTGTCACCCGGTCGTAATTCTTTGAAGTGCCATTCTGCGGACATTGTTCATTCTCCTTTTCGATCTTTTGTGCGTTTTCAGTTCATTGAAAGCCCGTCGAGTCTTGATTCTCTACCTCGTCCCTCGATGGCTTCCGTCGTTAGAATTTGCCGCCGCAATGCAGCGCGATCCCGTGCCACGCTTTCGGCGAGTTCGGGGCTGCGATAGCACATGCCGGCCATCTGCGCTTCGGAGCAGTAGAATTCTTCCTCGCGCAATTGTTTGTGCCGGTACCGCCGCCACGCTTCCCGCGCGATGGGGGCGAGAATGACCGGCCAGCCGCTTCGCTCGTAATAAGGCGCGAGCAGGCGGGGTTCGATTTTGCTGATCGTCGGATAGTCCTTGTGTCCATCTCGTAGAATGGTTTCGCCGTGGTCGAGCGTGCTGTCGGGATGCAGTCCAGCGTAGAGAAAAGCGATGGCCAGCCAGGCGCGTTTGAATTCTTCGTCACCAAGTAGCCGGAGTGCGCGCGGAGGCACGTCGAGAAGCGGACGAAGCCATGCTACGGCTTGATCTTCGCTTTCAGGAACGGCGTCGAGTTCCCATTGCACGGGGCCGGTTTCGATCTGTTCTCCAGCAAGGAAAGCGCGCAGTTCTTCACCAACTGCTTCCGCGACCAACGGTGGCACGGCATTGCCGATGAGCCGGAACTGGTGCGTTCGCGCGACGGGAAACAGAAACCAGTCCGGGAAACTTTGGATGCGGGCGGCTTCACGCGGGGTGAGAGAGCGGTTCTGGGTCGGATGGATGAAGCCCAGGCCGTCCTTGCTCAGATGCGCGACGATGGTAGAGCACAGGTCTTCGCGGGGTTGCCGCTTGTAGCGATCTTTGAAACAGGAACGCTTGTAGGTGAACTCCATTTTCTCACCGCGCGCTTCCGCTTCGCCGCCGTGCTCGCCTTCGCGCACGCGGGCGAAATCGCGCAAGTCCTGCTCGTTGTGCGGGCGGGCGCGGTGGGCGGTAAGTTTGGTGGCGCGGGAGATTTCCAAGACGGATTCGATGTAGTGCTTCGCCGCCTCGCTTCGCGTGGCGAGATGCGAAGCGCGATGGACGAGATCGTACTCACATTCCTCTTGCCCGGAACCGGCGACCAGTGGAGGCAGATCACCGATGGCGTCCCAAAGTTTTGGAGCGCCGGCCTCCGGCCCGGCGTGTCGGATGGATGATGAACTCGCCGGGTCGGAGACCGGCGCTCCGAAGGCGCGT
>JAYTMG010000670.1:0-2148 GCA_043728745.1 Verrucomicrobiaceae bacterium
TTTGGTGGCAGGTGTCATTTCGTCTTCGTTATGGTGCCTTTTCTGTGAATGCAGCAAGGTCGCCTTTTACGCCAGCTTCTTTCAACGCATCGAGCACACTGATGAGGGAGCCGACCGATGCGCGTTTGTCCGGAGCAAGTGCAAGTCGGGGCGGCGCAGGCAGCTTCATCAGGGCGTCGAGCTCGCCGCGCAGCTCTGAAATACTCACTTTTTTCGCACCGAGATAGACGTCACCTTTTTCGTCGATGCTCAATTTAAGTGCTTCGCTGCCGGACTGCACTGCGACGGCCGTCTTGGACTCCGGCAGCTTGATGGTGACGCCCGGTTGCTCGCGGCGAAATGTCGTATTCACGATGACGAAGATGAGCAGGATCGCGAAGATGTCGATCAACGACACAATCATGATCTCCGGCTTGCGGCGGCGGCGGGGAAGGAAGTTCATTCGCCGGGCTCGGGTTCGAAGTCGTAAGCGCTGGCAATCGGGGCTCCACGCCGGGCTTTCTGGTTGTAGCACTTGGCCAAAAGGCCCGACATGAGCAATTCCATGTCGGCTGCCATTTGCTCTACTTTTTTGAGCAGCAGTCCGTGCGCGATGAGGCTCGGGATGGCGATCGCGAGACCCACGACCGTCGTGCTGAGCGCCTCGGCGATGCCGGATGCGATGCGCTGCGGATCTTGCGTTCCCTGACTTTCTCCAAACGCCCCGAAGACAGCGATGAGGCCGGACACTGCGCCAAGCAGGCCGATGAGCGGGGCGATGCCGATGATGATTTCCAAGATGTGTAACCCTCGCTCGAGCTGCACGACTTCGTGCCGTGCGGTGGTTTGCAAGGCGTTCATGTTCTCCTCCTTGGGGAGCTGGAGATTGCCAAGGCCGATTTGCGCGATGCGGCCGAGCGTAGAAGGATCGTTGCGCGCCATGCGGGCGAGGCGAACGACGGATTCCGGCGTGTCGTGCGGCTGGAGGCGTTCGATTTCCTTTTCGAGTTCCTCCGGGATGACAAGGTGCCGCCGCAGCGCAATGGCCCGCATAATGGTGACGGTGACTGCGATGACAGAGCACAGCAGGAGCGGAACCATGAAGAGTCCGCCGGTTTTAAAGAACGCGAAGACGCGCTCGAATAACGGCAACTTCGCGGCGACGGCAAAAAGGCTAAGGCAGGTCAGCATGAGTTTTTAGTAGAGCCAGAAGGTGAATGTGATCTCAAGCATCCCTTCTTCCAATGCGCGCGTCGGCGGCGGGTCGAATCGAATGCCGCGGACGTAGTCCTCGCAGAACTTTCCGAACGCCGCGTTGGATGAATTCTGCGTCGTGGCGACCGTCGCGACCTTGCCTTCCGCATCGACCTTGAAGCTGAGGCTCACGTTGCCCGGCTGGAATTCCGCAGCGCGGGGCTGGAGCGTCGCGGCCCAGGATTTCCCAAGCGCTGCTTTCACTTTCGGCATGTATGCACCGAGCGAAGATTCTGCCGCACGGTTGCGCTTCGAAGTCTCCGACTCGGCTGCCGTCGCGGCTGGTGGAAGCGAAGGCCTTTCCTCGGGCGCGGGGGCGGGTTTTGCTTTCGGTTTCGGCTTTGGTTTTGGCGTAGGTTTTTTGGGAAGCGTGATGACTTTCGGCTTCGGCGGGACTGCATCGGGAGCCTGTGCTCCGGCGATGGCGATGAGCGTTAGAAAAACTGCAACTGAGCGGATGAACATGATTTTTTAGTAAAGGACGAACGTGAAACTGTCTTCGTAAACTCCGTTGCGCAGGACCTCCGGCGGCGGCGGGTCGAGGTCGCGCTGGGAGTCGAAGAAGGCCCGCTCGCAGAGCTGCGCATGTGCGGAATTTGACGTGTTGTCGGTCACCTTGATCCGCACGATCTTGCCGCGCGCGTCGAGCGTAAATTGAACGGTCGTCTGTCCTGCGGAGACAAGGCTGCTGAACTTCGGATCGTTCACGAAGAAAGTCCACCGTGAGCCGATCGTGGTGTTCAGTCCTTTCTTATACTTGCCAGAAATCGTGGCGGCGGCGTCCACGCCATTATCTCCCGGCGGTGCGCTGCCGCCCTGAATCTGCGTCTGCACCTGATGGGGCGCATATCCGGGGTTGCTCACGGGCTGAGGCCGCGTTTGGTTCGGCAATCGCGCCGCGACAATGATCGAAAT
>JAYTMG010000671.1:0-3708 GCA_043728745.1 Verrucomicrobiaceae bacterium
CGTTTGCTGCCTTCCTCTGCTGCGCGCCTGATTGACACACGATTCGGTTGACTCTCCGCAGCGGTATGGAGTGAGCCACCTACTGCGAAGGGGCGCGGAAACTAGATTTTCTCGCCGCTTTGGCAATAACAATTTTTATTTCCGCAGAAATATTTTCCACCCTCTCTGAATCCTGGCCAAACCTCACCCGCAGTCCACAGCACGGAGTCAATATAGACACCCGTTACCAGAACCGCGAATTCGCTTATAGCCAGAGCGCGGAGAAAAAGGAGGGGCGGGATATAACTGACGTTCTGAAATCGGCAAGAGGTTTCTGTCCTTTTCATGATCTTTTTTCCCGCGACCGATCCCAAGCTGGATGGAAAACGGGGCTGTCTCCCATTTCCATCACCGCTCGTTGAGGCCGATGAATGCTGACTTTGAAGCGGCTCAGCAGCATTTGCTTTTCGGTCCGAATTGATCCGCTACCAGCCTTCGTCCGATTTGAAAAAAAATGAGCCTCACCTCTCACTTCGCTTCGATCTCCACGTTATCAACGATTGTCGCCGTGAGTATCGCGAGTTCGAAGGTTCTGGTTGATTCCACCACTTTATTGAAGCTCAGCAATACCGGTTTTCCGGTAGTAATGTTGAGCCGTGTTTCTGTTTTTGTGACTTGGAAATCGGGCTGCTCGACCGTCACTTTATGCGTGGGGGACACTTCCATGACGACCTTCCGCCATCCGGTGAATGAAGTGTGAGACAAGCTCAGTTGAACTCCGACCTGCTTCCCCTTCGCACTAATGGTCGGTCGCAGTTCCAGCATTGTGCCCACCTTTTTCATTTCGAAAGTAGTCGGCGAGCCGCCTGCAAGCTTCAGCTCTCCATCGACGCGGATACGCTGTTCGGCGGGTTGGGCGGGCGCGGTCGGCGCGGCGACCGTGGCCGGCCCGGCAGTCTCTGGGATCTGCACCAGTACCGTCGGCTGATCGTAACTCGCGGCATAACGTAGTTCGTGGACGTTCTCCACCACCGCTTGCTGATTGTGTTCGGCGGTCACGATCGGCCAATCAACCAGCTCCGCTTCTTTTCCGAGCATCGAGATGATCTTCGTCTGTGCCGCAGTGGCGGTAGCAGGATCGCGCAGGAGCGGCATCAGCTCTACCGCGCGTGCCTCCGGCAGCCGGACGATGAGGACTTCGAATCGGACATGGCGCTCCGGCTCTCCAGCAAATGCGACGTTGGAACCGAATAGGGCGATGATTAGTGCGGCGATGAGTTTCATGGTTTGGTGGAAAAGTGAACGGGCTCCGCGGAGAATCGCGTAATAGTAATGTCGCATCCGTCCTCCGGCGCGACGAGCCGCTCAAATGAGGACATCTCCCAGCGCCCATTTGGGAAGCGTTCCGCGGCGATAGATTTCCGCAGACTGACCGGCACGCGGTGAATGTATCCGCGTTCGCCAGAAGCATCACAGCCGAAGTACCACCGCTGAAAATCATGACTCTCGCTGAAAGACAGAAGGCACATCGCCGGAATCCATCGGCTCGTGGGCTCTCCAGTGATTTCCAAATGCAACACCGGCCCAACATCAATCGATTCGAATTCATGCGGGATGTAGTTCGACGCCTTCACACTCGGAGAAAATGCGCGCGGCCCATCATGGAAGCGCATCATAGTTCTATACCACCTTGCGATTTCCGAAGGAGACATCGGCACAGGTATCGTCGGCACCGCGAGCTGCGTCGGCTCGAATAACTCAATGCCGTTTTTCTGAAAACACGTCGCGGCGCGAACGGTCGGCAGGCTATGACACGCCACCAATATCGCCTTCCCCTGCCCCGCTGCCGTGAGCAAAAGCACATCCGCAGAATCCGCGCCCGGTTGCTGTAGCGCGAGCCGCATCATCACAGCGTCCGCGACCGACAGTCGATACCGCCGCACGTCAGCCCGGACACTCCATTTCAAGTCTTCGGCCTGAGGCGCGTCGCCTGGGATTTCCCGCGTAGTTGCGGTGAGGATATGCAGTTCCATCTGCCCCGGTTTTTCCAATACACAAAATGCACCGGCTACGAGCGGCATGTCGGCCTGCACCAACGAGGTCGTGCTCGTCTCGTATTTGAAAAACCGCGGCTGTGTGACAAAATATTTCAGTCCGTCCGAGCGCACTCCGCACTCAAAGCGGTCGAGCCGCGCAAACTCCGCACGCCGCACCACTGATTGCAAAAGCACGACGCGCCCATCGCGGGAAACCGTCGGCTCCATTTCAAGCATCGCGCCCACTTTGCGAGTCCGGTGAGACACCGCCGGATGCATCGCCATCGCCCCGTCCGCCAGCAAAGGAGCCGGGTGCGCACGCTCAAACTCCAACGGAAACGCGAAGTCCGAACCGCCTGTTTTTCCGCACACCGCATTCTTCACAACCAAGGACGGCGATCCCACTAACTGCGCCGCTCCTTTTTCAACAAGCCGCGTCACCTCCGCTCCCGCCGCCTTCCCGTTATGCGCAAAACGGTCGAGCAACTCCAAGCCCGCCGCTTCCGGAAGTTGCACCATCCGAACAGAAACTGTCACCTCCCAATCCGCAAAGAGCGAACTCGCCCTGGCGAGAAGAAACAGGAAAACATGCTTCATTCAAACGTCCTTGTTGCCGATTCACCGCAGTCCGTCACGCTCGGAAGTACACCGCAAATCGTAGGGCCAATATTCCGCAACAATGGAGATTCCCAACGCGCTGCGAAACGAAGCGGTATCTCTGCGCCGCAGTGAACGTTCTTTCCGGGTGAAATAATGGCGCGCATTCATGTATTTTCGCGCCTTCCAGCAGGGGCAACTCACGCGGAATATTTGAACATGGGGGCGGAGGTGCAAACGGGCGCTCGGCAAGCTCTTTTTTCATCAAAATTGAACTATGATCGCTTGACGCATCGCCCCTCCAACCCCTACATTCTGCATAGTTTCGCGGCACAACCACCATATAGTGTGGTTTCACTGTCTCCTGACCCAATCAACCACAATCTATGACCGCCGCACCGTTTTTACCGCACTTTATGACACTTTCCGACGCTTTTGGAGGCTCGATTTAACGTAATGGGCGTTCACGCAGACACATGGATTCGCCGCATGGCGAAAGAGCACGGAATGATTGAGCCTTTTGAGGAAAAACTCGTGCGAAAAGAGGGCGATGCACCGGTCATCAGCTACGGGCTTTCGAGCTACGGCTACGACTTGCGCGTAGCGGATGAATTCAAGGTTTTCACGAACGTGTATAGCGCCGTCGTGGACCCGAAGGCGTTCGACGAGCAGTCGTTCGTGAACATGAAGGGCGCGTCCTGCCTCGTGCCGCCAAACTCGTTCGCGCTCGCACGCAGCATCGAGTATTTCCGCATCCCGCGCGACGTCATCACGCTGTGCGTCGGCAAGAGCACGTATGCCCGCTGCGGAATCATCGTAAACGTCACGCCGTTTGAGCCCGAGTGGGAAGGCCATGTGACGCTCGAAATTTCCAACACCACGCCCCTGCCCGCCCGCATCTATGCAGGCGAAGGCCTCGCGCAGGTGCTCTTCCTCGCCGCCGCAGAAATCTGCGAGACGAGTTACAAAGACCGCGCTGGAAAATACCAGTCGCAGCGCGGAATCACCGTCCCACGAATTTAGTTATTTTCAGCAGTCCACAAAAGTCCAAGCCCTAGCCACGCCCAAATGAGTATCAGCACAGCCAACTTCACCC
>JAYTMG010000672.1:0-2581 GCA_043728745.1 Verrucomicrobiaceae bacterium
CGGCTTCCACCGACGAAAAACGGGCGTTGCTCGATCAAGGAATCACCCTCGCGTCGGCACGGCGCACCGAACTGAAGGGGCTCATCGCGACCGATCCGCAAAAGGCTCTCGCAATGGCGATCCCGCCAGTGGTGCGTCAACAGTTGCCGCGCGCCATCGTGGAGCGCCTAGAGGAGCGGATCAATGAAGTGGCGTTTTTCGGAGTGCTCGCCGCGCTGCCCGGCGCAGGCTCGGAAGTGGGGCCGGCAATCCGTCGTCATGTGCGGACGGACGACGGCGGAAATTATCGCGCTTTCGTATTTGGGCAGCGCAGCAGGCAGCAGACGACAGAACGTGCGAGCATCGTCGGTATCGCGGTGGATGATTTTCTGGCAGTCGATGAGAGCCCGTTGCGTGTCGTGGCGGCGGGAGAAATCCCCAACCATCCGAGCAACCTCACGCAACGCCGCCGCGTGACAGGAAAAGACGAATCGGGATTTTCTGCGGACGCCGCGCTCCGCGAACAAGCCGCCGCAAAGCCGCTGGTGGACGTATGCCCCATCTCGGGCATCGAGTCGCCACTACCGGAAAACAACGCCCCAATTTCTGCCGAGCAGCCGGTGATCGAAGCGGAGGGCAAGTTCCAGTTCCTGTGCTCGGGCGGGCACATTCACGCGTATCGCGATTCGCTCGTAGCGCGCGAAGGCGCGAACGGCGGTCCTGCAAAAGCATCGAATCTCCCGACTGCCACGCAGGCGACAGGCTTCAAATCGCACCTGCTGATGCGTGTCGCATTTCCCGAAGTGCGCAAGGAAAGCGTGAGCGAAAAAGAGGGCTATCAACTCGGCAAAGATGTCGAAGATTGGTTCGTGGATTCGAGCTTTGGGAAGCTGACTTTCATCACCACCGTCACGCCCTGTTTGATCCTGCCTCGCACGGAAGCGTGGTACAAAAATGCAGACACGAGCGGCAGCAGCTTCGAAGTGCTGACCGATGCGCGCGCCGCTGCGAAAGCGGCAGGATTCGACCCGGCGAATTTCGATTTCGATACTGTGATTTTCACCGGCCTTCCTGGCAGTTTCGGCGGGCAGGCGTATGTCGGCGGCAAAGGCTGCTGGCTGAAATCCGGCACCGGCGTCGGCGTGGCGTGCCACGAATACGGGCACAACTTCGGGCTATGGCACGCGAACTTTTGGAACACGAGCGGCGCATCGGTCATCGGCAGCGGCACTCATGTGGAGTACGGCGACAATTTCGATACGATGGGAAGCGCAAGCGCGGGCGATCTGCAATTCAACGCCTGCCACAAGAACCTCCTCGGCTGGATTCCGGGCGCGTCGGTCCACAACGTGAAGACGAGCGGCACGTATCGCATCTACCAAATGGATCAGGCCCGGCAAGACCCTGCGCTACGCTACGCGATCAAGGTGCAGAAAGACTCGGACCGCGATTACTGGGTGGATTTGCGGCAGCGTTCGTTTAGCAGCAATCGCTGGGTTGCGGGCGGCGTCTTCTTGCACTGGAGCCCTTGGACAGCGAGCGAAGGAGGGTCTCATCTGCTCGATACGACGCCCGGTTCTCCCGACGATAAAACCGATGCGCCAATCGTCATCGGACGCACCTTTAGCGATACGGAATCCGGTATTCACATTACGCCCGTGGCGAAAAATGCGACACTCCCGCCGAGCTTTGATGTCGTGGTGAACATCGGTGCGTATCCCGCGAATCAAGCGCCCACGCTCACGATCAGCGCCGACCAGCTCGCTGTGGCAACGAGCGCCGTGGTCACTTTCACCGCAACGGCGGCGGATCTCGATGGCGATTCGCTCAGCTATTGGTGGGACTTCGGCGACAAAAACTTCGCGACGACCAACACCGCAGTCGTGACTAAATCGTGGACGACAGCGGGCGACTACGTCGTGCGATGCGTGGTCAGCGACATGAAGGGGCTCACGGCCTCGCGGGCAGTGGTGGTGCGGGTTGGTTCACCGGCGGTGTTTTCTGTCTCGGGAACGATCACGCTCGGCGGCCAGCCGATGCCGGATGTGCGGATCCACAACGGCCTTACCGGCAGTAGCTATCGAGGCTCTTTCACAAACACCGACGGCTCGTTCGTCATCTCCGGTTTGTCCGCCGGTTCTTACACGATCGGCGCTGCATTTTACGGATACACTTTTGCAGGGGGTTCGGGAGCTTCGGTGACTGTGGGGCCCAGCGCGACCGGCGTGAATTTTACCGCAGCGGAGACGGCTCGACTGAGTATTAGCGCGGTGACTCCTGCCGTCGCCGAAGGTGCGAGCGGGACTGTGCGCCTCACCCGCACCGGTTCCACTACGAGCGCTCTGACCGTCAACGTGGCGAACCCGCTTGGCTTTGCCAATAAGGGCAGCGACTACACGATCACGCCGGATGTGGCCTACGTCGATCCGTATTATACGCTGACGATTCCGGCGGGGCAGGCGAGTTTGGACATCGCATTCGCGGCAACAGCAGACACCGCGCAAGAAGGGCCGGAGTTCGCAAATTTTGAGCTACTACCCGGCAGCGGCTACGTCTTGGCGGGCAGCACTGCATCGATCTCGATTACCGACGATGACACCAC
>JAYTMG010000673.1:0-8622 GCA_043728745.1 Verrucomicrobiaceae bacterium
AGGCGGACGCGTGGGTCTTCGTCGAGCGCGGCTTTTTTGAGAAGGTCCAGCGTGCCGGGGACGCGGTCGCGCCAGTAGCCGAGAACGCGCACCGCAGCAGCGCGGGCGCGGGCGTCCGTGGAGGCGAGGACTTGCTTGAGCAGTTCCGCATCCACGACGTTGTTCCATTGGTGGACCCACAGGGCTTCGAGCAAATGATGCGCGTATTCCTTGTCGCTTTTATCCAGTGCCGCCGCCCACTTTTTCGTGGCCGCAGCGACCTTCTTTCCATCGTGTTTGCTCAGCTCGACTTTCGCGAGGATGCGGGCGTCGTCTTCGTGGACTTTGAGCACTTCGAGAAGCGCTTCGATGGGTTGTCCGTCGATCTTCGGTGCCTTTAAAAGCGGGCGTCCTTCATACGTGACGCGATAGACGCGGCCATGCTGATGGTCGCGATTTGGGTCGCGCAGATGGTGCTGCAAATGCCCGATGATCGTCTGCGCCCAATCGCCAAAATACAGCGCGCCATCCGGTCCTGTCGCGACGCTGATCGGGCGGAAAGTCGGCAGTTCCGCAGGGTCGCCGGAAACGATGTGCTCGACGGTCTCGCCTTTGATTCCCGAGCCGTCCTGCTTCACGTTTACGCGGGTGATGGCCTGCAAACCGATGACGTTTAAATTCAGAAAATTGCCCTGCCAGTCATCCGGGAAGTGGCTCGACGAAAGGAATCCCGTCGCCGGGCACGGGCGCGATGGGCGGCTCCAAAACTCTTTGTAGCCGCTGTGCTTCCCGTTTTCGAGATACCCGGAAAACGCGGCGTCGAAGTAGTTCGCATTGCCCGTCGCGTCTGTGATTACGCCATTTCCCCAGCGGTCCCACGCCTTGCCGTGCGGGTTCGCAAAGCCGTATGGCGCGTATTGCTCGAACTTCCCGCTCGTCAGTTCGTAGCGCCAGATGATGCCGTCGCTGTGGCGCTTTGGCCCCGCCGCAGTCTCCACTTGTGTGCGGTGAAAAACACCGTCGCTGAGATACGTCGCGCCGTCCGGGCTGAGGTTCATCGCGTTTGTCGTGTGATGCGAATCCGCGCTGTCCATGCCCATCAGCACGCGCTCTTTCCAGTCCGCTTTTCCATCGCCATTCGTGTCGCGCACGAACCACAAATCGGGAGCCTGCATGAGCAGCACGCCGTCTTTGTGAAAGGTGAAGCCGGTGGGCGAATTCAGCCCGTCGATAAAGGTCGTGGACTTGTCCGCTTTTCCGTCTGCGTTCGTGTCTTCGAGGACGATGAGTTTGTCCATCTTCGTCGCCGTGGGCCACGCGCCGGGATACGTCGTCCACGCCGCAACCCACAAGCGACCCTTCGCGTCGAAGGCCATCTGCACAGGGTTCACGAGGTCCGGGAATTCTTTCTCGTCGGCAAAAAGATTCACCTTCAGTCCTTTCGCGGACTTCATTCGCTCCAGCGTGTCGGCGGGCGAAGGGTAGCTCCACGAGCCATCCGGTTTGTCGCCGGGCTTGTTCGTTTCTACTTTGAGAACGGGTGGCAGATTATCGTCTTTCACCACGAGGTCGCCGCCTTTCGCGATGGCCCATACGCGCTTGTCGCGGTTCGCAGTCATCACGTCGCGCTGTTGGAGTTCCTGCTGCATCACTTCGTTATTCACGTAGGCGCGGCCTTCCTTGCCGTCCTTGTCTTTCGCCTTGTAGCTCATGCGCGAGCGACCGCCGTAAACGTTGTATCCATCGACGGTGCGGTAGCGCTGGTGCCACTGCCAATTCTTCTCCACGACCGCCGCGTTCAGCTTTGTATTTGCCGCCGGAGCGTCCTCGCCGAAGAGCTGTTTGAAAGCGAGCGTCGCCAGTGCTTTCTCGCCGTCGTGCGTGAGATGAAGCCCGTTTGCCGTCAGCGATTTTCCACTCGCCGCTGCGTCTTTATAGAGCTGCTGCGAAGGAGTGTAGAGGTCCACAAACTGCACGCCATTCGCCTTCGCGACATCCGCCATCGCGGCGACGTAGTTTTGCAGGCGCTCGTTGATTTCCTTCGGGTCCGGGAAGTTCACATCTTGGTGACGCTCGGCTGCGATGGGCGAAAAGAGCACGATCTTCGGCGCACCTTTGCCGCCGTGATTCTGCTTCGCCTGGTCCTTGATGAACTTCTCCAGATTCTCCTTATACTTCGCCACGCCTTCGTATCCGGCAAACGATTCGTTGAACCCATAGAACGCGAAAATCACATCCGTCGCCGTCCAAGTCAGCCATTCATCGCGCGAGCCAAACGCCTCGGAGCGGTGCCATGTATTCACCTCGTCCGTTGCCACGGCGAGATTGCGGAAGACGAGATCCTTGTCGGCAAATTTTTGCGCGATCAGCGTCTCCAGCCAGCCGGAGTGCTGCATCCGGTCCGCGAGAGCATTGCCGAGAAAAGTGACGTGCGAGTCTTTGGCGAGTTCGAGTTTTTGTGCGTGGGCGACGGTGGCGCTAGCTGCGACTAGTGCGATAGGTGCGAATGTTCGTAGGTTCATGGATTTAAAAAGGAGCGTTTTATGTGGCGGGAGAACCCGCAGCGGGCAAGTGCGTTAGTCAGGAACTCTTTGGCGCCGTCGTGCGAAAGCCAAGCGCTACACCGCAGGCGAACTCCGCAATCGCCATGATTGCGCCGTTGAGGGATTGCCGCCACACTCGACGCTCCATGAAATTTCTGCGCCGCCTCCTTTTTGCCGTTCTATTTTCCACGACCTGCGTACGCGCGGATCTCGCCGCGTATATCGCAAAGCCCGAGCCGGAGGGAAAGTGGACGCTCGTCTCCAAGTCCGAACTCGGCGCGTGCGAGATCATCGCGCTAAAGCTCCGGTCGCAGGTCTGGGAAGGAATTGCGTGGGAGCACGACCTCGTCATCTTCCGCCCGAAGGAGTGCGACATTCAGGACAAGATGTATCTCTTAAACAACGGCGGCACCATGAAGCCGCAAGGTCTGCCGTACGGCGTGATGCTCGCCACGATGATGAAGGCGCCTGTGGCTCTGCTCATGGGCATCCCGAATCAGCCGCTATTCGATGGCAAAAAAGAAGACGACCTCATCGCGGAGACATTCGTGCGGTATCTCGACACGAAGAACGAAAATTGGCCGCTCCTTTTCCCGATGGTGAAGAGCCTCGTCAAATCGATGGACGCGATTCAGGAATTTACCGCCAAGGAATGGCCCAAACAAGTCGATCAATTCGTCGTCGGCGGCGCGAGCAAGCGCGGGTGGACGACGTGGCTCACTGCGGCGTCCGATGCCCGTGTCATGGCCATCACGCCAATGGTCATCGACATTCTCAAAATGCCCGAACAACTCGCCCGGCAAGTCGTCTGCTTCGGCGGACCGAGCGAACAAATCCGGCCTTACGTCGCCCGCAATCTCATCCCCATGCCCGACACCGCCGCCGCCAAACGACTGTGGGGAATGGTGGACCCGTGGACCTACCGTGCGAAGTTCACGGTTCCAAAGCTCATCGTCCTCGGAAACAACGACCGCTACTGGGCACCCGATGCGCTCAACCTTTATTGGGATGATCTCCCCGGCGCAAAATGGATCAACTACACGCCCAATGCCGGGCACAACCTCACCACGACAACGCTCAACGGGACAAAAGGAAACCCAATGCGTGCGGTGAACGCCACCGCCGCATTCACGCGACACATCATGACCGGCCGCCCGATGCCTGAACTCACATGGAAGCATGACGACGCTGGCGAAACGCTCCGCCTCACCATCACCGCCAAACCCGCCCCGAGCGCCATCCACGTCTGGCGCTGCGCCGCGCCCACCAAGGACCTTCGGGAAGCCCGGTGGGAATCCCGAGTCGTCATCGCAAAAGACGGCGTCGTCGAAGTCATCGAGCCCCGGCCCGCCAGCGGAGTGATGTCGTTTTACGCCGATTGCGACTACGACATCGACGGCCTCCCTTTCGCGCTCTGCACGCAACTGCGGATGGCCGAAGCAAAGTAAATCGAGCCGCATCTCAAATCCGGAATTCGACATGAAGCTCCATATTCCTACCGCCGATATTTTCATCCCCGATGGGCGTCCTTTAGCCGACGCGCTCGGACGGGTCACGCATCTCGCTGTCGGCGCGCATCAAGACGATCTGGAATTCATGGCATTCCGCGGAATCATCGAATGCTTTCACAGCGCGACCGATTGGTTCGGCGGCGTCACCTGCTCCAACGGAGCGGGAAGCTCGAGAATAGGAAACTACGCGCGCTTTACTGACGATGAAATGATGGCCGTCCGCCGCGACGAACAAAAGCAGGCCGCGGTCGTTGGACGCTACAGCGCGATGCTCCAGCTCGACTACCCCAGCAGCATCGCCAAGAACCCGGCGGATACGCGTCTCCGGGAAGATCTGCGCGGCATTCTGGAGGCATCGAGGCCGCGTGTCGTCTATACGCACAACCCCGCCGACAAACACGAAACGCACATCGCCGTCGTCGTGCCGCTCATCCAGGCGATCCGCGATTTACCCCGCAGCGAACGCCCCGCAATCGTGCATGGCTGCGAAGTCTGGCGCGACCTCGACTGGCTGCTCGACAATGAAAAGGTGATCCACGACGTGAGCGGTCACGACAATCTCGCCGCGGCGGTAAACGGAATTTTCGACAGCCAAATTGCCGGCGGAAAACGCTACGATCTCGCGGTCCTTGGCCGCCGCCGAGCCAACGCCACATTTTTCTCCAGCCACACGACAGACTCCAGCGACGCGCTCGCATTCGCGATGGACCTTTCGCCGCTCGCGCACGACGACTCGCTCGACATCGTCGAATACGTCACCGGAGCAATCGACCGATTTCGGGCGGATGTCACCGCAAAGCTACGCGCGCGACTTGGGTAGTTATTGCTTCGGTAAAGGAAGCGGGCCGGACGCCTGCGCAGTGCTTCCGATGGCCGCTGGTTGGTCGTCGGAATTGACTTGTGCGGTCGGACTCTCGGGAGCTGCGTCTGAACCCTCCACCCAAAAAATGGCATCCGAGTAAACATCCGACTTGGTCCCCGCCTTCGTCGTTGGCTGTTTCGCAGCGCGCTCCTCCGTATCGGCGGGAATATCGCCGTCGCGCCGGATAGCATGGCCTCCGGCATAGTCGCTCCAATAGTTGGTCGCGAATGCCACGGCACGATCCTGGGCGCTCTCGTCGAACATAAACAGGAAACCGTATTGCGTCTTCGGCTTTAGTTTCAACCGTTCGGCATCTCGGAAATTCAGCACGACAAGCTGGCTGGGCTTCAGAAATGCAGGCATCTGGCCCGAGCGCGCAAGCCCGATGGAAGTGTAGGTCTCGCCCTCGATGAAATCATCCACCCGCGGGTCGTCGCACCAATCCGCCACCTTGCCGGTTTTCGTTCCGTTGTCATTCACCACGGCATTTCCAGAAACTTCGAACAACTGCACCGAGACGCGCGCGCCAAAAACGCTTGGCGCGATCGGCTGTGTCCCAAGTTTCAGCGTGATGCTATCGAGGTAGAATCCCTCATCTCCCGTCGTAAACGTCTGACCGAAATCACGGTCGGTTTCGCCCTCCTCCTTGTTCGCCTTGAAGCGTGCGCTTGTTGACGACGTCTGCTCTTTTACCGGCTTTGAGATCTTCACGGCTCCGCCTGCGGGCTCGCTGCCTGTCAATGTCACGACGAGATCAGCACATGCGGTGGAAGCCAGTAAAAGCCCCGAGAAAGCGGACGTAAGAATCAATTTCATTCGCTGCTAAATCGCAGATGCTGTGCCTGATATCCGGGAATTATTCCGCCTCCACCAGCGCCCGAGCCGTCTCTGCATCAAGCTCGTCAGACTCGACGAGCTTGTCGCGCGACTTCTCACCGGAAACGATCCGGACACTTCTGGATGGCACGTCGAGTCTCTCCACGAAGAATTCCAACAAGGCGGCGTTCGCCTTTCCGTCGGTCGCGGGCGAATGGATTTTGATTTTGATCGCGTCGCCGTGCATCCCGACCACCTCGGTGCGGCGCGCGTTCGGCACGATGCGCAGGACGATGCGTGCCACTAATGCACTCCTCTCATCGCCGCAGGATCTCCCGCACCCGTGGCAGCGCCTGCTGGAACGCATCGTGGAGTTCCGGGATATCGGGCATCCTCACATTCGCGAATGCGGGCTCCATCTGCTGCAACGTGATTGCGTCGTGCCGGACAAGAAACTCCACATCTTCCATGTCCTGCGAATCATCGCCGCGCATCATCTTCGTGAGAATCAAGTCCACCGTATGCGGTCGGAAAAGCTTCAGCCAGCGGGTCGCCGGACGCGACACCGGCAAGATGTATTGTTCCCAATCCGGCCGGAGAAAGACCTGATCCTCCTGGAAAAGATGAGTGATGTAGAGGCCCTCGTCTTTAAACCGTTCGTTTACGGCATCGCGAGCATCCCAAAACCCTTCGTCGTTCACCAACACATCGAGTTCGACAAGTCGGATGATTGCATCGACATCCTTCGTGCTGCCAAATTCGGGATTCGTTCGCTCAAACCCCAATAGCAGTGACGCTCGTCCGTAGAGGACCAGTGAGACCGGGTGCGCCAGAAATTCATCCAACGCAGTAAGAAGACGCTCGGGATTCGACGAGTCCGAACTCATGGTGCCGAAGCGAGAGATTTTACCGGACGAATCCAATGCTTCTGAATGCCGATCTTGCCACGGGTGATTCCGGTCATCTCGATAAATCGAGTAGGATGCGGCATACCGTCTGAGGGAATCTTACAACCTTCCAACGCGATCAAGATTGCGCCCCAAAATTCGTTAGCGGGCTCCACGTCCGCTCCGCACTTAGCGATGTATTTTAATATCTCTGCGCAGTGTTCTGCATGGGCAAGTGGTATTAGTTGGGACGGGTCCACATCTTGTGCGGACAGCATCGCCGCCGCCATACGCTGCCGCAGCAGCGAGCTCGGCAGCGCATCGCTCAGCAAAGCAATCGCCAACTCGGCATTAGAAAACTCCGCTCTCGAAACCGATATTTCTGGCGATTCCTCCACTACGCACCTGTCACCGCGGACATCGTAGTAAAGACATCCCCGCCGAACCGCCAGCTTCTCAAAGTCCTCCGGCGTCGAAAGCCCCAAGCGCCGCGCCTTCATTAGGAGCGGCGAGATGTGGGCCGTCGTGCCCAGTCGCTGCGCCAGCGTCTCGTTTTTCACAATTCACATCCTTATCGAAACGCCCCGTGTTTGCAATGCCGCAAGAAGCGGCCCGCCTTATTGAAACGCGGTCGCCTTCACCACCGCCGAGTCGCCGAGGCCAAAGCGCGAGGGCTCATACATCTCCTCGACCTTTGTCGGCGGCGCAGTTGCGGAGCCAGCAGCGCGAACCCGTGCGACGTAGCGCATCCGGTATTTTCCGTTCGACCACGTATCCGTGAAATAGAGCACTCGGTCGGTGCGAATCTCGCGGTGACTCCACCATGCGTTCGCGAGCTGGTCGCCTTGTGCCGCCGCGGTTCGGAACTCCGGATTCACAGCCTCAAACGTCGCAGGCAATGGATCGTCGATGACCACGTATCGGCTCGCTTTGGGCACCGTGATGTCGATGGTCACTAGGACGCGATCGCCGACTCGCGATTCACCGAGCGGCGCGAGCGTGGCGTCGTCGTTGATGAGCTGATAGGTCCGCTCGATTGCGTAACCGCGATCCTGCCGTTGAGTGACCAGCGTCTTTGGCCGCGATGACAGGGCGACTTGCGTGAAGACCATGTTCTTGCCGGGGTTGGAAAGCTGCAGCGGCGTCTTGCCGTTGAGCGGCATTTCTTTTTCGAAGAAGCCGCCTTTCGCAGGCAAGGTGAACGCCGTGTTTTCTGCGCCGTAGCCGACCGAACCTTTCATTTCCTTGCGGTTCGCCTCGGTCTTTCGCACGTATTCGGCGAAGCCCATGAGCGCCCAGACATTGCTCTGCGTGCTGCCCCAATGGCCGCGCTGGCGGAGCGAAAGGAGCGTGTCGGCGATCTCGTCGGCAGCGGCCGATTTCGAAGAAAGGCGGGTCCACGCGAGCAGGCGAATTCCCTGCGCGCGGGCGGTGCTTCCAAACCAATAATCGGGCTCCACGGCCTTGTCCTGCATCCGCATCAGCGAATCGGCGGTCTTCTGCGAGCCTTTGCTCTCCAAAATTGCGAGGGCGAGCAATGCGCGGCTTTCTTGCGTAAGGATGTCGCGCTTCTTGTTCAGAACCTCGTGATATGCAGACTCCGCGCGCCCCATGAGCGCGAGCGTGTAGGCGGCGAAAACTCGCTCCGAGAGTTGCCATTTGTCATTGGAATCCGCCGCGCCGCGGAGCGCTTTGCTGAGGTAGTCACCGAGCTTTTTGATTGCCGGTTCGGGCACGGAAAATCCTGCCTTCGATGCCATGACGAGTCCCATCCCGCCGTATGCGCTGGCCCATTGCCCGCTCCGCGCACCCGGCCAGTAGCCGAGCCCTCCATCGCCATTTTGCATCGATAGAATCCGGGCGACGGCCTTGTCCACCAAGTCGGTGATTTGCTCCTCGCTGCGGCCCATGCCGGGGAGCATCGGGCGGAATTCGCGCAGCGATATCCAGGGCAACATTCCGGAAGTGGTCTGCTCGATGCAGCCGTACGGATAGTGCAGCAATTCGTGGACGCCTTCCGCGAG
>JAYTMG010000674.1:0-2796 GCA_043728745.1 Verrucomicrobiaceae bacterium
CCACGGAAGTTCGCGAGGCTTTTCCAAGCCTTCACGAAGCCGTCTTGGGCGAGATCCCAAGCGTCTTCCTCGTTTCTGGTCATGTGGTAAATCATGGCGAAGCAGCGTTGTCGGTATTTAGTAATGAGCGCATCGAATGCCACGGTGTCCCCACGTTGCGCGCTTGCGACCAAATCCAGATCATTTGCGCCCTCAGCAGGAATGCCGGGCTGTCCGTTCGACGTGTTGTGTTCCGGGTTATTCAATTGGTTTTTGGCAGGAGCTCTTTCAGTGCTTTGATTTTGTCGTTCACACCATCCGCCGCCCCTTTGTCGCGAGCTTCTTCGTAGGCTCGGAGGGCGTCCTTTTTCTCGCCGAGCAGCTCGTAGATGAGCGCTTTATCGAGGAGCAACGGCGCGTCGGGGTTCTTGGGGTCGATCCGCGCGGAAATTTCTTCCATCGCCGCCTTCAAATCCGCGTCCGCCTCGGTCTCTTTACCAAGGCCGATAAAGGCACGAGCCCGGCGGATGAGCCATGAACTCTTGATGCGGGAGTCGTCGAGTTCGGTTTCGATAATCTTGAGCGCCGCAGCCCACTGGCCGGCATCCATTTGTGCTTCGATCCGTTCGATTTCCAGAATACCCGCGCCCGTTTCGCGGATGCCATCTTCAAGCCCGGCGATGCGCTCTTGGTGCATCTTCAGTCGCCGCTGGACGTCGCTGCGTAGCAAATACCACTCGGGGTTTGCCTTGTGGAGGCGCAGCCCGGTGTCGCAATCCTCCAGCGCTTTTTTATGTTCATTCTGGGAGCGAAAAATCTCCGCGCGAAGCATTCGAAGAGCTGCGTAATCGCTGGGATCATCGGTTTTCACCGTCAGCCCGCGGGCGATCGTCGTGAGTGCCTCGTTCGCCTTTCCGCCGAGAAAAAACACGCGCGCCAGCTCACAGTGCGCGCCCACGGAATCCGGCGCGTAGGTGAGCGCAAGTTCGAGATCCTTCGTGGCTTCCGGGAGTTTCCCGAGCACTCGATATTCGACCGCGCGTTCGGTCAGCAGTTCGGCCGTTTCACCATTGCGTTTCATCCGCTCGGTGAGTTCCTCGATTTCGTGCTCTGGACCTTCGTGCGCACTGAGCGGCAGAGCTGCGCAAAGCAGGGCGGCAACGAAAAAGGTGGCGGCAAACGTACGCATTAGTCTTCGAGAATGAGGCTGGGGCTGAGCAGGAAATCCCCTTTGTCCACACTGCTATTGTGGGCTTCAATCGAGAGCACGTTCACGCCGTCCTTGATATGTTTCAGCGCATCCGGGAGGGCAAAAAACTGCATCCCCTTTTGCTCCCGCACCTTCACGTTTTGGGCGTTCCGCCCGCTGCTCCGGCCTACGCCGCTGCGGGCGACTTCCTGTCCGTTAATATACGCGATGAATGCGTCGCTGAAATCGAGCTCGAGCCCGAGCTCTGTCACACGATCCGCCTGCTCGATCGTGAACTCGCTCCGCGCGAAAAGCACCGTAGTTTTCCGTCGCATATCGCGCACGTCGGTGCGAAACCCCGGCTTTCCGAAGCCAAATCCGGCCGAGCCCCGTTTCCATCCGTCGCCAGGAAAACCAGCCTGCGTCCATTCTTTGCCTCGCACCGGCAGGTCAAATGTGAACTGCCACTCAGCCCCCGGCGCGATGAGAACCTTGCGATTCACCGGTGGTCCGCCCACGCCCTTCAGCGCAACTTCGGGCTTTTTGTATTCCGGCGGCTGCCAAGGTAACCCGAGCCTCGCCGGCTTTACTTTCCCGCGCTTCACGATGCTGAAGAGATCAGATTCGACCCCGTCGCGATTGATCATCCGACCCACGAGCGTATCCCCTTTTACGTCCACGATCACCCCGCCATGTTCGAGGACGATCCGGCGCATGACAGGCATTGTTCCGTTTCGTCCGAGGCCCTGCCCCGCATTTCCAGTCACCACTTGCACGGTGCCTTCGTGGGCATTGATACCTTTGCTTTTCCGATATGCGCCATCGCCGTCCGGGTCGCCGTCGCCATCATCGAGGACTACATTTTCGGCGGTCGTCGGCGTGCCGTAAGCGCCATCAAGCAACATCGAGCGCTCGTAAATATGCGAATGGCCCGTGAAGACCAAATCGACGCCGCCCGCTTCGCAGATCGGCATGATGAGCTTCCGCATCTCGGTGAGGTCAGCCTCCTTGTCGCTATCGTGACTACCTTTCGTGTAAGGCGGGTGGTGCCAATATGCGATTACCCAGCTCGCCTTCGCCTTTTCGAGATCTGCCTTCAGCCAATTGGCCATCGGGTCGCCGGGCTTGCGGCTGAGGTCGTGCGAGTTGAGGCAGACGAAATGAATATTCGCGTAATCGAACGAATAGTAAGCCTCCGTGCCCGATGCCAAACCGCCCGCCTCGGCGCGCGTCGGCACTATATAAGCATCGTAATACGGCCCCACACCCGTCTTCCCGCTCGATGTGCCGCCCTCGTGATTCCCCATCGCCGGCCAGCACACTTTGTTGCGCAGCGTGCTGTCGTACATCTTGAAAAAGCGTGTCTGGAATTCGTTGTCCTTCCCGGTGGTGTAAGCCATGTCGCCGACGTGAATCCAGAAATCCAGCGGGTGCTTTTCATTCTCCACCGTCTTACGCATCGCATCATGCACCGCCGCTTGTTCGCTGCGCCCCGTGCCGCCGTCGCCAATGACCCAAAAGCGTACGGACCCCTCAGTGCCAGCTTTCGGGTGCGTGGTAAAACGATACGATTCGTCCTCGGGCGTGAGCCGTTTCCCGCCATCATAGACCGCGTAAAAATAGGACGT
>JAYTMG010000675.1:0-1692 GCA_043728745.1 Verrucomicrobiaceae bacterium
CCGTCGGAGAGCACCTGCTTGGTGACTTCCTCTTTGATCTCCTTGGAGAATTTCCGCTCGATGACCGAGCGGGGAGCCTTGCCAGCGCGGAATCCGGGCAGCTTTGCGTATTTCGTGTAGTTGCTGCCGACCTCGGACATTGTCTTCTTCACCGCGTCAGGGGCGACGGAGATCTTCAGTGTTGCGAGGCAGTTTGGTAGAGCTTCAAATTCGACGTTCATGTGTATTCGGAAAAGTGGAAAGGGGCGGGAAAATAGCGGGCTGCACGCGCTTGCCAAGCGGCGAGTGCTTTTTTTTTCGTCAATCACAGTTGATTGGGGTGCGCGGTGCGGAAAAACGGACGTTCCCGCAACTTCGTCCTTCTGCTTTGGCGCGTCTTCGCATTTCCTCCGCGCCAATGTTTACGCTGCTCAAAACTGATGATTCTTCCAAGGCCCGCCGTGGCCGATTGGTGACGCGCCACGGCGTCATCGAGACGCCCATTTTTATGCCCGTCGGCACGCAGGCCACGGTGAAAGCCGTGTCGCCGCTGGAGCTTCGCGAGCTGAAGGCGCAGGTGATTCTCGGTAATACGTATCACCTTTTCGTGCGTCCCGGCATGGAGGTGATGAAGAAGCTCGGCGGGCTGCATAAATTCATGGCGTGGGACGGGCCGATCCTCACGGACAGCGGCGGCTTCCAGGTTTTTTCGCTGGCAAAATTGCGCAAGATTACGCCCGAGGGCGTCCATTTCCAAAATCATCTCGATGGCTCGCCGATGTTCCTCGGGCCGCGCGAGTCGATGGAAATCCAAGCGACGCTCGGCAGCGATATTTGTATGCTGTTTGATGAATGCCCGCCATTCCCCTGCGAGCGCGACTACGCCGCGAAATCGCTGGCGCTCACGCTAAAATGGGCGCGCATGTGCAAGGAAGTCGAGACGCCGGGGCTGAAGTTCGGAATCGTGCAGGGAAGCAGCTTCGCGGACTTGCGCCGCGAGAGCGCCGAGGCGCTCGTGCAGATCGGGTTCGACGGTTACGCCATCGGCGGTGTCAGCGTAGGCGAGCCGGAGCCGGAGATGATGAAAGCAGTGGAAAGCGCAGAGCCATTTTTGCCCGCGACGAGTGCGCGGTATGCGATGGGCCTGGGCACGCCTCCGCAGCTCGTGGAGATGGTCGCGCGCGGAGTGGATATGTTCGATTGCGTGCTGCCCACACGCATCGCTCGCAACGGCACAGCCTTCACGGAAACCGGAACGCGGAACCTCAAAAACGCAGAGTTTGCGATGGACGAGAAGCCGCTCGAAGAAAACTGCGAATGCTATTGCTGCCGCAATTTTTCGCGGGCGTATCTGCGGCACTTGGTGAAGGCAAACGAGATCCTCGGGCTCCGTCTCATCTCGCTCCACAACCTGCATTTTTACCTAAATCTCATGCAGCGAATCCGCGACCACATCGAGGCCGGAACATTCGCCGAATTCCGCCGCCGATTCGTGGCGGATTATGTTCCGTGGAAGTCGGAGGAGGAGGGGGCGTGAAATGGGGAATGACGCCCGTCATTCGTCATTCGTCATTCCCGTTTCCCGTTTCCCGTTTCCCGTCCGCTGACCGCGCACTATCCGAGGATTCCGCGCAGGACGAGCCAGAGCTTCGTGAGCTTTCCTAGCGAGTATCGACGGTCGAAGACTTGCCAGCGGTCGCGGGACATTTTTTC
>JAYTMG010000676.1:0-1240 GCA_043728745.1 Verrucomicrobiaceae bacterium
CCGGCCCTGAAGGTTCCGCCTTCAAGGATGCGCCAGCATAGCTCAGTTGGTAGAGCAGTTGATTTGTAATCATCAGGTCGCCGGTTCGAATCCGGCTGCTGGCTCCCCGTTCGCGAGAATTCCCAATCTCAATGACGGTTGCAGTCGGGTGGATTCATCCCGATGGCGGAAGCACGCCGTTCGGTGGAGATAAAAATAGCAGCGCGCTTAAACACGTCCTAATGATTGCCCTGTTTTCAGCATCTACCTTGCGTTGCGGCTGATATGCCCACCGCAATCCGCTCCGCACCGAACTCATCATGAACATTTACAAGCGCATTTTCTCGCTCCTCGCCGCGACCATCGCCATCGCGGCTCCAGCTTTTGCCGACCGCACGCTCGCGAAGGTCGAGGTCTTTCCTGACTCCGTCGCGCTGCTCCACGCACGCGACCGGCAGAGTATGGTCGTGCAAGCGACGTTTAGCGACGGCGTCACTCGCGACATCACGGCGGAGGCGAAATACACGTTCGCAAATCCCGCGCTGGTGAAGATGGCGGATGGGCTTATCACGCCCGCTGCGGATGGCGCGACGGAGCTGAGGATTGAGTTTCAGGACAAGGCGCTCACCGTTCCCGTGAGCGTGAAGGACGCGGTTGTGGAGCGGGCCATCAGTTTCAAAAATGACGTGATGCCCGTGTTTATGCGCACCGGTTGCAACACCGGCAACTGCCACGGCGCGGCCCGCGGCAAGGACGGCTTCCGCCTTTCGCTTTTCGGATTCGACCCGGATGGCGACCACCAGCGCATCACCCGCGAAATGGCCGCGCGCCGCGTGAATCTCGCGCTGCCCGAGGAGTCGCTGATGGTGCTCAAAAGTATCAACGCTGTGAACCACACCGGTGGCGAACTTTTCAAAAAAGGCGACCCGGAATACCAGACGTTCGTGCGCTGGCTGACAGCCGGCGTGCCGAACGACCCGCCGGAAGTCATCGTGCCCGTCTCGATGGAAATCCTGCCACGGCAGGCCGTGCTCGAAGGCGAAGGCTCGGCGCAACGCATGACCGTCCGCGCGAAGTATTCCGATGGCTCGATGCGCGACGTCACGAGCCTCTGCCTTTTCCAATCGAACAACGACACCTCGGCGAAAATCGACCGCAACGGCCGAGTCACCGCCGGGCAGCGCGGCGAGGCATTTGTCATGGCGCGCTTCGCGACGTTCACGGTCGGCTCGCAGGTCATCGTCATTCCAAAGGACGTGCC
>JAYTMG010000677.1:0-1267 GCA_043728745.1 Verrucomicrobiaceae bacterium
GGCATTGATTACACGACGATCCGCGCTTCGCTTCAGCTTCAGTCCGGATCGCCCGCCAGCGGGACCGGGCCGAACGGGATCGATATGGGCGCATCCGTCTCCCTCGGCGCAAGCGTGAGCGGTGGGCCCGTCGGCACCACCGCGAGTCGCAGTGCCACGCTCAACGTCGCCGGGCCTGGCATCTGGGTTTATAAATGGCGGCTCAATGGCGGCGCATGGAGTGCGAATGTCCCGCTCGTCACCGCATCCGTGCTCAACGGCGGACCATTCAGCGCCACGATGTACGATAATCCGACGCCCATCACCCTCATCGGCCTCGTTGATGGAACCCAAACCCTCGAAGTCCTCGGCCAGAACAGCGGCGGCGATTGGCAGGAAATTCCCGTCACCCGCACATGGACCGTCCTCGGCGATGCCGACATGGACGGACTTCCCGATGCATACGAAATCGCCAACGGACTCAACGCCAACGATCCCCTCGACGCCGCGCTCGACGCCGATGGCGACGGCCAGACGAACGCACAAGAATACACCGCCGGTACCAATCCGCAGAACGCAACCAGCCGCTTCACCGCCGCCACCACGACGACCGCAAACGTCGGCGAATACGCCATCACGTTTAACGCAGTGGCAGGCAAGAGCTACACGGTCCGCTACAAAAACGATCTCACGTCTGCAACATGGACCGTGCTCCAGCACTTCCCGGTGCAAGCAGCCAGCGGCCCGCTCACCGCAATCGACACCCCACCCGTGAACGCTCCGCAGAGGTTCTATCAAGTCATCACGCCGCAGCAGCCGTAGGGCTGCGGGGGAGTTGCGCTCGTGTTGAATGAGGGGGAATCAAATGACGAATGACGAATGACGAATGACGAATGACGAATGACGAATGACGAAACGCAAGCGAGCTGATTACGGCCGACGCTTGCGTTTCGTCATTCGTCATTCGTCATTCGTCATTCGTCATTCCCCCACCACCGAACGATCGACGCCGGATGCTGCTTCTTTGCTCCGAATTGGCCGAAAACACTCATTGACGGGGCGGCGGGGTGTTCATAGTCTGCGCGTCCATTTTTAGAACTGCAACCAGCCATCGAAAGGAGGGAAATTACCAAATGCCAGAAGTACAAGTCCGTAAAGGAGAACCCATTGACCGCGCACTCAAGCGCCTCAAGGGCAAGCTCGAGTCCGAAGGAATCATGGATGAAGTGCGTCGTCTGCGTGCATTCGAGACGCCAACGCAAAAGTCTCGCCGCAAGGCGAAGCTCAA
>JAYTMG010000678.1:0-2713 GCA_043728745.1 Verrucomicrobiaceae bacterium
AGGTTTGCGGGGGCGATGCGGGATTCTAAGACTTCGATCATAGCGAGTGGTGTGTTGGTTGATTAAGGGTGAGGTTACTTCTTGCGTTCAAATTCAGCGGCCGCTTTCAGCCCGACTTGCTGGAGCAAATCGGCACGCGCGGCTCGCAGCGTGGCGTCTTTCGGCGCGGCATCGATTTGGTCGGAGAGCGCGGTGAGCGCATCGTACCAGACGCCTTTTGCCGCGAAGGCGGACACTTTATCGGCATCATCTTTTGCAAGCTCTGCGGTAAGTTCTGGCGAAGGCGGAATCATTTTGATCGCTCCGCTCGCGACAAGATCCTGCGATCGGTTTTTCGAATCAGGCACGAGGGCGACACTCCATTTGTAAGCAACGCCGGGATCGAGTTTGACGTTATGCCGGGCAAGCTGGATGCGGCGAACACCAGGCCCAACGTCCTGCTGTGAACTGAGCGCATTCCCGACTTTCAGCACGGGCTTCGGGTTTTTCGGATCGACGAGCGTGAGCTCAAATCGCGCATTCACGCCTTTCGGAGCCGGTCCATCCTGAAACCAAAACAGCGACGGCTGCGCCTGCGTGGTAAAAGCAACGTGGTCCGGAGTGAGCACGGAGAGCGAAGGCAACTTCGCGCCACCTGCGCGTGAGCCACCGTCGCCATCAGCACGAATCCCGGTGGTCAAGGACGGCGGCGGGGTGTATTTTATCGGGGTGCGGCTTGGCTTGGGTCGGGCCGGCGCGGGAGCCTCCTGCGCCAACGCTGTGAATGCTACGAGTGATACGACGATTGCGGCTTTCATTATGCGGTTAGTTCTTTGGTGGATGAAATGACGCTGTGAACGATAACCTGATCGGCTTTCCCTTTCAAGCTCAGCGGCCCCAGCAAGCGCGTAACATAATCACCATGCAGACGCTTGCAAGTGGCATCACTAATAAGAATCGTGCATGCCGCTGCCTCCACATCTTCCGCGAAATCCTTGCCCGCACCTTCCAGCCGGGCGGCAGTATTCACCGTATCGCCGAGCACAGTGAACTCCAATCGAGCCTCGCTCCCCACGCTCCCGGAAACGAGGGGGCCGGTGTGAATACCAATGCGCATCGCCGTGGTCGGGCGCCCCTCTTCGAGCCATCCCGCGTTTAGTTTTTGCAGCGCCGCGCGCATCGCCAGCGCGCATTCCACAGCGTTCCTCGCATCGAGGTCCATTTCCGCTTCCGTCGTCCGCGCGACAGGCACACCAAAGACTCCCATAATCGCGTCACCGATGAACTTATTGATGATCCCACCGCACTCATCGACGTGCGATGCGATTCCGTTGAAGTAATCATTCATCCAATCCATCAGCGTTGAGGGATCCATTTTCTCGGACGTAGTGGAGAACCCTTTGAGGTCCGTAAAAAGAACTGTCGCCACGACCCGTTGTGGTTTAAGGCGGCCGCCTTCGAGAAACTGTTCGCGCTGCTCCATCAGTGCATCCAACACCGGGCCGGACATGTGCTTCGAAACGATCGTCGTCATCATCCCCCGCTCCGCCCCCTCAAAATACGCGACAACCGAGACTACCAGAGCCGCAGCGACCGCACACGCGAGGATTGGCGCGACGACGGGAATCCAAATTCGCGATTGAAATCCCCACCAACCGGCGGCCGCAATGAGCGCCAGCAGTATCATAATCGCGGGCGCGAATCGCCAAGGCGAATGCAAAAACAGCCCGACGACACCGCCCAACAGTGCTGCTACAGCAATGCACAACAGCTCCGCCCATTCGGGCCACGACGACATGGGTTTCAATCTGCCGAAGCCTATTTCGAGGAGTTGATGCGTCATCATCATGTGCTGTTGCACGCCGCGAAGGTTATCGTGAATCGGCGTCGGATTACTATCTTTGATGCTCTGCATCACTGTCGCGACGAACACAATTTTCCCAGCCAGCGCATTCGCCGGAACTTTGCCACGCAACACCTCATCGAAGCTGTAATCGTGTGGTGTATCCTCCCCACTCTGGTCGTCGCCTTGACGCGCTTCGGCGCCCGCCTTCAAGAATTTGCACGGAGACTCAAAATCAACCATATACTGGTAGCTTGGAACACTTATATTTGCATACCCTCCGGCATTCGGCACAAGTCGCGGAATGATCGTTGTCCCGAGTTTCAGGATATTGCTGCCATAGGCGTCGATTGCCTCTTCTTGCCCTACGTAGTGCTCTGCAAGGTACGCTGTCGCCAGCGAGAGACTAAAGCTCGGAATTGTAGTGTTTTTGCCATCCTTCACCTCCTCCTCCCAGAACAGATAACCGCGTCGATAGACCCCATCGACTTCACCATCTTTAGGAAGGTTATTCACCGATATCCGCTTACGGCCATTCTCAGTATCGAGCGCCGGGGGCGCGTCAATTTGGCCGTAGCGGCGGATTGCGATGACCGACTCCAGTTCCGTCAGTGCCGAATCAAGCTCCGTGATGAAATCGCGGTTTCGCGGCTCGGGTAGATCGCGGTAAAGGTCCAGGCCGATGGCAACTGGGTCTTGGGAGTCGATCTTTCGCAGCACTTCGGCGAGCAGGCGGTCATTCAATGGATATCCGTAGTCCCGAAGGTCCTGCTCGGTCATCCCGATCAGAACCATCCGATCGTCCACGGATTGGGGCTTCATTCGTTTCCTCACGAGATAGTCGTAGGCAATCAGCTCAGGCTTCTGCATCAATCCATACGCCCTCAATCC
>JAYTMG010000679.1:0-2427 GCA_043728745.1 Verrucomicrobiaceae bacterium
CGAAAAGACGCGAAAGGATTTCCCATTTCGCGCTTTTTTGCGTTTTTCGCGGGCCAATCTCGCGGTGCCTCAGCGCAAGTAACAAAGTAGAATTAATTCGAGGCCGGGGGAAGGTTCCACCCGCCGCTCCTTCCCCAACGCTATCCGCCGCCGCGTCCGGGGACCGCACGACCCGAGAATCTCTACGAAATTTCCGTTTGCGGTTGCCGGGGTGGCGGGTAGCGGGATAACACCGCCACCCGCTTTTCTATTTTTATGAGTCTCGAAGTCAAAATTCCGTCCGTCGGCGAATCCATCACCAGTGGCATGATCTCCACTTGGCACAAAAACGAAGGCGACGCCGTCGCGAAAGGCGACGCTCTTTTCACGCTGGAAACCGACAAAGTCTCCAGCGAAGTCGGTGCCGAAATCGCCGGCATCCTCCACATCCTCGCCCCCGTGGGCGCCGAAGTGCAAATCGGCCAAGTCGTCGCAACCCTCGACGCCACTGGTGCCGCGCCCGCCCCGAAAACAGAAGCCCCAAAAGCCGCCCCCGCTAAACCCGCCGCCGAAAAAAAGCCCGCCGCGAAGCCTGCCGAGCCCGCCCCGATTTCCGCGCCGCTGAGCATCTCCGCCGCCGTCGAGTCCGCCAATTTATCCCTCGCCACCGTCTCGGAAAACGTCGCCCCCGCCACCGATGGCCGCACTACGCGCAAACGCATGTCGCCCCTCCGCCGCAAAATCGCCGCGCAGCTCGTCATGGCCCAGCACACCGCCGCCATCCTCACCACGTTCAACGAAGTTGATATGTCTGCCGTGATGAAACTGCGCAAAGATCTCGGCGAAGCGTTCCTCGCCCAGCACGGCGTGAAACTCGGCTTCATGTCCTTTTTCATCAAAGCGACCGTCGCCGCGCTGGAGGCCGTCCCGCAAATCAACGTCCGCGTGGATGGCGATGAAGTCGTGCAAAATCATTTCCACGATGTCGGCGTCGCCGTCGGCACCGAGCGCGGACTCGTCGTCCCCATCATCCGCAACGCGAAGGACAAATCATTCGCCGACATCGAGCGCGACCTCGCCGCCTACGCGGTGAAAGCACGCGACGGAAAAATCACCATCGAAGACCTGCAAGGCGGCGTCTTCACCATCAGCAACGGCGGCATTTACGGCAGCCTGCTCAGCACGCCCATTTTGAACCCGCCGCAAAGCGGAATCCTCGGGATGCACAAAATCCAGGAACGCCCGATGGCGGAAAAAGGCGTCGTGGTCATCCGCCCGATGATGTATCTCGCGATGAGCTACGACCACCGCGTGGTGGACGGCAAGGAAGCCGTGACGTTCCTCATCAAAATCAAGGAAGGCCTCGAACAGCCGCACCGGCTCTTGCTCGGGCTGTAAGCCGCAGAAAGCAGCTCGCTGCTTGCGACTATTAACCCGCGGCCCATTTAGACAACATTGGTGAGGATATTGTCCCGTGTATCTGGTTAGCTCAAGGAGGGGGCCGTCCCGGCCCGTATCAGGATAATCTCGCCTGATGCGAGCGACGAATCGGAGCGGGGCTTTCATAGCCCCTGCTGTCCCGACCTGTCGGGACAATCATTTGGAAGAGAGCGTGCCGAGCGTTCGGCGGACTTTGCTGTCCCGACATGTCGGGACAGACGGGGCTATGAAAGCCCCGCTCCTTTCCGCGCCTTCGCTCAAGGCGAGGCTAACAAAATACAGCCGCGAAGCGTCTCCCATAACCTCCCAGTGTGGGTCATTGGCGTGATCGTTGGCTAGACTAGCTGTTTTTGCTCATTTTTGGCGTCCAACAGGTTCAAAAACGCGGCTTTTTGCGGTCAGAGGACGTGCGCGAAAGGCTGCGAGTCAGCTTTTTGCGGTCAGAGGACGTGCGCGAAAGGCTGCGAGTCGGCTTTTTGCGGTCGGAGGACGTGCGTGAAAGGCTGCGAGTCGGCTTTTTGCGGTGGAAGGATGTGCGTGGGAGGCTCCGAGTTGGCTTTTTTCGGTCAACGGACGTGCGAGGGAGGCAGAAAGTTGGCTCGTAGCGGTTTCGGGACGTCAGTGGGAGAAAAAATCTTGGCGTTTTGGGTCTAGAGGACGTGCGGTAGGGGCTGGCAGGCAATAGCTCAGTTTGCTGAACTATTGTTTTGCTATTACCCGCTTTCAGTTTCAGTCCGCGCCGTATCTAGTGCTCTGTCAGTCGTCGTGTGATGGTAAGCCAGCGTGTTTATCGGCGGTGATTTGTGACTAGTGAGAGGCGATTAGTCGCAAGCGGGAAACCACGCCAACACGCTTGCGACCAGTCACCACTCACGAGTCACAAGGGGTGTGACCGCTGCGTGATGTAGCACAGTCCGTCCCGGCTGTGGGGCCAGTAGCCGTCCCGGCTGCTGTCGGCCTGCAACGGGCGGGACGCCCGTTGGCCCCACAGCCGGGACGGACTGTGCT
>JAYTMG010000680.1:0-1093 GCA_043728745.1 Verrucomicrobiaceae bacterium
CCACATGCGACTGATTGGGCATCTCGACAACGACAAGGACGCGCGGATTTTCGGAGATTTTCTCTACGTGCAGCAGATTGAAACCGAGTTCGAGCGCGAGGGCAGCCAGTGGGCCGTCTGGGTGCGCTCGGATGATCACGTCGCCACCGCCACGCAGTTGCTCGCCGAGTTCCGCACGAATCCACAGGACGCGAAGTATCAAGCCGGCTCGCCCGCCGGGAAATTGCGCGAGCAGGCAAAGGCTGACGACGCGGCGTATCGCAAGCGCGTGGTGAGCGGGAAAAAATTGCTGCCCGGTCTGACGAGCCACGGCTTCGGCGTGGTGACGTATGGGCTGATCTTCGCCTGCGTGGGCATCTTCCTGGCGTCGAAGTTTGGCGAGGATTTGGAGCGTCTCTCGATTTTGTTTTTCACGCCCATTGCGGTGGACGGCGACAGCGTGCAGTGGACGCGCGGCTGGGGCGCGTTGCGCAGCGGCGAAGTGTGGCGGCTGGTCACGCCCATATTGATCCACTTTCCCACCGGCGGAATTCTCATCGGGCACATTCTGTTCAACATGATGTGGCTGCAACGGACGGGCAGCCTGTTCGAGGCGCGGCTGGGTTCGATTTACTTCGCGGCCTTCGTGCTGGTCGTGGGCGCATTCTCGAACACGGCGCAGTATTGGATAGGGGGCAGCCCGCTTTTCGGCGGCATGTCAGGCGTGAACTACGCGCTCATCGGCTACTGCTGGGTGCGCGGAAGATTCGATCCGGCGGCCGGCCTCGCGCTGGATCGGCAGAGTCTCATCTGGGCGATGATCTGGTTTGGCCTTTGTTTCACGGGACTGGTCGGCCCCATTGCAAATACCGCGCACACCTCCGGCCTGTTGCTCGGCGCGGCCTGGGCTTTCGTGGACAGCAAGCGGCGGGCCTAGCTACGCAGCTTGAGATGACAGAAATTTAAAATGCCTCATGCAAAGTCCGCCACGAAGGTGCATCTGAATTCACGCATCAAATTTCTGCCGGGCATTTTGGAGTGCGGTGGCAAGCGGAGCGCGACACCGCTTTCGCACGCGCCAGACCTGTCGAAAGCGGTGTCGCGCTCCGCTTGC